>JANPJC010000310.1:0-10686 GCA_031425315.1 Chitinophagales bacterium
TGTAATTAGATCCGCTAAAGTCTGTTGCTGAAATGTGAATTGAAATTAAATCAAAATCGTAAACAATAATTGATACCAGTTAACATCACTGGTAAAAATTGACAAGAGAATGATAGTGCTGATGATTATTTTTTATTGACCAGGAAAACACCAGCAAAAATCAACAACGCTGATATAAGTTTGTCGATAGTGATTGGTTCATTCAGAAACAAAATAGCAACCAGCGCTGCAAAAAAAGGTTGGATATAAATGTATGTTCCCGTCGATGATGCTTTGAGATGGCCAAGACCATAGATGTTTAAATGATAAGCCAGGAACGTTGCTCCCAGCACTACAAACGCAAGTGACGCCCAGTGCAGTCCTGTAAATACCTCCCATGAAGTATCAGTAAATTCGGTCCAGCCAAATGGTAAAATCATTAATCCACCTAGAGTAAAAACCCATCTTAAAATTTGAATGGGTGTATATCTTAATAGCAATGGCTTCACGAGTATAAAATAGAACGAATATGAAATAGCATTTAAGAAAACAAAAATGTCTCCCAATAAAACCTGGTTACCAGTCCCGCTTTTTGTGCCAGACAGAATTAAAATCATTGCACCGCTGATACCACAAATCAGTCCAGCTATGCGCAGCCATGATAGTGTTTCTTTTAATACGGCAAATGCCATTACTGTAATCAGCAATGGAGTGGATAAAATCAAGAGGGAAGCATGTGTCGAATAAGTCATCGACAAACCTTTTATGAAGAGCAGTTGATTTGTGGTTACACCGGTAAGCGCACACAGTAATAACAATTTGAAATCTTCTTTTCTGATTTTCTCACCTTTAGGTTGTACAACATACATGATCCATAACAGGAGTGATGTTACCAACACGCGAACGACATTTAATCCAAAGGGTTTTATTACCGATGGCGTGATGTATTTCACCATACTGAAATTCACCCCAAATATCAGGTTTGCAAAAAATACTGCGAGATGAGCTTTAGTCGTAGATTTCAATAATTATTTTTTCAATTGATTACAAAGTCATTCATGATATATTCAATTAAAGTTGATTAATCATTTGCGGTTAAATGTTGAATAACATTCTGAATAAAACTTATCATTGCTTTTCGCTTAACAGTTTTATGTTCTTTATTGTTTCCGGGATAGATACACTACTACAAAACAAGAAACCGGAAAGTAAACCGCAGATAGAATGAACTAAAACTATAACCTCTGACTCACAAATAAATCATCAATCGCTTTTTTAAATCCATCAAAAGAGATATCAAGCTGTTGAAACGGAAAATGCCTTGCTTCCTCAATATTTTTTTCCAGATTAAATTCCGATTGACTAATTGTATAAAAAAAATGATTGGTATGTAAATGTTCTGCCAGATATTCCTGCTCTGTTTGGCCAGGTGTAGGTACAAGTATCGCCCTTTTGCCGAGTAAAATGAGATCCATTATGCTGGAATAACCTGCGCGGCATATAATAGTTCGGGCGTTTTTTAATAGGGTTTCAAATTCCGCAGTTGGAAGATGATTGTGCATTTCAACACTGCCATCTGTGTCAGGTTTCGGGCTTTCACCTGGAAGCCCCCTGATTATTATAACTTTCTCATTTAGGGATTTAACCTGATTCAGAATCAAATGCTCAAAAATACTGCGTTGCGGCTCTGGTCCCGAAATTACAACGAGGATGTAGTCAGCCTCATTTTTGGCGCCAGCGTCAAAACGACTCAATGGCCCGATGAATTTAACATTTCCAGGTATGGTAGCCGGATGAGACAATTCACCAGCCAATGTAAATATTTGATTGACGTCGGGCACCCAACATTGATCGAACTTTTCAATCCATTTGTGATTCCAGCGATTGATAAAATGATCAGTTTTTTTTGATATGCCTGAACGAATTCCCAACTGATGAGTTATAATTATTGAAAAGATCTTTGAATGGAACATGCCATAACGGTTATCGCTGATAATAAGGTCAAAGTCAAACTCGACCTGCTTTTGCTTTAGCCATCGATTCTCCCGATGGATAGAAAGTAAAAGGCCAGGAACTTGTAAAGCAATATTTAAAGCGAAATTGCGTCCTTCTTTCGGGTAGGAGATATTATAGCCTTCCAATGAAAGAAACGTGATGTTATGCAATTCCTGTTGCAGGAGAATCGTTTGTTGTTTGTTAGCTGCGATAAATATTTGGCAACTTTTTTGCTGCAAGTAACGAATGATTGAAATGCAACGGGTTGTGTGCCCGAGGCCCCAGTCAAGAGGAGCAATCAGTACTTTTTGTGGAAAATTCAAAGGAGCGACCGTATTTTTACTGAAATCCTTAATATTTTTCCAAAATTTAATCAAGAGTTGACATTTTGTTGGAAAATACTTTATTTTACGAATCCAGCTCTATGATTTTTAAGATTTGATCTCATGAAAAACCTGAAATTAGTTCTGTTTTTTATTGTAATTATAGTAGCAATTTCGGCTACGTCCTGCTCTGCTTCTAAAAAAAGTAATTGCGGATGTCCGAGTAAAAAAGGTATGGTCGGTTATTAGCTAAATCCTTTAAGTATGAAGAGTCCCAACAGAGATCTGCTGGTACTATTAAAAGACGAGTACATGAGTGAACATGCGATTGAGCGTGAAGTTGAACGCCTCAATGCGCTGTTGTTCAATGTTGAATCTTTTGATAATATTTGTGTGTCACATGAAATTATTGATCTGAATAAATATAAAATATTTCATGACAGGAAGATTATTTTAGCCGCGCTTAAAGAAAAGGAAATGAAGCCTTTTATCTTCCTCTGTAACATGAATTAATGCCAGATAAAAAAGAATTTTCAAAACCCCTGACGTAAGCCGGGGTTTTTTTATGTTGTGAATTTAACCATCAGTTGCACAAAAGAATGCCTGCGTTTGAATTTCTCTCAATCCAAGTAATCGATATTAAATCACGATAACTTCTTTAAAGCTTCTTTGAACTTACCAAACATTTCATGCAATTCTTCGATTTTCACGGTACCTACACTCAGCCTGTACCAGGGTGAAGAATGAGGGGATCCAAAAGCAGAAAAAGGTACAATTGCAAGTTTGGCTTCGTTTAACAGATAGGCAGTAACGTCAGCCTGTTTCTCAAGCAACACACCTTCGGGTGTGGTTTTTCCCGTTGCATCAATTTTTACAGTGAGATAAATGGCAGCCTGTGGTGCAATGGCGTCTACCGGGAATCCATCTTTTTTCATCTGTTGAAATCCAAGGAAAATTTTTTGAAGCCTTTCAAGTAAACCGGCTTTAAAAATTTTCAGATATTGATCAACTGACCCTTTTTGAAGAAGATATTTTGCAGTGGCTTTTTGTTCAGGCAAGGGACTCCAGGCACCAAGGTGCGAAAGGATAGCCTTCATTTTACTGATGATTATTTCCGGACCCATTGCCCAGCCCAAACGCACACCGGTGGCGGCAAAACATTTACTGATGCCATCAACAAAAATAGTATATGGTCTTATAGATGGAGCTAATGTAACTGGATTAAAATGCGCTGTAGCACCAAACGTAAGCTGCCAGTAGATCTGATCAAATAAAACGTATAATTTTTTTTCTCCGGTTTTCCTGCGTGCATTTTCTTCAATAACAAGATGGCAGATTTCTTCGAGCTGGTTTTTAGAAAATGTAGTTCCTGTTGGATTTAATGGAGAACATAGGGCCAGTAATACTGCATCTTTAATATGAACTTTAATTTCTTCAGCTGTGGGCATGAAGTTGTTTTCTGCAGTCGTTTCAATCGCGCAGTGTGTACCTTCTACAAAATGAACATAGTGATTGTTGTTCCAGGACGGAACAGCATAAATCACTTTTTCTCCCTTGTCAACAATTGCCCTGTAAATTGTATAAATCAGCGGCCTGCCCCCTCCTGCAATTAAAATTTCTTCCGGCTTATATGATAGCTGTTCTCTGTCGCTGATAAATTTTAATACCGACTGTCGAAGATCCAATTCACCTTCGCCTAAAGGATAGTTAGTGTAGTGCTTTCTGTATGCGTAAATAATTTCTTCTTCCAGTTCATTTGGAATCGGAAATAATGAAGGATCAAAATCACCAATCGTATAGTTGAAAATCTTATCGCCCGACTTTATTTTTTCTTTGATCTCTCCATTCATTCTTACAATCTCAGAGCCAATAAGCGTTGCTGAGAGATTTGAAAGTTGAGGAACAATATTGATACCTTCTGCTTCCATGCTTGATTGTTCTGTTATCCTTTCCATGAAACAAAAATACACGGCACCCATCACAAAACCATTACTATTTTCCAGGTCGGGTGTACCAACTTACAGATGATGCTCCCTGTTTTAATTCTGAACAAAGAAATCCGGTTTCGTTTTTTCTGCTTCTGCTTTGAAATTTTTCCAGGACCCTTCTAAAAATTTATTGATCCTTGCAATTGCATCATCCATTACTTTAGCCGCCCTTTCCACAAGCCTTTGTTCCTGCGGGCCTGGAGCAACCTGCTTGGCGGTTATACTCTCACGTGCATTTCTGAACTCCCCTAAAACCGTAAATTGCGGTACCTGTCCATAACCCTGCCGGGTTTCTGATTTCCCTTTTAAATAAGCGTTGATAGCTTTAATTGAATCCTGCATTGCAGCATTCAATTTTAATAATGCTGTCGATTCAGCGCTTATATTTCCTTTGTATGCTTCAGCAATTTTTTTTGTTGTGGCGTCGGCGGCGTTTAAATTGTCTATTCCGGCAGTTAATTTATCAGCAGTCAAATACAACTTCTGCTGTAAGTCTGCCTGCGCTTTCTTTACTTCATTTCTATTTCCAAGTCGCGGATCATCGAGTACATTTATCGATGTTGAGTCAATATAGTTTTTGAACCTTGCCACCAGTTTATATTTTCCACTCATCACGGTATTTCCTGATGGCTCAGCACCACCTTCTTTTGGTTTTTCGGAACCGGGCGACCTGTATCCTTTTTCATCGAGGTACCAGTATCTCCTGTTAAATCCGGTATCTGTTTTCCATTGCAGCGTTCTTATTTTTTCATTTCGCTCATTGAATACATTTACCCACAGGGTATCGGTAATCTTTTTGTTTTTTGATGTATCTGTTATTTTGGGATCAACATACCATGACACTGCCGCACCATATTGTTTATTTTCTGCTTCCCACAAACCATAAGTACTCCATTCATATCCAGGAGCATTTTTGTATTGCGCCAGTACTGCGTTTACAGAAGGGAAGAAAACAAACGGATCTTTAAAGTTATTTTTCGCACCTGCAATTTTTCTTAATGGAAGGATATTATCCAGTATCCATATTGCTCTTCCGAATGTTGCTATAACGAGATCAGCGTCGCGTTCCTGGATGGCCAGATCATAAGTTGAAACAGAGGGATAATTGTTTTTCCACTGTTCGAAATTTATACCATTGTCGGTTGAAACCCAAAGACCATGTTCTGTGCCGACAAAAATCAGATTGGGCTCGGCAGGATCCTGTAATACACACAATGCATAACCTTTCACCTTTTTCTCATCAACTAGCCTGGTCCACGTTTTTCCGTAGTCAGAGGTACGAAATATGTATGGGGAGAAGTCAGCGCGGCGATAATCATTACACACAACAAATGCTTCACCTGCGCTATGTTTGGAGGCCCTGATTTGTGGCACCCAACAACCGGCAGGCATACCTGGAATTTTACCCATGAAATTTGTCCAGCTCTTTCCGCCATCCCTCGTTAATTGCACATTCCCGTCATCACTGCCAATCCATATCACACCTTTTTCTTTTGTTGATGGTTCTATGGCCAGAATTGTACAAAAGTTTTCGGCACCTGTTATGTCGATAGATAATCCCCCATTGTTACGCTGATCAATTTTTGCTGAATCATTGGTGGTAAGATCGGGCGATATGATATCCCATGATGCCCCTTTGTTGGCGCTCTTATGCAGGAACTGACTGCCATAATAAATGGTCGAAGGATCAAACGGATCCTGCGCAATTGCGGCGTTCCAGTTAAATCGAAGAAATGTTTTTACATCAGGGTCCGGGGGCTTAATGAACCATGATTCTCCGGTTTCTGTATTATATCTTGACAAGTATCCTTCCTGCGCCATCGTATAGACCCATGTGGCATCCGCTGCATCTGGCATTACATCAAAACCATCACCGCTGCTCAGATTTTGCCAGTTATAGTTTCTGATTCCCTCATTCACCCAGGTATATGCCGGGCCTCTCCAGCTGCCATTATCCTGCATACCACCCATTACATTGTAAGGCAGTTCATTGTCCACATTTATATGATAGAATTGCCCTACAGGTATCTTATCGTCAAACTGCCATGATTTACCGCGATCACGGGTTATACCTATGCCACCATCATTTCCATCGATAATAAAATTGGGATCATTAGGGTTTATCCAGAATGCATGATGATCTGGATGTATACCGTTATAAGGCAACACCACTTTAAAATTTGTACCTCCGTCTTCACTAACAGCAACCATCTGGTATATCAACCAAAGCCTGTTGTCATTCTGCGGATCACATGCAATCTCCTGGAAATAGAACGGTCTGTTGGTGACCCACTGTTTATTTTCGTTGATCAGCTCCCAGGTATAGCCGCCATCATCGGTGCGGTACAAACCGTTTTTTTGCGATTCTATTAATGCATAAATCCTTTTAGGATTACTCTTTGATGCGGCCAGGCCAATACGTCCATAATTACCCTCCGGCAATCCCTCTTTTACACCGAGTTTTTTCCAATTTTTGCCACCATCCAAACTCATAAATAATCCGCTTCCGTTCCCTCCGCTGGTAAAACTCCAGGGTGTCCGCTTGTGTTGCCACATCCCCACCAGCAGTTTTTCCGGATTGGAGGGATCCATAATCATGTCCGCTACACCGGAGGTGTCGTTTGTGTACAATATTTTTTTCCAGCTCTCCCCACCATCAGTTGTTTTAAATACGCCTCTTTCCGGGTGTACTCCATAAGGGTTACCTATCGCCCCTGCATAAACGGTATTCGGCTCATTGGGATGTACAATTATGCGATGGATGTTCCGTGTTTTTTCAAGGCCCATCTTCACCCAGTCTTTCCCTCCATTCAATGATTTATATATGCCCTCCCCGATATTGATCGAATTGCGGGGATTTCCCTCTCCCGTACCTGCCCATAGAACAGAAGGATTGGAATATTGAATGGCTACTGATCCAATGTTCTGAATAGGTTGCGAATCAAATAACGGAGTCCAATTTGCGCCTCCGTTAGTAGTTTTCCATACACCTCCTGAAGCAGATCCCAATAAAATGGTATTTGGATCACTGGGCAGCGCATCTACACTCGTAATCCGGCCACTCATACCTGCCGGACCAATCATTCTTGGTTTCCATGACGAAAAACCTGATAAGGGAATTTTTTGAGATCGGACTTCAATACAGGTAACAAAAACAAGAAATAAGAAGAAAGAAATGCTCTTCTTTATAAGCATAAGCAGGAGTTTAAATTGAAATGTAAATAAAATTTGGTTTGATATATATTTTCTTTGACGGTGAAAGATTTGTTTCGCTTTAGCATCTTATTCACAGAACTATCACTGGAAGTAAGAAATATTCTAATTTAGTGTTTAAACGTTAAAATAAATCAACATGTACCAAAACTCGCTCAAAGCAATTTTATCTTTTGTAATGATGAGCTCATTCTATTTTGCTAATGCTCAGGCTACCAAGTGGACCGTTGATAAGGGTCATTCCAATGTAAAATTTGTGGTGACACACATGTCTGTATCGGAAGTGGAAGGTAGTTTCAGAATCTTCGATGGTACAGTGGAAAATGCAAAAGAGGATTTTTCAGATGCTGTAGTCAACTTCACAGTTGATGTGAACAGCGTAAATACTGACAATGAAAGAAGGGATAATCATTTGAAAAGCGATGACTTTTTCAATGCAGCCACTTTTCCTCAAATGAAATTTGTTAGCACTTCAATGAAATCTCTCGGCAATAAAAAATACCAACTGAGCGGTAATCTTACCATCAGGGACATTACAACACCTGTGGTGTTTGATGTTAGCTATGGTGGAAGCCTCAACACCGGAAGAGGTGTAAAGGCTGGTTTCAAAGCCAAAACAACAATTAACCGATTTGACTACAACCTTAAATGGGACAGAGCAGTTGAAGCTGGAGGTTTAGTAGTAGCTAAAGATGTGGATATTGTAATTAATCTGGAAATGGATCAGGCAAAATAGATTTGTAAAAAAAGGGGTGCTGTTTTCCAGCACCCTTTTTTTTAACCTTTATCTTTTTTATATTTTTTCTCTGTTTCCTGAGCCTTATCGAAATCAAGTATCACTCCATTTATGCAATACCGTAATCCGGTAGGTGGCGGACCATCATCGAATACATGGCCAAGGTGCGACTTGCATCTTCCACATTGTACTTCTGTTCTTGTCATGCCGAGAGTATTGTCCTGCAGGTATAAGATACTTGTTTTAGAAATCGGCTGATAAAAACTCGGCCATCCGCAACCGCTATCAAACTTCGTATCGCTTTGAAATAAAGCATTTCCACAAGCCGCACAATAGTACGTTCCTTTTTCATTGAACTTCTCATACTTACTCGTCCATGGCCTCTCAGTGCCTTTCATTCTTCCGATTTGAAATACTTCAGGCGATAAAATATTTTTCCACTGATCATCCGGTATTTCAACTTTGCTGGTATCAGTTTTAGAGAACACCGGATTTTTTTTTGCATTGTCTTCCATTTTGTCTTTTTTTACAGCGTTCTGTGAATAACTGCATTGCACGCTCAAAAAAGCAATTGCAAACAGCCAGATAAGATTTTTTTTCATATTAAACGATTATGCTCCTATTCTTCTTAACAAATATACGCCTGCAGGGTTGTGGTGGTTTGACGTATTTCTGACAAAAGCTTTTCATCAATTTGTTTTAACATTCTCTTTTTACCCCTATATTTGAAACCCTTGTTACAAATTATAGAAATAGAATATGTTTAACTTAATTCTCTTCGGTCCTCCCGGCAGTGGTAAAGGAACGCAATCAGAAAAATTGATAGCGAAATACGGGCTTAAGCATTTGTCAACCGGCGATTTATTGAGATCCGAAATTGCAAATAAAACCGCATTAGGTTTGGAAGCTAAGAAAATAATGGACAAGGGACATCTTGTACCCGACGAAGTGGTAATAGGGATGATCAGCTCAGCGTTGGATGCCAATAAGGGGGTTAATGGGTTTTTGTTTGACGGATTTCCCCGCACCACAGCTCAGGCGGAAGCACTCGACAAGTTACTCCATCTCAAAAAAACTGCAATCGGTTTGGTGATAGCATTACAGGTGCCCGAAGATGAACTGATCAGCCGGCTTGTGAATCGTGCAAAAACGTCGGGTCGCAGTGACGATGCTGATGAATTTATTCAAAGAAAAAGACTTGATGTTTATTTGAGAGATACTTTGCCGGTTGCCGCACATTACAGGGAACAGGAAAAGGTTATAGAACTGCAGGGCGTTGGGGGAATTGACGATATTTTTGATCATCTTGTAAAAGAGATTGATAAAAAAATGAAATACCTGGCCGCAGGAGAACAAGAATAGTGTTATCAGTTTTCTTCAATAGTTAGGCTGAAAGAATTTCTAAAAGGACAATTCCCAAATTGTCCTTTTTTTGTGTGTACCATTAGCATCAATGATTTGAACTGTATATAAAGTGCTTAATTTAGACAGAGGATTAAAACCTGCCGATGGAAAAACTGGGAAATTTTATATTGAACGAATGGGTAACCGGTGATGGAGATGGAACTGCATTATATAACGCCGTTGACGGGCGTGTTATCGGTTATGCGTCAACGGAAGGCCTGGATTTTAAATCAGTTGTTGAATATGCAAGAACGGCAGGTAATCGTAATCTGCGGAAAATGACCTTTCATGAAAGGGGGCGTATGATAAAAGCGTTGGCCGGGTATCTTAATGAAAGGAAAGAGATTTTTTACGAACTGAATTATCAAAGCGGCGCAACAAGGGCTGATGGCTGGATAGATATTGAAGGTGGTATTGGCAATTTATTTTCTTACGCATCTTTAAGACGAAAGTTTCCGGATGAAATGTACTGTGTTGAAGGCGAATCAAATATCCTTAGTAAAGGTCAGCAATTTATTGGTCAACATATTCTTGTTCCAAAAGAAGGAACAGCGATTCATATTAACGCGTTCAATTTCCCTGTATGGGGTATGCTGGAGAAATGTGCAGTGAACTGGCTGGCGGGGTTGCCTGCAATAGTAAAACCGGCAACGGTCACATCATATCTTACTGAAGCTGTTGTAAGAGAAATCATCAAATCGGGCATTCTTCCGGAGGGAGCGTTACAACTTCTTTGCGGCAGTGCGGGATCTATCCTTGACTACACTTCATCTCAGGATGTGGTGACTTTTACCGGCTCGGCAGTTACAGGGTTAAAACTAAAATCGCATCCGAATATCCTCAAAGAAAATGTTCCGTTTAATATGGAAGCAGATTCTTTAAACTGTATTGTGCTGGGAGAAGAGGTGGATCCCGGAAGTATTGAATGGGATATTTTTATCAGGGAGGTGAGAAAAGAAATGACAGTAAAAGCAGGCCAGAAGTGTACAGCTATAAGAAGGATTTTTGTACCTGAA
Source organism: Chitinophagales bacterium (assembly GCA_031425315.1). Taxonomy (GTDB): domain Bacteria; phylum Bacteroidota; class Bacteroidia; order Chitinophagales; family Chitinophagaceae; genus Pollutibacter. The sequence continues at coordinate 10,655 of JANPJC010000310.1, forward strand.
AATAAAATGGAAGATGCATGGAAAGCGATTGG
>JANPJC010000311.1:0-60319 GCA_031425315.1 Chitinophagales bacterium
AACAACCTGCGCATATGCCATGGAACCTGAAATCAGTCCTGTAACAAACACAAAGAAAAACATTAATACCGGTAGTTTTTTATTGAGACAAATGATCATGATTCATCTTTTACCTGATTAGTTTTAGGCGGTTTAATTGTCCTCATCTGAATGATATCTACAATAAATGCAAATGCCATTGAGAAATAAATATAACCTTTTGGAATTTTGAAATCTAATCCTTCTGCAACAAGTGCCACACCTATCATCATCAAAAAACATAAAGCAAGAATTTTAAATGAAGGGTGTTTGCTGATGAACCTGCTGATTGGACCGGCAGCGACTAACATGATTATAACAGTAACAACAACTGCCACATACATAATCCACAATTCATCAACCATACCAACAGCTGTAATAATTGAATCGATGGAAAAAACCATATCAAGTATCAGCACTTCTATAAGTAGATTTTTAAAAGTTGCAGGTTTACCTTTTCCAGGAACTTGAACGGTGTGCTCTTCCGTTTTTGCATAGATTTCTTTGGTACTCTTATAGATAAGAAATAAACCTCCCAGCAGCAGAATTATATCCTTCCCACTGATATCAATATTACGTATACTGAAAATTGTTTTTTCCAATTTCATTATCCACGCAATCACCGCTAATAATACCAACCTCATTACCATTGCCAGTCCGATTCCCCATAAACGAAGCTTGGCGCGTTGATTCTCCGGAAGCTTGTCAGATAAAATTGAGATAAAAATGATATTGTCTATCCCTAAAATTACTTCCAGTGCGATTAATGAAATCAGAGCAATCGCTGTATCCATCCATTCCATATATAATTCTTATTTTCTTTATGATTTCAAATATGTCTACGTATCATTAATTTGTAGCGGGCACATTAAATACAATCCTTCTGTAGCTTACCAGTTTAGGGCTTCCATTGTCTTCAACCTTTAGAACTACATGAATATTTTGTTCCTGTTTTGAAGGTGTTGCCGTAAACACTGTGGTAGCGCCTGTTTCGCTGCTGAGTGTTGCATTTCCATTTCCCGCCTCTCTATAAATAAACCATTTAAATTGTAATGAATTACCATCAGGATCAGTGGATTTTCCTGCACTGAGTGTAAAGCTCCCGCCAGAAGAAATTTTATGGAAGATGATATTTTTTGTTTGATCATCATTCACAATAGCTACAGGATTATGATTTGCATTTTTATAGTCCTGTTGAATGCACCAATCCATTCTCGCGGCAAAATCATTCTGGAAATCTTCTCTCCACCGCCATATTGTTGCCGGATCACTGCATTCCGTTGTTCCATTATCTAATGTAATGCAATCACGGCTGTCCATATTATTAGTCCAGCTGGCCCTGCTTTCTCCATAGTATTTATAAAATAAGTAACGGCCACCCCAGCCGCCATATGAAGGATTTTCAATCCATCCCAGGCCATTATTAATAAGACCGAGGAAAGACGGAGTGTCACCTTCCATAATATATTCAAGTTTCGGGTATAGTTCACCGAGAGGCCCATGATTGACGCGTATATTTGATTCGAGCCACGGATTATCAACCATTTCAAATTTGTATCGTGGCCCGTTTTTATACCATCTGTCACCGCTGATGCCTGTCCAGGTGGCGCGATAATATTCCTTTGAATCTGTTGAACTGGGTGAGACGATATAAAATAATTCGGGAAATTCTTTTCTCAACCAGTATCCTGCGTCATCCTGATCGGAGATGGAATACACCCTTAATTTTTTTATCAGAGATTGAAATGCTGCCGCAGTCCTGGTTTCCTTTGCGTCAAACAGTGCCTGCGCCAATGTATTAGCCCCTCCCCAAACGCATACCCATAATGGTAACGGCGAGGTGTCTGCAGCTTTTAATAGAAGCTTCGATCCCACGGTGGTTTTACCTTTGCCTACTGCTGCCATTCCATATCCGGTTTGGCCGGTAGCCACTACATTTATTAAATCTTCGAAACTGGGATATCCTTTTGCGTGATGTGACAGGTTCGGTTGCACCTTTGCGTATGCATCCAGCTGGCGACGAATCAGATCTTCTCTCGTGTTTTTTTTCAACCAGGTTGATGTAGTGGCCACAATTCCTTCAACATCAAATTCATTCGCGTAAACCAGAAATCTCACCATCGATTCTTCATCGTCTGGCTCATTCGAAATATCTGTCAGTATAAAAACGTTGGGTTTGGGCATTGAATCCTCTTTTGACCTTTTAAATAAATCGGATTTTAAAGCAAGTAGTGTAAAAGGAATAACAATAATAAAAAATAGTGCCATCACCCTTTTCATAATAAATCGTTTGATGCGAATATATAAAAGTGATACTTTGAACGATCAATAAAACCTTTGATTCCAGAAATGTGGCAGATTTGTGTATAATAAGCGGATAACTTATTTAAGAATGACAGTACCCGTCTGGCGGGTTAAGTCAACTTCAAGTTCTTTCAGGTGGAGATGAGTTTGAAGCAGGGTCATTAATTCTTCGCTGTTAGGATTTTTTTCCATATCCTGCTGGTTTTCCACAATCATTCTTTTTATTTTGCGAAGCTTGAGATAGGTAATACAGGAAAACACTTCCTGCTTGTACAGTTCTTCGCGGGAGGGGAGAGGTCCTTCGTAAAACTCTTTCCACTTTGGGCTTATTTCATACACGGTATCCATTAATTCAATCGACAATTTTGAGATCTCGGGGATTTCATGGTAAAGAAAATTCTTCGGCCCGGGTTCTATGCCATCTTTATACCATTCCTGATATTGTTCAATAATTTTTACCAGCTGTTTATTATCCAGCAAATCGGGTAATCCATTCGTTTCGATTTCATCAGACAAAAAATCTGCAACAGTTTTTTCTTCATTCCAGGGCCTTGTACCAAATTCGATTAATGAACGAACCATCGCCCGCTCCTGCATTTCGTCACGGAAGAGTAATTGCAGTGTATCATTGCCCGAATCCGGCGGAGAAGGATGCTGGATTTGATTGTTTTGATCTCTGTCTTTACTCTGATTCTTATCACCTGATTTTTTCTCTTCCTTACTTATTCTTTCCCTGATAAACTGGTTGACAAGTGTGGTAAGACCTGCTTCATCAATTTTCATCAATGACGCACTTCGCTGTATATAATCCTGCTGCCGTGTAAAATCTTCTGCCTTATTCAGCCTCGAAATGGTTTCAGCAATCTGATTCACCAACGCTGCTTTTTTAGCACTGTCGTTTCCGATATCTTTTAATGATGCTTCAACCTGGAAAAGAATGACATCCTTTTTATTGGTCTGAATGAATGAGCGGAAAGCTTCCGCTCCAATTTTATGAACATAGGAATCCGGATCTTCCTTATCTGGTATCAATACCAGTTTTACCTGCAATCCTTCTTCTATTGCAAGATCAAGCCCACGCATGGCCGCTTTAATTCCAGCGTTGTCGCCATCATAAATGATGGTGAGATTATTTGAATATTTTTTTATGAGCCTCAGCTGATCTGGTGTGAGCGAGGTTCCACCGGATGCTACAACATTTTCTATACCTGCCTGGTGCAATGAAACAACATCAGTATATCCTTCAACTAATAGGCATTCATTTTCTTTGTCAATAGCATGTCGGGCAAAATAAGAACCATACAGGATTTTGCTTTTTACATAAATCTCATTTTCTGGTGTGTTGATGTATTTGGGTGCCTTGTCATTTTTTGCAATGATCCTTGCTCCGAAACCTAAAATTTTTCCACTCTGGTTATGAATCGGGAAAATAATTCTGCCGCGGTAATTATCAAATGGCCGTTCATCCCGCACCAGTACTAAACCTGATTTCTGAAGTATTTCAAGATTATAATGTGACGCCATCGCAGCTTTTGTAAAAGCATCTCTGTCCGCAGGATTATATCCTATCTGAAATTTCTTTATAATTTCTTCTGTGAATCCTCTTTCTTTCAGGTAAGCCAAACCGATATCGGTACCTTCTTCACTTTCAAAAAGTTGCCGGGCAAAAAATTGCTGGGCAAACTGATTGACGATATACAGACTATCTGCTGCAAGTTGCTGCTGTTTAAATTCAGGACTCGTTTCGCTTTCTACTATTTCAATGCCATATCTGTTGGCCAGCCATTTCAGCGCTTCCACATAGGAATACTTTTCATGCTCCATGAGGAAACTGATGGTATTACCACTGCGGCCACAGCCAAAACACTTATAGATTTCTTTAGAAGGGGAAACAGTAAAAGAGGGACTCTTTTCATTATGAAAAGGGCAAAGGCCAAGGAAGTTCGTTCCCCGTCTTTTTAACTTCACAAATTCACCTACGACACTAATGATGTCGATACGTGACTGTATTTCCTGTATCGTTTCCTGAGGAATCAATGGTGCAAGATACGAATGAAGTGGGAAGTGCGAAATGCGAAGTGGGAAGTAAACAGACCTTTCAAGCGTAAATCGTGGATACTGTGTTAACGTAAAACTTTATAACTTAAAACTTATAACCTGTATTGGCTGTTTAACCAGTAACCCGCAACCCGCAACCAGTAACCCGCTACCTATTCAAAAAACACTTCGTCAACAAAAATCCAGCCCTTATTTTTTTTGCCGCTATGCCAGCCGGGAAGTGATAAAACGTTTTGTGCTTCTATTTTAATGTATTTGTATTGTCCGGGTTTGATATCAACTATGTAGGCTTTGATTTTTGTTGGGCCATATTTTTGGGGCTGCTCTGGCACCATCCGTCCAATCTGAACAAGCTTCGTTGTATCATCACCACCTCTTATCGTTATAAACTCCGGAGGAAACAGATGCCCTCCATGATTATCCGCAATACTCAATATTACCCTGTTTAATGTTGTGGGTGTATTAAATGTAAACAGTGCATGAAATGGTTTTTCCCTGAATCCCAACCAGTTCAAAAGATTGTTATTAGTTTCACCTTTTTCTTTATCAATTAAACTTAATGCTCCCTGCGCTGAATATTTTGGATCCGGCGTATAAAATAATCTTACATCATCAGGTTTGGGCCCGCCGGTAAATAATTGATATTCAGAAATCCCACTTGCATGCCAGCCTGGCAATACAGCAATTGCTTTTACAGTAGTTGGTCCGTTAATTGGTAATTGCTGGCTGTAAACCGGGGAATTGATACTATCTGGAACTGTACCATCTAACGTATATCGGATAACAACACCCGGCAAAGGATGCCTCAACGTAACCGACTCGCCTTTATTCATTACCAGTTTATCCTTACTGCCCAGTTGAGGAGGCGTTAGTTTTAATTTTTCTGCACTGTCGGGTACGAAGCCTCTGTCCCAGTATATCGCTGGATATTTTTTCTGCAAAGCATCTGCTTCACCAGCGCTCACTTTACTGCTCCATATATAAACCCTTTTCAATGAAGGAAATGAGCCCAGCTGATCAAGCTCTGCTGCAGTAACTTTTGTATTGGCAACAGACAATGCTTTTAATTTGTAATTTTTTTTCAATTCAACAAATCCCGATCCTTCAATGTCGGTGCCATTTAGATACAGGTATTCGAGATTTTCGAAAGTAGCCAGTTCTTTTAATGCGTCATCTTTCACAGGCATATTAGAAAGATTGATGCTTACGATTTGAGTTTTAACCGGTTTAACTTCTGTAAGTAGCCTCGGATCATAATTCTGTCTTACAAAAAAAGCAGCATGCAGAGCAGGCGATTGGCTCGAACGCGGGGAAATAGTTCTGTAGGGACTAACCAGTTTCGCCAACACTTTTTCATCTGCCGGCCCAAATGAATAAGATGTGGTATCTGTTATTACATCACTTCCGGTTTGTACAAACGATGCCGCCATTACTCTGAAACTATCTTCCACAGCATATTCCCTGAATGATTTTTTCACATCTGCTCCTTTGGCAATCCACCGCTGAAGAAAAACTATTTCCTCCGGAGTCAATTGAGGTTTGCCTTTCGGCGGCATATGTTTTTTTTCTGAAGGATCAAGTAAAATTCTTTTAATGATATGACTGTTCAATGGGTCCCCAGCCACCCACAGTGCACCGTCTTTTCCGCCCTTCAGCATTTTGTCGACATCTGTCATGATGAGATCGCCTTTCGCTTTTTTCTCATTATGACAGGAAATACATTTGGCTTCAAGAATAGGCTGAACAGCGGCTTCGAATATCGCTGAACTATCTGTCGCCATTCTCTTCACCGTGGCACCAGCCTCAGGTTCATCCCCGGCCAGGTAATTTTCGCCATGCGTAAGCGAACCGCCGTAATGACTTCCCAGTATCAGCGTACCACAATTCAGTATAATGATAACGTTCAGGAAACTATTGTTCAATAACTTATACGAATACACGATCCATGAAATAAAACACAGAATAGCGGCAACCGATCCTGAAATTAAATGCTGCTGCAATAATTCTTCATCATAACCTCCATCTGCAGAAAGGAACATCCCGCTTAATGCGCTGATCGTGGCAAAAAATGCTGCGTGTAAAAGGAAAAAGCCGAACAGATTTTCAGCTATTTTCTCATCAGTGATTGATTTTTTAAATATCAAAATGATCGGCAGAAATAAAATCAATACGATCGGAAAATGAAGAATAAGCGGGTGGAATCTTCCACCAACTTTCAGCCATTCAGGTACAGTAAGTTGGTTATGGAATATCAGCAGTAAAATAAGAATACCTTGTAACAGAAATAACAGATTGGATAATACGGAACGGTAAGTATTCATTGTAATCAATCACCAGGAAATCCCTGGATTTTTATAGTAAGGTTTAGGCGAATTATATTTATTCTTTATGCCAGAATTCCTTTCACAATACTACCGGCAACATCGGTAAGGCGATATCTGCGGCCCAGATGCCTGTATGTGAATTGTTCATGATTCATTCCCAGTAAATGAAGAACTGTGGCATGGAAGTCGTGTACACTGACCGGATCTTTAACAATATTATACCCGAATTCATCAGTTTCACCATATACCATTCCTGGTTTTACACCGCCACCTGCCATCCAGATACTGAAGCATTTTGGATGATGGTCGCGACCATAATTCTCTCTTGATAAATTTCCCTGACAATAATTGGTTCGTCCAAATTCTCCACCCCAGATCACCAATGTTTCATCTAAAAGTCCCCGCTGTTTAAGATCCTGAACCAATGCTGCAGAAGCTCTGTCTACATCCTGTGCCTGCAAAGGCATTTCGCCAACCAGGTTACCATGCTGATCCCAACCCTGGTGATAAAGTTGTACAAAGCGGGTACCTGCTTCAGACAGCTTACGGGCAAGCAAACAGTTTGCAGCGTATGTACCAGGAACAAGACAATCGGCACCGTACATTTTTATGATGTGGTCAGGTTCTTTCGAAAGATCAGTGAGTTCAGGCACTGCCGTTTGCATTCTGTAAGACATTTCGTACTGCTGAACCTTTGTTTGAATTTCAGGATCACCAAATTTTTCAAACGACATATTATTAAGCGCCGCCAATTTATCAAGCATGTTTCTTCTCGATACTTTATCCTGACCTTCCGGATTGCCGAGATATAGAACAGGATCTTCACCACTGCTGAATACTACACCCTGGTGAATGCTATCCAGGAATCCGTTGGTCCATAATTTACTGTATACACCTTGTCCGTTTCCTCTTCCTCTTGATAAAAGCACGCAATAAGCCGGCAGATTCTGATTATCGCTGCCAAGCCCATAACTCATCCATGCTCCCATACTTGGACGATTACCCTGCTGCGCACCGGTTTGAAAAAAAGTGAGGGCCGGGTCGTGATTTATCGCTTCTGTATGAATGGTTTTAATAATGCAAATATCATCTACAATCCTAGCCATATTAGGAAACATCTCGCTTACATGTGCTCCAGACTGTCCATGCTGGTTGAATTTAAATGCGGAACCTACCAACGGAAATTTCGATTGGCCGGAAGTCATGCCGGTTAACCTTTGTCCCATTCGGATTGAAGCTGGTAAATCCTGCCCCAGCATTTCATTGAGTTTCGGTTTATAATCGAATGTTTCTAGTTGCGATGGGGCACCATTCTGGAAAAGATATATGATACGTTTCGCTTTGGGTGCAAAGTGTGGCAGACCCAGTTCCAGTGGAGAAACCTCTTCTTCCTTTTTGCCGAATAAATTCGGCAGCATCAGGGAGCCTAAAGCGATTCCGCCGATTCCAAGACCTGCTTTTGTTAAGAAATGCCTGCGGGTAGTATTAAGTCTGAACTTATTGAATTCACTATTATTCATACTCAGGATTTGGTGGAAGCTTCTTCCAGGTTATAGAGGGTGTGGATGATCTGCATTAATGCTGCATGATATGATACATCGTTGTTTTGCGGAAAAGGATATTCTCCTACCTTAACAAATTTCCCCGCAATTTCTTTATCATTTTTAAACCGAACTAATTCCGTCTGAAAATAGTCAGAAAGCATTTTCAATTCTTCTTTTTTAGGTGTCCTGCATAGAATTAACCTGAATGCAGCATTTATTTTTTCTTCATCTGTTGATTTTTCCTCCTGCAGTTTTTGCGCTAACACTCTTGATGCCTCCAATACCTGCGGATCGTTAAGCATGACTAATGCCTGCAATGGGGTATTGGTTCTGATTCTGTTGACTTCACACTGGTCGCGCGTACTGGCATCAAAAATCAGCATCGAAGGGGGAGGGGCTGTTCTTTTGATGAAAAAATACATTCCACGCCTGTATAAGTTATCGCCGTGATCCTGCACGTAGCGGGCAAGCTGGCCACGACCGGACGTACTAGCTTCCCAAATTCCTTTTGGTTGGTACCCTTTGACACTCGGTCCACCAATATCCTCAACAAGTAAACCACTTGATGCCAATACATGGTCTTTCGTAAGTTCTGCGCTTAGCCGTAGACGTGGTGAATGAGAATACCATTTATTTTCGGGATCACGTTCCATTTGCTTTTTACTGATGGCTGATGATTGGCGATAAGTTGCAGAAGAAACAATTTGTTTCATCAATCTTTTTACATCCCATCCATTTTCCCGGAAATCCGTAGCCAGCCAATCCAATAATTCGGGGTGGGTGGGCAAATCGCCCTGCATTCCAAAATCACCGATTGATTTTACCAGACCGCGGCCAAAAACTTCCTGCCAGATTCTGTTCACAAATACCCTCGCCGTTAATGGATTTTTCTTATCTGTTAGCCACTGGGCCAGACCCAGGCGGTTTTTCGCATACATATTGCTGTCGAAAGGCAGGATAGCAGCAGGTAGTCCGATTTGCACCGTATCGCCGGGCTGATCATATACACCACGATTTAAAACCCTGGTCACCCGTTTCAAACTACTGTCTTTCATCACCATCACCATGACAGCCGCAGTGTCTGTTTTATTTACAAAAGGCATTATGGTTTTCACATCTTCAGATGTAATCTGCATATTGGGAGGATCTGCGAGCGATGCTAAACCAATATCACCTACCAGACCTTTTTCATTTACCTGGTTAAAAAATGCGAAAGTGCTGTAGTAATCTTTTTGAGCAATTGGATCATATTTATGATCATGGCATTTTGCACATTCGAAAGTGAGAGAAAGAAATGCCTTTCCAAATGTATTTGTTCTGTCAGTAACATATTCCAACCTGTATTCTTCATCTATTACTCCGCCTTCCTGGGTTATTTTGTGATTTCTATTAAATCCTGAAGCAAGTAACTGTTCTTTAGTAGGATTGGGTAAAAGATCTCCTGCCAGCTGCCAGGTCACAAACTGGTCGTAAGGGTAATTTTTATTGAATGCATGGATCACCCAATCTCTCCATGGCCACATTGTTCGATAGCCATCGTCCTGATAGCCATGACTGTCGGCATATCGTGCAAGATCTAACCATGGAATAGCCATTTTCTCCCCGTAGTGAGGACTTTTCATTAACTCATCTAATATTCTGTCATATGCTTCAGGGGAATTATCTTTTGAAAATTTATCCTGCATTTCAAGCGTTGGCGGCAAACCTGTCAGGTCTATGGCAACTCTTCTCAGTAATATCTCTTTGTCTGCCTCTTTATTTGGCTTTAAGTTGGCCTTTTTCATTTTTTCCAGAATGAATAAGTCAATTTCATTCTTTGCCCAGTCTGCTCCGGATGGTTTTGGGACTGATGGTTTTTCAGGAGTAATAAACGCCCAGTGTTTCTTGTATTTAGCGCCCTGAGCAATCCATTTTTTAATAATCTGAATTTCTGTGGGACTAAGTTTTAGATTCGACGAAGGGGGCGGCATTAAAATACTTGTATCTTCTGCCATAATGCGGAGGTACAACTCCGACTTCATAGCTTCATTAGGTACAATCACGTGTTTCAGTGAATCATCTTCCAACGCGGCAAAGGCACCTTCTTCAGTATCGAGGCGGAGATTAGCTTCGCGCGCATTCGCATCAGGGCCATGACATTTAAAACATCTATCGGAGAGAATTGGTCGAACATGAAAATTGTAATCTACAACTTCAGGAACTGTTTCAGCAGCTGTGGCGCCGTCGTTACCGGAAACGAAAAATACTATTCCGACACCAATAGCCACTACGATCAGGAAAGGTAAAACCTTGCGGAATTTAGCCCGGCGGCGTTTATTTTTTTCTTCAGTAATCATATGCAAGTAATGGGTGTCAAATTACGAAAAAAAAGCCCATTTTGATAAAGAAAAACTGTGTAAGAACTGAACTGGTTAGGGAATCACCAAAATAAAAAGCAAAATCGAATAAAAAAATTACTGATTTGATATTGCAGGAAAAAGAGTTTAAATTTAGTTAACGATCCGTCGCTACTGGAAATCCCCTCTTATTCACTCCTTTTTAACCTAAAATTGCTTTCCAATGGTTCAAACAGATCTCACCCAGCTCACCAGAGAGTGTAGCTCCTGGAAAGAGAGTCTCCGGAATTCCCGCTCAGAACTCTCAACACTCAGAAATAAGCTACAGGAAGTTGTTTCTCGTCCGATCAGTAAAACTGCACTTCCCCAGGTTGAACATTACGACAATCAGTTCGACATCCAGTTGACGAATATTAATCACCTCAAGCACGCTATTAAGGAACACGAAAAAGTGGCCGGCGTAGAAATGCAACAGCCGCAGACTGGCGAATATATTTGGCAGAAACATGAAACGCTGCACGATCAATATCAGCGGCTCGAACACGCATTGTCGGAACTGAAAGATGAATTCAATTTGTTTGTAACCCGTTTGAGTTAATAATTTTCCGGTTAACCCAGTACTTTTACCAGGTCGTTGCATTGATCAGCAGTGGTCTACAACTCTATTTCCTTCAACTGGCAAACCGGTATGAACTGTTATTATTTGTTCATCAGTTAAAACGATTGCCATGCCAGAATTTGATACTTCTCATGTAAAAAACATTGTCTTACTGGGCCATGCAGGATCCGGTAAGACCACCTTAGCGGAATGTATGCTTTACGAAGCTAATGTTATCAATCGCCGCGGTGCTGTAGCCGAAAAAAATACTGTCGGTGATTATCATGAATTGGAACAGGAAAGAGGAAATTCTATTTTCTCAAAATTGATGCATACAAAATGGAGGGGCTATAAGATAAATATTATTGATACACCCGGATATGATGATTTTAATGGTGAAGTTATCTCATCACTTCGTGTAGCCGATACCGGTGTTTTGCTGCTGAATGCCGTAATGGGTGTGGAAGTTGGTTCTGATATGATATGGGATTATACAGAACAATTTAAAACACCCATGATTATCGCCATTAATAAACTGGATCATGAAAAAGCAGATTATGAAAAAACGATAAAAGATGCGAAGTCGCATTTCGGAAACAATGTTGTACCTGTTCAGTATCCTTTAGAGGTGGGGAATGGATTTAATGCAATAATTGATGTGCTCAAAATGACGATGTATGTATTTACACCAAACGGTGGTAAGCCGCAGAAAAAACAAATTCCTGAAAGCGAAAAAGCAAGGGCAGAAAAAATGCATATGGAATTACTGGAGGCTGTTGCGGTAAATGATGAAACTCTGATGGAACATTATCTTGAAAAAGGGGAACTGGATGAAGACGAAATGCGTGAAGGATTGAAAAAGTCGTTGATTAATCACGACCTTTTTCCCGTGTTTTGTTTATCAGCAGAAAAAGATATGGGTAGTGGCCGTTTGATGGGTTTTATTGATAATGTTTGTCCCAGTGCCAATGAAATGCCTCCGCAGAAAACGATTGGTGGCGACTTTCTCAAATGTGATGCTTCAGGACCCATCTGCATTTTTATTTATAAAACGACTGCTGAACCGCATGTTGGTGAATTGTCTTTTTTTAAAGTGTATTCAGGGATAATAAAACCCGGGATGGAATTGATGAATGAAGAAACCGGTGTAACTGAAAAAATTAACCAGTTGTTTGTAGTGGAAGGAAACAGAAGAACTGCCGTTGGAGAATTAGCGGCTGGTGACATTGGAGCAACACTAAAACTTAAACACACTCATGTAAATAACACCCTTCACGCCCGTGGACGAAATTTTTCTTTGGAACCCATCAGTTTCCCTTCTGCCAATGTTACTGTTGCAATAGAGCCAGTGAAAAAAGGTGAAGAAGATAAATTATCGCAGGCATTACATGCTTTGAAGGAAGAAGATCCTACAATCAAAATCGAAATATCTCCCGAACTCAGGCAGATTTTGCTGCACTCTCAAGGCGACATGCATCTGGCTGTTGCCAAGTGGAAAATTGAACACCTTCACAAAGTTGAGGTGAAATTTACAAAAGCTAAAATTCCTTATCGTGAAACAATCAGGAAGATTGCAGAATCCACTTACCGGCATAAAAAACAATCGGGTGGTGCAGGTCAGTTTGGCGAAGTATTTATGCGCATTGAACCCTGGCACGAAGGAATGCCTGATCCCAAAGGGTTGACGGTAAGGGGTAGGGAGGATCATCTTTTAGATTGGGGCGGTAAACTTGTTTACTATAATTGCATAGTTGGGGGAGCCATTGATACGCGCTTTCTTCCTTCAATTTTGAAAGGGGTAATGGAGAAAATGCATGAAGGGCCATTAACAGGATCTAAGGTTCGCGATGTGAGAGTGAGTATTTATGATGGCAAAATGCATCCGGTCGACAGTAATGATATCTCGTTTAAAATTGCCGGGATGATGGCATTTAAACAGGCTTTCCAGCTCGCAGATCCTCAACTGCTGGAGCCCATCTGGCATGTGGAAGTATATTGCCCTGATGATCTGACCGGAGCTGTAATGGGTGACCTTCAAACCAGGCGCGCCATTGTAGAAGGTATAGACACAGAAGGGCATTTTAGAAAAATTTCAGCAAAAGTTCCACTGGCTGACTTGGACGGATATTCTTCTTCTTTAAGGTCATTGACACAGGGAAGAGCGAAGTTTAAAATGGATTTTCATGAATATTCACCTGTGCCTTTTGAAATGCAGAAAAAATTAATAGATGAATATCTTAGATCAGCAGCAGCAGAATTGGTTTGAGGAATTGATATCGCAAAGGAAAGATGCTCCCTTATACTGATTTCAGCAATTCTACAATTGGAAATAGCACGATTATAATGTCCCTTAAGGGTAAGGCACCATTGCTTTCCAGTTTTGTAAAAAAAAAGAGGCTGTATGATTTTATACAGCCTCTTCCTTTAAGCACAGCATCTATTTCGTTCAATTGTTAACCGAGAACGGTATCGTAATTTTACTGGTATTGCCAATTCGATCGCCTACAGTAATTCTGTATGTAAATTCTCCTGATAGTTCCGCAGGCAGTATAATTTTTTCATCAACAACAAAGTTCCTGACAAATGAAGGTGATAAATCCTTTTTTAACTTAAGCTGACCTGACTTTACGTCTATCACCTCCCAATACAGCGTGGACAAGCCTGCGTTATCTGAAATAATTGCTTTTACACAAAATGGCTGCTGGGAAGTTAACGCAGGAATATCTTTAGGGTATACTAATTCGATTAACGGGTTATCCATATCCTTTTCAATTTCCTGTTTGGTACAGGAGAAGAAAAACAGAGTCAAAACAATCAATACACAACTCAGTTTATTCATAAAGCATAGTTTTGTAATAAATCTTTAACAAGTCATATTATCGTTAACACTTTTATAGAACTCATCTCACCCAAATTTTGTTCAATTTATCCTGATTTTTTTCAGCTTAAAATTTCCCGGACATGAATCTGGATATTTGTGGCAATTTTTTCCATTGGCAGGTCATTGCTATCCATGCCGAATGGATCTTCAATTTCTTCTGCTATAACTTCAATACTGGTTAGTACATAAAAAACAAATATAACCACCGGGATCATATAGTAGCCCAGGGAAAAAACAAAGCCCAGGGGCATCGTCATTACATAAAAGAATATGAATTTTTTTATAAATAAAGAATATGAAAAAGGGATGGGGGTGTTTTTAATTCTTTCACAGGCGCCGCATATGTCTGTAAAAGATTGTAGCTCGCTGCTCAAAGTTTGAAGCTCGTATCCATCAATTTTTCCTTCTTTATATAATCCATAAATTCTGTTGGTTAACAAATTGGCCACCTGATTTGGTACATGTTTGTTTTTATCAATAGATCCAAATTCGGGGTGATCTTTTTCGTCAAGGCTATATCTTGTACGCTCTGCCTGCAAGTGCTCTTTTAATACAAAAGCAAAAAGTGGAATAGTTCGGGCAAAGAATTTTTTTTCTTCATTATCGGTAAATGGAATTATGCCATTGATTTTAATAGCAAGATTCCGGCTGGTATTCACAAGTGCTCCCCATAATTTCCTGCCTTCCCACCACCGCTCATACGCAGTATTGGTTCTGAAAACCAGCAGCATGGATATTACAAAACCGAGCAGGCTGTGTAATATTGTCAGATTCTTAAGGAGATCTTTCGATGAAAGTTTGACATATGTTAATTCCAGGTAGCCTATTAGCCATGAATAGACACCTATTGCAATCATCATTGGAAAAAGTCTTCTTACGGTATCCGACTTATGCAACCTGAAAATAAAGGTGAACCAGTCTTTAGGGTTATATGCGATCACTTAATTTTCGTTTAGTTTTTAAAAAGAAATTCAGGTTGATTAAATTTTTGGGTATAACCACGGTGCGCGGTAATCACGTTGTAAAAGTTTGGTTGCAGCCGGGTCGTTGATGAACGATTCTTTATCAGGGTTCCAATCAACGCTTCTGCCCAATTTCCATGAAAGCATACCCAACAAACTTGCGGTAGTTGACCGATGCCCTTTTTCAATATCGCATACCGGTAACTGATGTTTTTCAATTGAAGTTAAGAAGTTGGCCCACAATTCTGGAATGTTATGTTTATCAACTGTATGTAAAACCGGGTCCTGATGGATGATTTGCTGATTTTTGTTTACCGGATAATATGTCCAGCCATCGAGCCATCCCATATGAAATGTACCTTCCGTACCGTAAAAATAACAGCCCAGATTAGTTTTCTCAGCTTCATTAGCTGCGTATAGGCGGTGTTCCCAAACGGCAGTAAAATTTTCAAATTCATAATTCACCACCTGTGTATCGGGTGCATCTGTGCTGTCGTTCCTGATATGCCTTGCTGCAGTAGAAAATATTTTCTTTGGACCTTTTTCATCCGTCCACCACAATATCTGGTCCATCCAGTGAATACCCCAATCTCCTAATTGGCCATTTGCAAAATCAAGATGTGATCTGAATCCTTTGGGGTGAAAAGTTGAGTTGTATGGCACTAACGGACCAGGGCCACACCACATGTTCCAATCTAAACCTTCAGGAACGGTTATTTCCGGAGCCTTGGTTCCAGCACCACCACCATAGTGAACAAATGCTCTCACCATCCCAATTTTACCAGCCTTTCCACCTTTCAAAAATTCCATTCCCGAAATATTATGCGGCGAAACACGACGATGCGTTCCTACCTGTACAATGCGGTCTTCATTTCGGGCAGCTCTTAAAATAGCTTTTCCCTCATTGATGGTATGCGAAACGGGTTTTTCAACATAAACATGCGCGCCGGATTTTATCGCTTCTATGGCTATCAATGCATGCCAGTGATCAGGAGTGCCGACAATTACAATTTGCGGTCTTTCTTTTTTCAACAATTCTCTGTAATCTTTGTACATCTTTGGCTCATCGCCGTTGAGTGCTTTAACTTTTTCTACTGCAGGTTTAAGAAACCTTTCATCAACATCACATAATGCCACCACTTTACTCCGTCCTGCTTTAATCGCTTCAGTAAGAATATTCATTCCCCACCATCCCGACCCAATCAGTGCGGTTGTATACTTTGATTGCTGGGCAAAGGAATGTATAGCCGGGAAAGATAATGCTGCAACAGAGGCGGCGGTATGTTGAATGAATCTTCTGCGTTGCATAATGGTAATGGTTAGATTTCTGAGATGAGATATTAGTTGATGTTGATTAATGTTTGCCGGTGTAAGTATAAATTTTGGGTTGCAGCAAAGGGTGGGAGCCATACAAATTGCCATCCCGCATCTCAAGTTCTACGTCTACGAAAAACACTTCACAGATACAGGATTCAAATCCAAACTGAAAATAATTATGTTCCATATTAAGGTTTTCAAAATAGCTTGGCCGGTCTGCACATAGTTCGAATAAAATTCCGATTTTATTAATTTGTTTTTTGTTTGTCGTCGCTAAACCATCGTTGTTTGTCTTTAACACTTCTTCATTATTTCCGGGATTAATAAGAAACTGAATATATGATAGAACCATAGTATTCCCGGAGGCAATTGATAATGTTACCTTATTGCCGGGTTCTCTCCTGCTGTTTAGCAACTTAAAATCCAAAGCCGGCCTGGGAGCGCTGTTTAATAATAGTTTGTTGTTTTTAATCTGCCATTTGCCATGCCCTTCACGATCAACCGCTCCGTAAGAATAATAAAAATCAAAAGTTGAATCTTCGTTCAGTCTCAAGCCGGATGCAGTTTCCATAACACCTGTAAGCTGGTATTCTCCAACAGGTGGAGAAATTGACTGGCCATTAGTTTTCATCATAATTAAACTTAACAGAAAAATGAAACCCAAGCGCCAATTTAATTTATTGTTAGTTTCTTGCATTGATCGCAGCAATATAATAAAGCGAATTGAAAAACTACGGTGGTGGAGACGACTATTTATATTACTGATGTAAATTGAATCAATTGTTGTTCAGTTTAAATTTTTATGATGAGGAACTTATCTTTATTATTTTCATTTTTATTCATTCAAACATTGGCAAAAACACAGATACACGATTTTAGCCGATACCCTGTATATACCGGGGGGGATCTGGGTTTTCGACTGAACGGCACCGAAGGAGAATTTAGAATTTGGGCCCCCACCGCTGAAAAAGCCGAAATCTTGTACTACTCCGCCGGATCTGGCGGTAGTGTAGAACAATCGACAGAAATGAAAAAATCTGTTGACGGCACCTGGACAATGAAAATGATCCCTCCGCCGCATGCACCTTTTTATGTTTTCAGGGTGATGATCAATGGAAAATGGTTGGAGGAAGTGCCGGACCCTTATGCGAAACTGGTTGGAGTTAACGGTCGCAGGGCAATGATCGGAGACTTAACGAATAGTAATCCCGAAGGGTGGGAGAGCGATCGTTCTCCACAATGGATGTTAAATAGAAGGGAATTATCTGCATCCGTGGCGGCAAAAAAAACTGCAGCAGTCATATACGAGCTTCATGTGCGCGATGCCAGTATACACCTTAGCTCAGGTATCAGTCAGAAAGGGAAATTTTTGGGCCTGACTGAACCGGGTACAAAAAACAGTGAAGGGTTAAGCACAGGATTAGATCATTTAAAAGAATTGGGCATTACACACGTACATCTGCTTCCTTCATATGATTTTTATTCGGTGGATGAGAGCCGTCCAGACAGCCTGCAATACAACTGGGGTTATGATCCTTTGAATTATAATACACCTGAAGGTTCATATGCTACCAATGCTGAAGATGGCATAACACGTGTAAAAGAATTTAAGCAACTGATAAAAACCTTTCATGAAAACGGACTTCGGTTAGTCCTTGACGTTGCCTATAATCATACCATGTTAACTGAAAAGTCCTGGTTCAATCAGTTGGTGCCCGGATATTATTACCGGCAGAAAACTGATGGCAGTTTTTCTGATGCAACCGCTTGTGGTAATGAAACCGCAAGCGAACGCCCCATGATGCGAAAATTTATGCTGGAGTCAATGTTATATTGGGTAAATGAATTTCATATTGATGGTTTCCGCATAGACCTGATGGGAGTGCACGACCTGGAAACAATCAATATTATTTCATCGGCATTGCATAAATTAAAACCAGATATTCTTATTTACGGTGAGGGATGGACCGCTGGAACTTCTCCACTTCCGGATACTTTAAGGGCGATCAAGAAGAATGCTTTATTACTGGATCGGGTGGCTGTTTTCAGCGATGATATAAGAGATGGTATTAAGGGAAGCGTTTTTCGTCACGATGAAAAAGGATTTGCTTCGGGCCACGCAGGATTAGAAGAGAGTATAAAATTTGGTATTACTGCGGCATGCAAACATCCACAGGTGGATTACATGAAAGTGAATTATTCGCAGGCTCCTTATGCGAAAGAACCTTATCAAACCATTAGCTATTGTGAGTGCCATGATAATCATGTTTTATGGGATAAACTGGCCATTTCTGCAAAAGGGTATACTGCATCAGAACGGAGAAATATGCATCTTCTTTCTTTGTCAATTGTACTGACATCACAGGGAATTTCGTTTTTACATGCCGGTACAGAATTCCTTCGCACAAAATTTGGTGTAGAAAATTCTTACAATTCCGGAGATCCAATCAATGCAATCAATTGGGATTTGAAAACCATAAATAACGATGTTTTTGAATACACAAAAAAGTTGATTGCATTAAGAAGAGAACATCCAGCCTTCAGGATGAGCAGCGGTAAAGATATTGCAGAACATCTACTTTTTTTTCCAAATACACCCAATAACGTAGTAGCCTATCAATTGAATGGAGGAGCAGTGAAAGATAGTTGGAAAAATATAGTCGTAATTTTTAATGGAAGTGAAAGCATCCAGAAAATGTCACTGCCAAAAGGTAATTGGACAACTGTTATTGCGGGTAACAGGTTTATTGAAAATACCATTGTTTCCGGAAGCGTTTCTTTGGAACCGTTTTCGTGTTCATTGTATTTTAAGTAAGCAGTGAGCAGTTAGCAGAGGACTGCCAACGACGGCTTTCCCAATTTTTTTGTGATGGACGATTTACTATAGAAAGGATTCAATTATCTTATGTCACACTGCTTACTGCTCACTGCTTACTGCTTACTAAAATGAAAAGCTGAATATTACCAATAAAAGCCTACTTTTGCAACTCTTGATGTTATAGCTCCACTCATTTGTCTAGTTCCCATTCAAATTTCGTGAAATTGTAACGTAAGGCGGATAATGTATCAGTCATCAACTGATAGCCTTATCGTATTTATCAAATAAATCTTTTATAGTGTTATTTACTCAATTAAATCTTATTGAGCCTTTGTTAAAGGCTTTGACTAATGAGGGTTATGAAAAACCCACCCCGATACAGGAAAAAGCTATACCTGTTGTGTTGGAAAGAAGGGATATTTTAGGCTGTGCGCAAACCGGTACCGGTAAAACTGCCGCATTCGCTATCCCATTATTGCAATTGCTATCAGCAAATGCACCGGAAAAAACAATGTTACGCCGCAAAATAAAAGCATTGGTATTAACTCCAACACGGGAGTTGGCCATGCAGATTCACGAAAGCTTTGTGTCGTACGGAAAATTTTTACCATTGAAAAGTCAGGTGATTTTTGGTGGAGTTTCCCAGGTACCACAAGTCAATATTCTGCGCCAGGGTGTAGATATTTTGATTGCCACACCCGGCAGATTAATCGACTTGGTTAATCAGCAAGTGGTGTCGTTATCCGATATTCAATATTTTGTATTGGATGAGGCTGACAGAATGCTGGATATGGGATTTGTACATGATGTGAAAAGAATCATTTCAAAACTTCCACAAAAAAGACAAACTCTTTTCTTCTCTGCTACCATGCCTGCGGAAATTAAAGATCTGGCTGACATGATTTTGAATGAACCGGTAAGCGTTGAAGTTACTCCTGTTTCGTCAACTGCTGACACGATTCAACAGCAAATTTATCATGTGGATAAAGGTAATAAAATGAAGTTGCTGGTTCATTTGATCGAATCGCATAAAATTATTTCTTCTCTTGTATTCAGCCGCACCAAACATGGCGCCGACAGAATAGCAAAAGAATTAAATAAAGCTGGTATACGCGCTGAAGCAATTCATGGTAATAAATCACAGAATGCAAGACAGCTTGCGTTACAAAATTTTAAAAATCGCAGAAGTGCAGTATTGGTTGCCACTGATATTGCAGCGAGAGGAATTGATATTGACGAATTGGGCCACGTGTTCAATTTCGATTTGCCAAATGTACCTGAAACTTATGTACATCGAATCGGCAGAACCGGCAGGGCTGGCGCCAATGGTATTGCATTTTCATTTTGCGATCATGAAGAAAAAGAATTTTTACGCGATATTCAGAAGTTGATCCGCAGAACCATTCCGGCTAACTCCGAACATCCTTATGTTCTGGCAGGCAGAGGAGGAAGTATGCACAGAGAGAATTATGCTGCCGTAGTTGGCATCCGAAAAAGACCTGAACTGAGAACATCTTCGCCTGTGCGGTTTACCGGGCAGCGCGAACCGCAACGGCTGGTTAAACGTGTTTCTTAAAACATTAAGATAAATAGCAAAGAGGGTGATGAATATCATCCTCTTTTTTTATAATCATTATTATAATTTTTTCGCCGAAATGATATTCAATGCTGCCGGCAGTATCTGTGCCGAAATTTTGTGAAGCTTTCCCTGGTATTCGCCATCTATCTGAAAATGCGCTCTTTTCCTGGATTGAATACTCAACGAGCGTGTTTGCAATAATTCTGTTTTGTGCGGATTAAAAGGTTTATGTGTGACCATCATTTTAAATATTTCAGTCAATGATATCTCTTTAATGATAACCACTTCAAACAGATCGTCATCAATTTTACCTACCGGATTAATTAAAGCATTACTGCCATAGCTGGTAGCATTTGCCAGAACAATCATCGATGCTTTCCTGGTAATATAATCCTCACCGTTTTTTATGATCACTTCCATTTTGGGATTCAGCCACATCACTTTCCACGCTGCCTTTATATAACCCCACCAACCTCTAACGTTCTCACTTTCAAATTTTTTCACAACAAATGCATTGAAGCCGATATCACAGAGATGAATGCAGACCTGGTTATTAACGGTTATTACATGCATATTAATGATATCATTTCCCAACATGGCTTCCAGCGCTGACTTAGGGTCAATTGGTATGCCTAATTCTTTGGCCATACCATTAGCTGAACCCGCAGGAATAATTCCAAAAATGTACGAAGAATGAAGTATACAACCTGCCACCAGCTTTGCTGTTCCATCACCGCCCACTGCAATGATTCTGTCGGGTTGAATAGCGTTAATTTTAATTGTGAGCTCTTCAGCAGTAAAGTCGGATGATAGAGTCAGGATTTCAAATTCGTGAGGTTGTTTGCTAAAAAATTCTACAATAGTGGTATTCCAGTCGGTAGATTTATTTCCGGCTCCACTATTAATGACAAACAAAAATTTTGTAGGCATGAATTTTAACTCCATATATTCACAGGGTATGAAAATAACATTATAATAGATTAAAGCATTGGTTAAAAAAATACATATCAAGTTATATTACGGTTTTGGTCATACACACGACCTGATGTTATTCGGGCATCTGTTCAGGAACAAGCCTTTTGTACGAAAATCATATTCAAACAGCATAGTCAAAAACACAATTCATTTACTTCGGATGTTTTTTCTAAAACCTTTTGGCGGCCATCCGGTACAGTTGAATTGGAACAATCAAACTTTTGATCAAACCACAGCTAAAGACGGTTTTATCAGATTTGAATGGACATCTTCTGTCAGCGTTTCCGCAGGTTGGCATCCTGTACAAGTATCATCACAGTTTGACGGTGAAAAAATTACCGCTACCGGTGAACTCTTTGTGCCACATATTACCCAATATGGATTTATTTCAGATATTGATGATACCGTTCTGGTTTCCCATTCCGCTTCAATTTTGAAAAGGTTAAAAGAATTGCTGACATTAAATCCACGTACCAGGGAAATTTTCCGCGACGTTGCATTGCACTACCACCTGCTTTCTGTTTCAAATACCAGGCCTGATGAGCCCAACCCTTTTTTTTATGTTTCAAGCAGTGAATGGAACCTGTACGACTACCTGGTGGATTTTTTTAGTTTCAATAAAATGCCCAGGGGTGCCTTCCTGCTCAATCATGTAAAACGTTGGCATGAGTTCTTCAAATCAGGACAAACTAAACACACAGGAAAACTTACGCGGGTAGTAAGGATTTTGCAGGCTTTCCCGAATCAGCAGTTTATTTTGCTGGGTGATAATTCTCAGCAGGATCCTTTCATCTATAACAGTATTGCGCGCAAATACCAGGGTAGAATTTATGCTGTATACATCAGGAATGCAAGACGCAGCCGTTCAGACGAAACTGCCGGATTGCTTGATGCATTGGAGAAGGAAACCGGCGTTCATTGCTGCCAGTTTTTATCCAGCGAAGAGGCTATTAAACATTCAAAAGCAATCGGATTAATTGATCCGTCACTCAGCACTTTTGTATCATAATGATTGTCTTTTTTATGAAGAACGCTTCCACTACCTTCGCAGCCCTCTTTTATTGATGAAATGATATGCGAACCGAAGCATCCAAAACAATAAGACTGGCTATACCCATCGTGATCGGCGAACTCGCACAGATGGCACTTCACATCATCGATACTGCGATGATCGGGGCTATCAGCTACAAACAACTGGCGGCCGCTTCACTGGTGATTAATGCAATGAATATTCCTTTTGTATTAGGCATCGGGATGACGATTTCTGTATCGCAAATGGTATCAATGTCGCATGGCCGCAAAGACGCACAACAGGTGTCGCATTATCTTTTTAATGGTTTTGTGCTTTGTGCGTTTACAGCCGTTGTCATTTCGCTTGCGCTGGTTTTTGGAAAGAATCTCCTGGGTTATTTAAAGCAGGATCCTGAAGTTGTAACTTTTGCTATTCCATTTATGCAGCTGATGGGTTTTTCAATTATCCCGATGCTTTTATTCATGACACTGAAACAATTTGCGGATGGACTGGAGTTTACCAGAACGGCTATGTTGTTGTCGCTCGCAGGCATGCCGGTAAATATTTTTTTAAACTGGATTTTGATTTATGGCAACTTCGGATTTCCTTCTATGGGACTGATTGGCGCAGGTTGGGCGACCCTTATTACAAGGACAATCATGTTTATCGCGCTTGCCATAGTTATACTGAAGCATCCGACATTCAGAAAGTATATCATAGTAGGAAAACGGCAATGGTACTTGAAAAAACAAACAATCAACGAGTTGCTTCATATTGGGGTGCCAAGCAGTTTGCAAATTGGAATGGAAGCAGGAGCATTTGCAGTATCTGGTATTATCATCGGTACGATTGGCGCCGTGGCCCAGGCTGCACACCAGATAGCATTAAGCTGTGCATCGTTTACATTTATGGCTTCGATGGGATTGGCACAAGCGGGCTCAATAAGAGTAAGCAATGCATATGGCAATAAAAACTGGCAAAAAATCATGTTGATCGGCAAAAGCACCATAATCACAGCGTTACTCTATGGTCTTTTTTGTGCTTTGGCATTCATCATTTTCCGGCATCAGCTGCCCGAACTGTTTAATGATAATTCGGCTGTGTTAGACATGGCAGCGATGCTTTTGTTGTTTGCGGCTATTTTTCAGATATCGGACAGTACCCAGGCTATAGCAGCCGGATTACTGCGTGGCATTAAAGATGTTCGTACTCCCACCATATTGATCGGTATTGCATATTGGGTAGTGGGATTACCGGCAGGATACTGGCTTGCCTTTTATTGGGAAACAGGCGCCGCAGGGATGTGGTCGGGATTTATCATTGGGCTAACACTGGCATCAGTTTTTCTGATTACCCGATTCCTGAAAATGGGAAAAAAGGCCGTGGGTGATTGATTATGCACCCTTTAGTACAACATATTCCTAAGAGGTATTCAACTGGCGTTCCCTAATTCACTCATTGACCCATTCACCCATTCACTTTTCTGTACTGAATGATCCAAACTGATCAGGGGTAAAGCAAATATTTCAAACGCATCTTTTTATACTCAGATAAACCAGGTTCCCATGATGCACGGATTTCTGCTTCTGACTTACCCGCAATAATTTGCTCTTTGAAAGTTGTAACACCGGCAAGCTTATCAATGTTGCCCATTTGTTTGCTTTGCGAATAATCAAAAAACTTCTCTTTTGCCGGGAAAGCTTTATACATTTCAATCATCCACGAAAGATTAATCTGTTTCTTTTTTTTCATTTCACTGATGTCAAATTTGCGCAGGTCAAGTCCGTAACAGGGAGTGTTCATGTGTAAAGGAGTTTCAGCCATTCCCTTTATGCTTACGGGAGTAAAACTGAAATTATATTTCCCTTTAAATTCTGGATTACCGAGTACAGTGAATGGATGAATAGTGCCTCTTCCCTGACTGATTATTGTTCCTTCAAAAAGGCATAGGGAAGGGTAGAGTAGTACAGATTGCTGAGTATTCAGATTTGGTGACGGCGGTACAGGTAATTCGTATGCATCATCATGACTATAATTCACCACCTTTATAATATTCAGTTTGCATTTCATTTTCGATGGCAACCAGCCTTCACCATTAATCATTTGCGCAAATTCTCCAATGGTCATACCGTGAGTAATGGGAATTGGAAATATCCCGATACCAGATTTCAATTTCATATCTAAAACAGGACCGTCGACTAAGTAACCGTTTGGATTTGGCCGATCAAGAATCATTAATTCTTTTTCGTTTTCGGCACAGGCTTCCATTATGTGCGACAATACGTTGATGTAGGTGTAGAATCTGCAGCCCACATCCTGGATATCAAATACCACAAGGTCTACATCTGACAGATCAGTTTTACTTGGCTTTCGTTTAGCACCGTAAAGAGAAATCATTGGAATTCCGGTAGCGGGGTCCGTTTCATCTTTAACTTTGGTACCGGCACTTGCATTGCCCCTGAAGCCATGCTCTGGTCCAAACACTTTTACGATATTTACCCCCCTTGATTTTAAACTATCTACGATATGGCGTTTACCGATTACAGAAGTTGGATTGCCCAGTATAGCAACTCGTTTATTTGATAAATAGGGGAGATATTTTTCTGTTTGATCCGCGCCCGTTAAAATTTCAGAACTATTAACAGTTATTGGTTTCCGGGCGGTTTGTGTTGAAGGGGGACTGGTGGAGTTCTTAGGCGTGCAGAAAACTACAACAGAAAGAATCAGCGTACTGAGGATCGTTATTTTCATACAGAAGTGGATGCTTAAGCTTTCAAAGATAATGGCAATTTCTCTTTGAATATCTTAAAATCACACTTAAGGAATCATGTAAGGAGTGTAAGGAAGAATGATATTTCCCGGATTGATCAGGTTAAACGGCGGTGCATAAACAGTCATGTTCACAACGTTTACTTCACGCACGGGGTTATTATAGAAATGATGATAAAATCTGTTACCGCTTCTTCTTGTTTTGACAATAAATTTTCTATCAAAATACTGGCGGTAAGATTTCGATCCTATCGGATTATGACTTTCACTTAAGTTATCCACCGCACCAGATGAATAATAAATCAGGCCGTATTTGAAAATATCAGAATCGATTGTTGTATTGGACGAAGTATATATTTCAGCGCATTTGTTCCAGTTTGTAAAAAGGAAACCGCTTAAAAATATCATCGCGATCATATTCCTGGTTCCTGTTAACATAATCATATATACGATTAGTTTATGAAATTGGATGTAATCAACCATTCAAAACAAAACGCTCACTCATGAAAACAGGACCAGGAATTATTTGCGATCAATTACATTGACCTAATAACCAATATACTACGAGAAAAATTCCTACAGTACCGAGACAGCCGCCTCCCCATTTGTATGCAACTCCTCCAGCAATTAATGTCCTGAGCCAATTTTGCATGTTGTGATTATTTATGTTAACGTAATTAAAAAACTGTGCCAGCGTATTTTACCCTGCGCCATTAAAACTCACCGCCTTCTTCCTGGTAATTTTTGAACAAATATATTCCTGAATTCTACTTCAGCACCCTCTGCCTGTAATGCAATCTGTCCCCGTGAAGCCGTACAGTTAAAGCCATGATTAACCATTTCATCATTTATCCAAACGGTGACTGTATCCCCGCTGCATCTTATCTTCATTGAATTCCATTTTCCCGGAGGATTTTCTGAGCCGTCAGTAAGATTTAATACCCGTCTCTCCATACCTTCTGTCACTCCCCAATTCTCTTTTGGCCCCCGTCGTTTATCCATATCCGGTACTGAAATATCCTCACCTATGCACCAAAAATCTCCCGCATTGGTATGCATGAGTTGCGCCTCTATGGATTTCGGAAACATTTTATATAAAATTCTTGGCGTCGAAGCGTGTACCAGTACGCCACAGTTACCAGTTTCTCCGGCAAACCGGTATTCGAGTGTTAAGGTATAGTCAGAATAAATTTTGTTGGTGATCAGATGTCCCTCTGGTGTACCCAAACTAACCAGCATTCCATTCCTGACTACAAATGGAATCCTGAGTTCGGGATGGGTATCCCGGTCCGGTACATCCATATGCCAGCCTTTAAGATTTTTGCCATTAAATATTGCTTTACGAACCTGCCCCTGAATGGAACAGGAAATCAATAGAAAAAATATCAGACAGTATTTTATTCTTGTATACACATCAGGTAACCGCATTACTAAATGTACATAATACTTCATTTAACAAATTCTTTTTTACTTCGCGGATTCTTCAGCATATATTTAAATCATGTATTTCAAGATATTTTTGATGTCCCTGGCGGTGATGGTGTTAATTGATTCGAACGCGCAAACAGAATTAAAGGGCAGGATTTATGATCAATCGACTGATTCCCTTTTAATGGGGGTAAATGTCGTGAACCTTTCCAAAAAACTTACGGGTAAACAGGAAAAATCCGGAGAATATGCCGTGCCGGCGGCTGAAAATGACATTGTAGTTTTTTCTACAGTTGGTTATAAATCAGATACGATTTTAGTGAGGGATTACATGCTCAATACCGGCTATGATCTTTCCATGAAATCACTTCCTGAGTTTCTGCCGGGTATTACGATACAGGCATACCGAACTTATCAGCAGGACTCCATAGCGCGAAGGGAGTATTATGAACAATCATTTAAAAAACAAAAAGGAATTACCGGAAGCAATGCCCCAACAGATGGCTTTGGAGTGAGTGTAAGTCCGTTGAGCTATTTTTCTTCGGAGCAAAAGCAGAAAAGAAAATTGAGAGAAAGGTTGCTGCGCGAAGAAGAAGAATCATTCGTTGACCTTTATTTTTCGAGGCCCTATGTAGAAAGAATAACTGATCTGCATGATCCTGAATTGATGCGCTTTATGATGAAATACAGGCCTTCTTATGATTTTTGCAGGGGAAGTACCCGGGAGGATATGCTGATGTACATCAATGCGTCTCTGAAAGAATTTAAGACAAATCCTAACAAGAAAAGATAATCCGGGAAATTATTAAATAAAAAAAGCCGGTAATGGAATCCAATACCGGCTTTTAAGATTTTCGATATCAATATCTGTTTCGGTCTCTATAATTATTATCTCTCTTATTAAATCCACCTCCGCCGCCTCCGCCACTGTTTCCACCGCGATAGCCACCGCCACCGCCGCCCTGGCCACCTCTGAAGCCACCGCCACCGCCGCCGGATGATCCTCTTTCTTCAGCTTCTTTCACCACCAAAGGTTTTTTGCCTAAAGAAATATCATTTAGATTTTCGATGGCATCTTTTGCCTCTACACTGTTCGGCATGTCTACAAATCCGAAACCTCTGCTTTTGCCTGTTTCCTTATCCATTGCAACTTTGGCAGAATTGACGGTTCCGAATTTCTCAAAAATTTCCATTAATTCGGCATCATCCAGATCATAAGGGAGGCCGGCTACAAAAAGATTCATGTAAATGCGATTTTTGTAAAAATAAGCAACTTAAATGGTATTGTTAAGCATTATATGCACTGCGCTCAGATTTTTTTAAAAATTCAAACCACTGTGCGTCAGGGCGTATAACTCAGCATATTACTTATATAAATTTTAATTATTACAAAAACTTATAACGAAAGAATATTGAAATCGGCAACGATCAGTTCAATGACAAACTATTTTAATCCTGTGCAAGGTTGTTGTTACACTTTTCACAATTGAAATGAAATCACAGGTTAGAATATTCAGTCGCCAAAATTTATGATGCACCATCTAAGACTAATTTACTCCAAACAGCTCAAAATCTATCAATCATTTCTCCCGATTTAATTTTTAAAAAGTGACGTAATTTTTTAATTCCAGATTCTAATAACTGTTAAAATATAATTCAAATATTTACTTATGGATTGTGGTTAGAATTTATAATGACGAAATGTTGGAAAATTTATTTATATATTTCATGTGGCTGAAATTCTAAAATCTTTACCCTGAATTGATTTAGGTACATAGGAATTTTTTCAACTGCAAATGAGATTATGTATTACTTCGCAAACAGATGAAGAACTAACAATAAAAAAAGGATGAAGCAATAGTACTTCATCCTTTTTTATCCAAATATTTTTATAGTTATTTCGCAGCTTTCAAAGCTATACCCAGGTGAACTTCGTTACGGATAAGATCATCTGGTTTACCAGGATAAATAATGTTCCACTGTGAGCGGTCGATATTAAACTTTGCAATTGCATCAACCGCACCTTCATTTACAGTTACACTTGCAGGGAATTCAATATTTTTTGTAACACCTTTAATGGTTAAGTTTCCACTGATCGTATGGGTTGGATTTGCTACTTTATATTTACTAATTGATTCCTGACGTGGATCAGTACTGTCCTGAATGGTCCCTGCAAATGGTTTTACATCAGTAATTACAAAAGAGGCATCGGGATTTGCAGCCACGTCGAAGAAATCCGGTGATTTCAAATGCCCGAGAAGCTTATTATTCATAGCTGTATCTGATCCGGCAGGACCAGTAACGGCAAGGCTGGTAAGGTCGAGTACAAAGTTTCCACCGGTCAAACTGCCTTCTTTTACCTTTAATTCACCATTTTTTACATTTACAGTGCCCACATGGTAACCCGAAACTTTGGTTCCAATCCATTCCACTTTACTACCAGTGGGATCAACTTTCAGCGCTTGACCATCTGCCGCACTCACTTCTTTTGCTTCTGACGTTTCAGCCTTATCAGCGTCGGGGGCACTGGTACAGCTGTTAAATGCTGCAAAACCTGCTGCCAGAATAAATAAACTTAACCTTTTTGTCATAATAATTCTTTTTGTTTAAATTTTCAATGTTGAAACAAAGAATATGCCGGAAAGCCTATGTTTTGATGACAACACTGTCAACTGCCTAAAAATCAAGCCGATAATCTATCCTATTAATAAAGGAGTCCACACTTTAATATTATATTAACATAGGCGGGTTGGTTTACGGCAAAAAAGGAGAAGAATGAATAGTCAGTATATGCCAAAAAAGCAAAACCGCACTGACAATGTCAGGCGGCTTTGTTCTGGATGGTTTCTTTTAGGGTTATTTGTTAGAAATAGATACGTCCACAACTTCTTTAACCACTTTATTCAATTTGAATATTTGGGTTTCGTTTGTTGCAAGATTGGTTACTTCGAAGGTTGTTCCGTCGATGATATCCCTTTCCTTTTCATCTAGTTTGTAAAGTTTTGTGATGTTTGCACCTTTCAATTTTTCAGAGAAAAGGACTCTTTTTTCACCATCTTTTACAATTACCAGGTATTCACCTTTTAAAGCATTGTTTAATACAAGTTGAAAAGAAGTTAATTCGCCAATTGTACCTACAAATTTCAATTCTGCTACCGGAATTTCTTTAAATGTGTTTGCGAATGTTGGAGAAACCAAACCCATACTCATTACAGTTACTAAAATCATTACCGATTTGCTGATTGTGTTCATTGCTGTTTTCATAATCGATTTTTTAAAAAATTAATATTTATATTTTCTGAATAAATTTTTCATTCTGATACGGCAGCATTCATTATGGAAACTATGGAAGCAAAAGGGCAGGCAATGCTAGAGCGGAGTACTGTACTGTTTATTCAAACGTGATTGATTGTGTAAAATTACACGACTTAATCGCAGATACAACAAAGGTTTTATCATTTTATATCATGCCTAACTGTAGTTTAATCAGCGGAAAGCCACTAAACAAAGGGGTTCGGAGGAGATTGATGACTGATGGCTAAGTGAAATTTGCATAGATTTGATTATGATTATTATACAATTCTTTAACAATAGGATGATATAAACGGAGCATTAAATTTAAATCAGCGTTTTGCAGGGACTATTTTTTCATGTTCTCATTTTTCAACTTAGTACTTTTACCATCTAAATCAATGTTCATTATGAAATTTGCAAAGTATTGCCTGTCACTATTTATTACCCTAATGATTAATTCTCAATTAACCGCCCAGGTCAACGGAAAAGTTATTGAAGAGCGTTTTGTTAAAAGCACTTTTATGAATAAGCAGGTTGGTTATACAATCTACCTGCCAGCTGATTATGATCGTTCTGAGCGGTCTTACCCTGTTGTATACCTGCTGCATGGTTACACGGATAACAATACTGCCTGGATGCAATTCGGGGAAATTAACCGTTATGCAGATAATGCAATTGCTGACGGAAAAATTCCATCAATGATTATAGTTATGCCTGATGCAGACTCCACATTTTATATGGATGCATACGATGGCAAAACCAATTACGAAAGTTTTTTTATCAAAGAATTTATTCCTTCTATTGAAAAAACTTATAGAATAAAGTCAGAAAAAAAATACAGAGGTGTTGCCGGTTTATCAATGGGTGGATATGGAACGTTGTTATATGCTTTGAAATATCCGGATATGTTCGCAGCAGCTGCGCCACTCAGTGCATTTGTAACTGATGAAGATGTAATTATAAAGATGCCAGATATGATGTATAATGCCACTTTTGGACAGTTATTTGGTCGTAATCTAAAAGGAAGTGAAAGGCTAACCAAAACATGGAATGAAAACCATATTATGAAGATTGTTGCTGACAAGTCTTCTGGTGATTTAAAGAAAGTGAAGTACTGGATTGATTGTGGAGATGATGATTTTCTTATTAAAGGTAATTGCCTTCTTCATATTGCGCTTACAGAAAAAGGAGTGCCGCATGAATTCAGGGTTAGAGATGGGGCGCATAATTGGACATATTGGCGCACCGGCATCACTGATGCATTACAGTTTATCGGAGATAGTTTCCGCCAGAAATAATGATCAGGAGTAACCCGGGTTGACATCGAAATGTTAACCCGGCATTACTCCCGCAGAAAGTTTTTACCTTGCACGCCGTTAAATGAAAGAGATATGAAAGAAGTATATATAGTTTCAGCAGTTCGCACGCCAATCGGAAGTTTCGGTGGATCAATGAAAGATCTTTCGGCTACCCGTTTGGGTGCTGCAGCCATCAAAGCAGCTGTAGACAAAGCAGGCATTTCTACAAGTGATGTACAGGATGTTCTTATGGGTTGTGTCCTCCAGGCAAATCTTGGCCAGGCCCCTGCCCGTCAGGCTGCTAAATTTGCCGGGCTACCCGACAATGTAAATTGCACAACTGTAAATAAGGTTTGCGCCAGTGGAATGAAATCAATTGCAATTGGCGCACAGAGTATATTGTTGGGAGATGCTGACATCGTGGTGGCGGGAGGTATGGAAAGTATGAGCAACACGCCTTTTTATGCTGCTCAGTTACGGTGGGGTAATAAATATGGAAATGTTGAGATGATAGATGGACTTGCTAAAGATGGTCTGACTGATGTTTATGATGGTAAGGCGATGGGTATTGCCGCAGAGTTGTGTGCGAGTGAATGTGGGATCTCCCGCAACGACCAGGATGAGTTCGCGATACAGAGTTACAAACGCAGCCAGGAGGCATGGGAAAAAGGTTATTTTGGTGAAGAAGTGATCGAGGTGGAAATTCCGCAAAGAAAAGGTGACCCATTGGTTATTGCGAAAGACGAAGAACCCTTTAATGTAAAGTTTGATAAAATACCTTCATTAAATCCAGCATTTAAAAAAGACGGGACAGTAACTGCCGCCAACGCATCAACGATGAATGATGGAGCGGCTGCCCTCGTATTGATGAGTAAAGAGAAAGTAGAGGAACTGGGTATTAAACCTATTGCTAAAATATTGTCATATGCAGATGCTGAACAGGCACCGGAATGGTTTACTACCACACCTTCATTAGCGGTACCAAAGGCAGTTGCAAAAGCAGGTTTGCAAATGAGCGATATTAGTTATTGGGAATTGAATGAAGCCTTTGCAGTTGTTGGAATAGAAAATATAAAACGTATGCAGCTGGATGCAACAAAAGTTAATGTACATGGCGGTGCGGTCTCTTTAGGTCATCCATTGGGCTGTAGTGGTGCACGTATTATTGTAACACTTATAAATGTGCTGAAAACAAACGGTGGCAGGTATGGTGCGGCCGGGATTTGTAATGGTGGAGGAGGTGCCTCTGCAATGGTTATTGAATATATCGGTCAGCGATAATTTAGGTACCTGATTACAACGATACAGATTCTAAGGGAATTCAGAAAAACAGAAAATAATCTGCAAGCATCAAATATTCTTCTGATCATATTGTCTCCGCATGTTGAATAAGTTGCCCTTTCCAGAAACGTTTTATTTGAATGAATCAATACTGAAAACCGATTCGGTTTGAAATTGCTGGTGCAAACTCCTGCCAATATCAGCTATTCATGAAATATTTAATGGGTATTTAGTTACACAGTTCATTTGGGTCAATTTTAAGAGCCGGAATGTCAATCTTTTGCAACTTTATATAAGTATCAATTTTTACCCGCTTTTTTACCACGCAATTATACCTTGAAAGTGTCGCAAAACGGCGTTATCTTGAGTTAACCGGCCCCGCCCTAACAACAAAAACTTCAACTATGAAAAAGCGATTCACTTTCTTCATGCTGTTGATGACAACGATTATGCTGTTGCCTTCACTTTCAGCCTCTGCCAATAATAACAATGCTACCTTAAACGGGCTGTTTGTTGTTGATTGGGAAAAACTTGCGGAGACAAAAATTAATCAGGATTTAAATCGTCATGAAATGATGATTTCAACTGAAAACAAACCATTTTCGACTGTCAAAATCCGTTCTGTTCAAGGTGGCGTCAACCTGCACAGATGTATTTTTTATTACAGAAATGGCGAAACACTAACCGTCGAAATGCGTAACGATCTTCCGGCGGGTACAGATAGCCGTGTGATTCAGCTACCACAGAAAAAAGAGCCTGTTGTAAAAGTGGAGTTTTGGTACGATACCAAAAATTATAGCGACCAGAAAGCTTCACTTGAATTATGGGGGAAATCCTGATTTTGGCCTCAATCTTTATTGCTTACCATACGAAGTTTGCCCGGAAATGATCTGATCTTTCCGGGCAGTTACTTTTAAATATTCCCTGCCTTAAGTACTTCGTCTTAATCAAACATCATTTGTTGGAATGATGCACTTGCAATATTTTTGCTGCTCTTAAAATTAGCGTATGCCAAGATTGATCGCCTTAAGGGAAGCTCTCCGTGAAGCCATGCAGGAAGAAATGAGAAGGGATGAAAGGGTATTCCTTATGGGGGAAGAAGTTGCTGAATATAATGGTGCCTATAAAGTTAGCCAGGGAATGCTCGACGAATTCGGCCCTAAAAGAGTTATTGATACTCCTATCGCTGAGTTAGGGTTTACCGCTATTGCAGTGGGAGCAGCACAAAACGGACTCCGTCCGATTGTAGAGTTCATGACCTGGAACTTTGCGGTGCTTCCACTGGATCAGATCCTGAATACAGCATCTAAAATGCTGGCGATGAGTGGCGGACAGGTGGGTTGTCCAATTGTATTCAGGGGACCTGGTGGCTCGGCCGGACAGCTGGGCGCGCAGCACTCAACCGCATTTGAGAGCATGTATGCCAATATTCCAGGGTTAAAAGTAATCTCTACAGCTAATCCATATGATGCAAAAGGTCTTCTGAAAAGCGCTATTCGCGATGACGATCCGGTGGTTTTTATGGAATGTGAGGTATTATATGGTGAAAAAGGTGAAGTACCGGAGGAAGAATATCTTATACCTATCGGAAAAGCGGATGTTAAAAGAAAGGGTACAGATGTTACCATCGTATCTTTTAATAAAATGATGAAGGTTGCTTTAGGTGCTGCAGAAGAACTGCAAAAAGAAAACATAAGTGCCGAAGTAATTGATTTGCGTACCATTCGCCCATTGGATTGGAGAACAATTCTTGAGAGTGTTAAAAAAACAAATCGCCTGGTGATCGTTGAAGAGCAATGGCCGTTCGCTTCCATTTCTTCTGAAATAGCATACCGCATTCAAAAAGAAGCTTTCGATTATCTTGATGCTCCGGTTCGCAGAATCACAGCAGCCGACGCGCCAATGCATTACGCACCAAATCTTGTTGTGGGCTATTTACCTGATGTAAGCCGCACCGTAAAGTTGGTGAAGGAAGTGATGTACATGAAAAAATAATATTATCTGCAGCAATAACAAATGTTTGTATTGATGTAACATGGTTACATTGATACAAACATTTTTATTTAAAAACATACCTTTAATTTATTAAAGCTAATGCTCAACGATTCTTAATTCCTATTTATGTTACGATTGATTTTTCTCCTGATCAGCTTTATTGTTTTTCAACATGCATCAGCGCAATTAAAAGTGAGCGCAAATAAAAGATATCTGGTCAAGGCTGATGGTACGCCCTTCTTTTGGCTGGGCGATACGGCATGGGAACTTTTTCACCGGTTAAACAGGGAAGATGCAGATTTATATTTAACCAACAGGGCAGAGAAAGGATTTACAGTGATACAGGCTGTAGTATTGGCAGAATTGGATGGCGTGCGAACACCTAATGCTTATAACGAACTGCCTTTAGAAAATGAAGATCCAACAAAACCGAGAGACGCTTATTTTCAGCATGTAGATTATATCATTGATAAAGCAACATCTCTGGGTTTATATATAGGTTTATTACCAACATGGGGCGACAAAGTTTTTAAAGACCGGTGGGGCAAGGGGCCTGAAATATTTAACCCTGATAATGCTGAAGATTATGGTTACTGGCTCGCTAAAAGATATGCTGACAAAAAGAATATTGTGTGGATTGTTGGAGGCGACCGTAACCCGCGGAATGAGAAGGAAGTGGCTACCTGGCGCGCCTTGGCAAAGGGAATTGAAAAAGGATCGGGAGGAGCTGATAAAGCTTTAATTACATTTCATCCGCAACCTAACGAGGTGAAGGATGCCGGCTCTGCTAAATGGTTTCATAATGACAGCTGGCTTGATTTCAACATGTTCCAGACAGGACATTGCCGTGATAATAATATCTGGGACCGAATTCAGGTTGCTTATCAATTGCAACCTGTAAAACCCGCAGTGGATGGTGAAACACTTTATGAAGATCATCCTGTTTGTTTTAACGCAAAAGAAAATGGAATTTCAAGTGCCTATGACATCCGCAAACATGCTTGGATAGATGTTCTCGCAGGAGCGTTTGGCCATACTTATGGTTGTCACGATATCTGGCAGATGTATTCTGAGAATAGAGAATCTGTAAATGGAGCGCATATTGTTTGGAAGGAAGCCATCAATTTACCCGGCGCTTCGCAGATGAAATTTTTACGGCAGGTGATAGAATCAAGGCCGATGCTTGATAGGGTTCCGGATCAGCGTTTATTAAAATCATCATTGTCAGAACACGACAGGGTACAGGCCAGCCGGGGAAAAGATTATATAATTGTGTACTCAACGCAGGGAAAAGAATTTGATCTCAATACCGGAAAAATTACCGGACCACAACTTAATGGATTCTGGATCAACCCGCGCAACGGAGAGAAGAAAATTATTGAACCATTTGCGAATAAGAAATCATTCATGAAGTTTCAACCACCATCGAATGGGTATGGTAATGACTGGGTGCTCGTAATTGATGATGCATCAAAAAATTATTCAACATCAATTGCCCTCCTCAAATAGATATTGTTAGTTGCATCTGATACAGATTTCATCATCTCATTTTTAAATCATGCCATTTGCAATAGAGAAACAGGAATACACCGGTATCATTTCAGATGTACCGGATGGCAAATATATTTTCAATGATAATTTTGGGTTTCATTTGGAATATGGCCGACTGCGTTGGTTCAGGTGGTCTGAGTCGGAATTTATAAGAATGGTTCATGTGGCTGTAAGAGATGAAAACTGGATGACAGTTCCATACAGCGTAAGCGATTTGGAGATAAAAACATCAGGTGAAAAACTAACTATTACATTCACTGCATTTTATTATTCATCAACCATTCAATTTCGTGCACGAATTGAGATTGAAGTTGAAGAAACTGGTCTGAAATTCTCGTTTTCTGGTGTTGCAGAAAAAGACTTTTTGAGTAACCGGATTGGAATCTGTATTCTGCTTCCCGTTGGTACTTGTCGTAATCAACCATGTTTAATCACTCATTCAAATGGTATTAATGAAGAAGGTATTTTTCCTACAACAATTAGTGCACATCAGCCATTTAAAGATATCAGCGGGTTCAAATGGCAAACAGCAGAAGGCGTTCACGTAGAAATAATTTTTCAGGGTGAAATTTTTGAAATGGAAGACCAGCGAAACTGGGCAGATCATTCATTTAAAATTTATGGAACCCCGCTGCACATACCATTTCCAAGGATTTTTAAAGAGGGAGAAATGGTTACGCAAACTGCAACATTTAAATTTTCTTTTCCGGATCAAAAAATCCAAACACAACCATTGTTTCTTCAGGAAAGAAGCGAGGTTTTCAGTGTGCCGGCTATTGGATTACGGTATACCGGACGTATCAAAATGCAAACCGAAGAATCACATTTAATAAGGCAATTACATCTTCATCACCTTCGGATTGAGCTAGTATTTGATTTTGATTGGGAAAATAAACTGCAAATCGCATTTGCCTTTGCTGCTGAAATTGGTACTGCTATAGAATTGATTTTGGTGTGTGAACAAAACACTGTTCCGGCAGATCGCCTCCATGAAATATTAAAGACATCAGGAGCAGCACTTTTTTCAATATTGATATTAACGCCTGGGCACCCGGTAACTGCAACAGTTGGTTTAATTGAGTTGATCACACAACTAAAACCGCAGTTTGGAAATGTGCTTATCGGAACCGGGACGGCATTACATTTTGCTGAGATCAACCGATCGTTTGAATCAGTTCCCTGTATTGACTTTGCAGCATTACCAATTAACCCACAGGTTCATGCGGATGATTCATTTACTATGGTTGAAAATCTGCAGGCATTTAAGGAGATTATTGATACCGCTTCACATCAATTCACTGATCTTAACTGGCACATATCAAGGTTAACTTTGCGCTATCCATTCAATCCGGATAGCTCAGGAGCGAATCGGTATGATTCACAGGAAGGTAAGCCATGGATAGAAGATCCCCGGCAACACAGCCTGTTCTGCGCTGCGTGGACAGCATTGTCACTTCGATATTTAGCAAAAACATCCAGTATTACATTGTTTGATGACTTTGGTTTATGTGGAGTCATATACGCTAGTGACAATAGCAACAACATTCATTCAGATTTCACGATTTCGCCATCATATTTAGTGATAGGTGAAATTGATTGGTTCGAACCGGTTAGCCTTGCCGGTTTTACAAATAGTCAGCCTCTCACAGCCGATGGGGCATGCTTTTTTAATTCAAAAGGGCAACGACTCGTGATATTAGTCAACTGGAGCGCAGAACCGGTAATTATAGAAACCGATGTTTTGGAATCCTATAGCAGTTTGAAATACAAGATGCTGAACATGGTAAATCTGGCTGAAAAGCTCCATTTACCATTTGAATGGATCGGTAAACAATACGTCGAAATTGAGAAGTTGCAGATTAACCCCATGATTCTTCACAAGGGAGCAATTTGTTTTGTATTGGCAAGTTCAACCTGAGCTTAATTATCCCGACATTTATTGACTGAAATCCGGGCTACTAACCTTAGTTTTATAAGTCGAATATGCAGCAGCCAAAATATTCAGTGCTGTAGTTTTTTTAATAATTATCCGTAATGAAATTCTTCCTGTCACTAGTTACCTTTTTTTTGATGGCGCTTTTTGCAAAGGCGCAGGATACTTCACCTGCTGTAGATTCCATTCCGGTTCTTGGCGAGATCAGTGTCAAAGGTTTTGAAACCGGCAGAGAACGGTTGCTTGTTCCTGCCTCCGTTAATGTGCTTACCCGCCGCGATCTTCAACGGTATGCGAATGTTTCCCTTGTACCGGTATTGAATGCAGTACCTGGTGTAAGAATGGAGGAGCGATCACCTGGAAGTTATCGGTTATCCATAAGAGGTAGTTTGCTGCGTTCGCCGTTTGGCGTTAGAAACATTAAAATTTATTGGAATGATTTTATACTCACAGATGCAGGTGGTAACACCTATTTAAACCTGATCGATTTCAACGGTGCAGGTAGGGTTGAAATTTTAAAAGGGCCCGCTGGCAGCATTTATGGTGCAGGTACAGGTGGTGTGGTGGTATTGCAATCACCTCAAGGGTTGGCTTCTTCAGATTCAGGAATAACGAAACAAAATTTTTCAATGCAGCTGACAGGTGGATCTTATGGCCAATTTTCGCAGCAATTCAGATGGACGGGAGCAACAAAGAATGTTCAGTGGCAATTTATGCAGGGACATTTTCAAAGTGATGGGTATCGTGAAAACAGCAGGATGAGAAGAGAAGTGATCCAGGGAAATATATTGGCTAAAACCAGTCATAAGAATAATATAGAAGGGTTGGTGATATTAAGTGACCTGTTTTACGGTACACCGGGTGGTCTTAATGCGGCTCAAATGGCAGCTAATCCCAAACAGTCGCGGCCGGCCACTCCTACACTTCCATCTGCAAAAGAACAAAAGGCATCAATATATAACCGCACTGCTTTATTCGGGCTCTCTAACAATTACAGGTTCAGTAATAAGTGGACCAATACCACATCGCTGACTGTGGCATTTACCGGATTTAAAAATCCGTTTATTTCCAATTACGAGAAACGCATTGAAAATAACCTGGGAGCGAGAACGAAATTTGTTTTTGAAGATGATTGGGGAACGACAAAACTGCGATGGGTGACAGGTGCCGAATGGCAAATCGGTAATTACACTATTGATAGTACAGGCAACAATAAAGGGCAGCCTGATGCAAATTTGGTGCGCGATAAAATAAAGGCTAACCAGCAATTTATTTTTACGCAGACAGAATTTTCCTTTCAATCGAAAATATTGTTGCAGGTTGGCGTTAGTGTAAATGATTTCAGGTATAAGTTTGAGCGAACAGTAGGCTTACCGATGACAGGTGAGGTGCCGGTTGACTTTAAAATACAAGTAGTTCCGAGAATCGGGTTTCTGTATAAGTTGACAAATGATATTGCGGTACATGTATCTACTTCAAAGGGATTTTCACCACCTTCTGTTGCAGAGATCAGGCCATCAGCCGGAGGTTTTTCAACGGGTTTACAGGCTGAAAAAGGATGGAGTCACGAAATGGGTATTAAAGGGTCAGCAATAAGAAGCAGGCTGCAATTTGATGTGGCTTTCTTTTATTTTGATTTGCAGGATGCTATCGTTCGACGCACTAATGCATCCGGATCAGAGTTTTTTGTCAATGCAGGCGGAACGAAACAAAAAGGAATTGAAGCTTTCGTGGAAGGATATTTGGTTCGTAAACCTTTGAATTCAATTGTAAATCAAATCAGGTTGTGGTCGAGTGTCACATTAAATGATTTTAAATTTGGTGAATACACTGTGAATACAACAGAGTATTCGGGTAATGATTTAACCGGTGTACCTAAACAAGTAGTGGTGATAGGTAGTGATTTTGAGTTCCTGAAGCATTGGTATCTAAATGGCACATTTAATTATACTGATGCCCTTCCATTGTCGGATGCAAATGATGTTTATGCAGATGCTTATCGATTATGGCAGGCGAGGGTAGGGTGGAGAAAATCTTTTTCGCGCTGGGGCCTTGAAATATTTGCCGGTGTCGACAATATAGGAAATGAAAAATACAGTCTCGGTAATGACTTGAACGCTTTTGGCAGAAGATATTTTAATCCTGCACCAACACGTAATTATTTCGGTGGTGTTATGGTCAGGTTTTAAAGTAATTCATTCCCAGGTTTTAATCAACAGAGGGCTAAATTTCCATTCTGGCGTTTCAAGGTAATTTTCATTTGAAAAGGAATACCATGGGCTGAGATTTTTATCATTCTCGTTTTTCAGAATATGAATATCCTGAGCAGGCATGTATCCCTGTGCGAGCATAAAAATTTTCTTCCCTTTTGGATTGCAGGCAATATCAATAATCATTACTGCATGTCCCGGCGA
The DNA here is from genome assembly GCA_031425315.1 of Chitinophagales bacterium. Lineage (GTDB taxonomy): Bacteria > Bacteroidota > Bacteroidia > Chitinophagales > Chitinophagaceae > Pollutibacter. Next base: position 40,690 of record JANPJC010000311.1, read on the forward strand.
ACCTCCGTTAATAATTACGTCGCCGGGCATGATATCCTCCTTTCTCTTTATTTTTCTCATTTGTTTTTCAAGTGATATTGTACCACACCAACTAAAAACTTTTTCAAGGTAGTCGTTAAAGGAAATTCTTTTTTTGTACCACGGGTATCTGTATGCTTTTGGGCTATTATCAAAAAATACTATTTCGTTTTCTTTACCGGCTGCACGTAGATAATCAGCCCTTAAGCGCATGCAAACATCTGCGCACTGCTGCAGATTTTTGTTGCCAATAGATAAATCAATAACTGCAAACTGAGCTGACTGATTATTCTTTTTTTGGCCATTGTAAAGGAACACGGTATGACTTTTCTTTAAAGGGAGTTTTCGTAGCCATGTTGCAAATGAGTTGGCAGCAAATGCTGGCCTTTGATAGCCTTTTGGTGGGGGAATTTGGCCGGCCCCGGATATTAATGCCTCAGGCAGTTTAGCTGTAGACCTTACTGAGGTTGAGTTTGCGGGAAATGAAATGCTAAATGCTATCAAAATACCGAAGCAAAGGGTTAAGGACCTCATTATTTTATTATTTTTACCGCCTATTTAAGGATGGCTCCCTTGCGGTTATCCATAAAAAATGGTGTTAAAACATATGTCGAATATTCTGATCATTGATGATGAAAAAGCAATTCGCAAAACCCTTTCTGAAATTCTTTCATACGAAGGATATAAAATAGAAGAAGCTGGTGACGGCGAGGAAGGACTAAAAAAGTTCAAAGAGAAAGTGTATGATGTTGTGCTTTGTGATATAAAAATGCCGAAGATAGACGGGCTTGAATTTCTGGATAAGGCAGGAGAGGCAAATCCTGATGTTCCTGTCATTATGATTTCAGGTCATGGCACAATTGAAACTGCGGTTGAAGCAGTTAAAAAGGGCGCTTATGATTATATCGCAAAGCCGCCGGATCTGAACAGGTTACTTATCACAATCAGAAACGCACTTGATAAAACCAACCTGGTAACGGAAGCAAAATCTCTGCGCAGAAAAGTTACAAGAGTGGATGAGATGATCGGCAATTCTCCTGCTATCATCAAAATAAAAGATACCATTGAGAAGGTGGCGCCAACTGATGCCCGAGTTTTGGTAACGGGTGAAAACGGAGTGGGAAAAGAATTGGTGGCGCGCTGGCTGCACGAAAAAAGCAACAGAAGTAAATCACCTTTAATTGAAGTCAATTGTGCCGCTATTCCAAGCGAATTGATCGAAAGTGAATTGTTCGGACATGAAAAAGGCTCTTTTACTTCGGCCGTAAAACAAAGAATTGGCAAGTTTGAACAGGCGCACGGCGGAACTTTATTTCTGGATGAAATTGGTGACATGAGTTTGAGTGCCCAGGCCAAGGTTTTAAGAGCGTTACAGGAAGGCAAAATTACACGCGTAGGTGGAGATAAGGATATAAATGTGGATGTTAGAGTGGTTTCAGCAACTAATAAAGATTTGCTGCAGGAAGTGGAGGAAAAACAATTTCGCCTTGATTTGTATCATCGTTTGAGTGTGATTATAATTCATGTTCCTTCTTTGAATGACAGAAGGGATGATGTACCCTTGCTGGTTGATAAATTCCTTGAAGATATCTGCCAGGATTACGGCACAGTAAAAAAGGGGATAGATGTTGATGCAATAGAAGCTTTGAAAGCACATCCCTGGACTGGTAATATACGCGAACTCAGAAATGTTGTGGAGAGATTAATTATTCTGTCCGGTAAAACTATTTCCGCAGCAGATGTGAAAAGTTATGTTATCCCTCGAAATTAACATCTGTAAAACAGTCAGATCCTACATGTTAACTCATCGACCGGTGACTGTTGATTTTAGCTGACTATGTTAATATAATTAAATTTTTGGACACAGAGGGCCGCAAAGGAACAGAGGACACAGAGGAACAGCCTATTCGGTTGTAGTGAAATTTGATCTTGATTAATTTTTCATTTTTTTCGGATCGGGAGCAATATTATAAACTATCACAAGTTCTTGTGCTGATGTAACTTTTGTACCGCTGTCACGACAAACAGGCGTATTCATTCTTTTACACTAATTTTGGCCACCTTAAACAACATTTTTCATGGGCGCAGGCTGGATCATATTTATTCTTGGAACGATCGGATTTCATATCGGGTTATATGGAATGTTTAGTAAGGCAGGTATTACGCCGTGGAAGGCATTGGTGCCTTATTACAATACCTGGATGATGGTGGAAAAAATGGAGCTGAAAAAATATTGGTTCTTTTTACAGTTTATACCAATTGCCGGTCAGTTTATCACCATCTGGATTTTTATACGGTTTGTGGAATATTTTGGCAGATTTTCAGTGGTACATCATGCAGCAGCGGTTTTTGTTCCATTCATCTATTTCCCATATCTAGGATATTCAAAAATGGAAAGGTATGCCGGAAAAAAGATGGTTGACAATTATAAAAAATCGTCAACACGTGAATGGGTTGATGCTGCAGTTTTCGCAATAGTGGCTGCAACAATAATCAGGACATTTGTATTTGAAGCGTATACCATCCCTACCGGTTCAATGGAAAAAACTTTGCTGGTAAATGACTTCCTGTTTGTGAGCAAAACAAGTTACGGACCGCGTGTACCGAATACACCACTTTCATTTCCCTTTGTACATCATACATTGCCAATCACCAATTCCAAGTCTTACCTGGAGTGGATTAAATTGCCATTCAGGAGAATGTTTGCAAGTCCGGTGAAGAGAAATGATGTGGTTGTTTTTAATTATCCGGTAGGCGATACCGTTATAGGGGAATTCCAGTCAAATATTAATTATTATGATTTTTTGAGGGATAGGGAGTCACGAGGGGGAAACCGGGAAGACTTGCTGGCGGAAAGAGATGATATTCTGGTAAGACCGGTTGATAAAAGAGAAAACTTCATCAAACGTTGTGTAGGTATTCCGGGTGACACTTTGAAAATTATTGACGGTGTTTTGTATGTTAACGGTAAGCCCGGTGAAACCCCTCCAAAGTCAGAAGTGCCTTATTACGTTACCACAGACGGTAAGGGTACATTTCCGGAATCATTTTACACTGATGAATTAAATGTTGATCCGATGGATAGTGAGCAGCGTGATTTCTTTCAAATGCCCAATAAACCGAATACATGGAGAATTAACCTGACCCCTGAGCAGGCAAAAAAAGTTGCAGCTTTTCCTTTTGTGATTCCGGGAAGTTTGGTTAAAGAATTAAATACACAGGGCTTTGGCAATACCTTTCCTCACGACACAGCTAACTTCAAATGGTCTGAAGATAATTTTGGCCCGTTATGGGTACCGGCGAAAGGAAGCTCTATTACATTGACGCCTCAGAATATTGCTTTGTACCGCCGTGTGATTGAAGTATACGAAGGCAATTCGTTTGAACGGAAGGGCGGCCAATTCATCATTAATGGAGTAACAACAGATCAATATACTTTTAAAATGAATTACTATTGGCTGATGGGTGATAACCGCCATAACTCTCAGGATTCAAGGTTTTGGGGTTTCGTACCGGAAGATCATGTGGTCGGTAAGGCTTCACTCATATTCTTTAGCTGGCAGAAAGGTCCGAGGTGGAACAGGCTGTTTAAAAAGATCGAGTAAATAATGTCATTCGAAATAAATTTTTTTTTTAAAACACCCGCCGATGGCGGGCTTTTTTTTCAGGATATGAAAAGACTTGAGCAAACGATCAGTTACGAAGTATATAATTCCAGCGACGAATTAAATGAAGCGGACAAGCTGCTATTGAATGAAGCAAGATCGCTGACGGCTTTGTCTTACGCCCCTTATTCAAAATTTCATGTTGCGGCTGTGGCCAGGATGTCGAATGGGGAAATTGTTAATGGGACCAACCAGGAGAATGCTTCTTTTCCTGTAGGACTTTGTGCAGAAAGAGTATTACTTGCTGCAGCCTCCTCTGTATTCCCCGGTGAGGCCATCGACACAATGGCTATCAGTTATAATAATAACCGCGACGAAAGTGAGCACCCTGTTGCTCCCTGCGGTATCTGCCGGCAAAGTCTTGCAGAGTTTGAAACCCGAATGAAACAGCCAGTCAGATTAATACTCAGCGGACAGAAAGGAGAAGTACTGATTTTTGAAAAATCGACATTGCTGCTGCCTTTTGGATTTGACGGGGCTGAATTGGAAGGTTTGTAAGCTGTTAGTAAATGGAAAAGTTGAGCACCGCGTGATACTTCCTGGCTAATAAACAAAAACTTCTCCGGCGAGAAATTGAATAACCGACGCAGCCAGCTTTGCCCGATATTGTGCATTGATATATCTGTCCTGTGCATCTATCAAACTTACCTGCGCCTGCCTCAATTCAATCGAATTACTCTGCAATTTTCTAAAACGTTCGGTAGCAATAAAGTTGTTTTCTTCTGCCAGCTTCACGTTATTTCTTTCAATATCAGAAACCTTTAACGCATTTTCGTATTCGATGTAGGCAAATTGCAAGTCACGCTGTAATTCTGATCTTAATAACTCTGTTTGAAGAACAATTTGTTTCTGCTGTACTTCATTAACCCTCAGTTGAGTTTTTATAATATTACTGTTGAAGATAGGAATTGACAAACCTAATCCTAAATTAGGGCCGTAGGATGTATTGGTTAGAAAGAATCCTGCACTTGATACGTTTCTATTGAAATTGGTTACACTGTTTAATGAGAGGACAGGAAGCCGCTGAGCATTGATTATTTTTCTGTCCTGTGCCAATACAGCTCTTTGTCTCTGCGCAATCAGCAGCTGATAATTCTGGGTATCAATTTTTGCCTTGTATTCATTGAATGAAACTAACTGTATTGCATAGGTGCTGTCAGCAGCGTCGATGGGCGTTTCCGGGCTGCGTTTCAATAGTGTATTTAAAGTTGCTTTGGTTTGCCTGATCTGGCGATAAAGATTTTCCAGGGTAACTTTCTGCGCATTCAGGTCAATAGCGGCCTGCAGCATATCAGTTTTTGCTGCACTACCGACATTGAATCTTGTTTCAGCAATCTTTAACCTTTCTTCCGACAAGCCAATAATTCCTGCAGTGGCATTCACCTGCTGGTGAAGACGGATCAGCAGGTAATAAACATTCAGTACGTCATATCCTAATGTTGCTATCTCCTGCTTTACAGCTATGTCACTTATCTTTTCTAATTCTTCAAAACGTTCTTTGGTAGCTTTTACGCGCATACCGCTATACAATCTCCACTGCATGGTGAGATTGGCGTTAAGTACATTATTGGTAACGCCGCTGCTTTGTATCTCATTGCCATTACTGAGTTTTTGGTTAATGCTGCTCAACGCTTCTGTATTCCCTGCATTGGCCACAATTACCGGCCAACGACCGGAGTTGCCCCAATTGTTATTGATGCGCGCAATATCAGCATCAGATTTAGCAATTTGAATGCGTAAATTATTTTGCAACGCAATATCCATTACTTCCCAGGCGGTGTATAAACTATCTTCCTGCGCATTCAAACATAAACCCGAACCCAGACTAATCAGTAACAGGAGCCTCTTCATGTACTTTTGATTTTTTCCTCGAAATAAAACTATATAATGCAGGAACTACAAATAAGGTGAGTACCAGTGCAAACAACATTCCTCCTACGATCACAATACCCAGGGGTACGCGGCTTGATCCTGCAGAGCCAAAAGCAATTGCAATCGGTAGAGCACCCAATGACGTTGCCAGCGTTGTCATAAGAATCGGCCTTAATCTCGCTACTGCAGCATCAATAGCTGCCGAATATTTATCCTTGTCTTCTTCATTTTCCCTGATCTGATTGGCAAACTCTACTATAAGGATTCCATTTTTTGTCACCAAACCAATCAGCATGATAATACCAATCTGAGAAAATATATTCAAAGATTGCCCAAAGACAGACAGACTTACAACTGCTCCCGCCAATGCCAGCGGAACAGTAATCATGATGATAAAGGGATCAATAAAACTTTCAAACTGTGCAGATAATACAAGGTAGATCAGGATGATGGCAAGTACGAAAGCAAACATAGTATTTGATGAACTTTCAGCAAAGTCACGGGAACTGCCGCTTAGGGAAGTGGTAAAGGTTTCATCCAAAACTTTTTCTCCGATTTTTTCCATTTCCTTGATCCCTTCGCCAAGCGTATGGCCTGGTGCAAGACCAGCCTGAACGGTGGCACTTTTCAATCTGTTGAAATGATAAATCGTCGGAGGGTTGGCAGCTTCGGCGATACTTACCACATTATCCAGTTGAAACAGCTGTCCGTTTCTGTTCCTTATATAAAATGCTTTCAGATCCAGCGGGGCATCTCGATCTTTTCTGTCTACCTGGCCAATAACCTGGTACTGTTTACCATTTCTGATAAAATAACCAAACCTTCTGCCGCTTAATGCCAGTTGAAGTGTGTTGGTAATATCAAGAATTGAAACGCCCAGTTCACTTGCCTTCAGCCTGTCAATGGTAACCTGTAATTCAGGTTTATTAAATTTCAGGTTCACATCATATCCCTGGAAGATGGGACTTCTTGCCACTTCTTCCATGAAAACAGGAACCTTCTCTTTCAGCTTTTCAAAATTCAGATTTTGCAAAACATACTGTACAGGCAATGATCCCCTTGAACCCATTCCTACAGCAATGGTTTGTTCCTGCACGGTCAAAACCCTTACATCAGTGTAGCCTTTGAACATTCTGTTCATGCGTTGTGCAATGTCATCCTGTGTTTTTTCTCTTTCCCTGCTGTCCTGCAGTCCCATGCTTATGAACGCAGAATTCACGCCACCCGCACCGCTGAAACTGGGAGCAAAAGACAGTACTATAAATCTTTCAGGAATGGAGTCCAGCAATTTCTGAGAAACATCATATACAACTTTATCCATGAAGTCGAAATCAGTACCCTCCGGTGCGAGTATGCTTGCCCGTAAGCGGTTCCTGTCTTCCATAGGAGCAAGTTCCGAAGGCAGTCCTTTACCGATAAAGTAGATCAGCCCGCCGCAAATCAAAACAATCACCACTGCAAGCCATCTGAATTTCATGAAACCCATCAACAGATTGCGATACCCTGATTCAAGTCCTCTGAAAAAGGGTTCCGACTTTCTGTAAAACCAAGAATGTTTGATTCCACCTTTTTTAGTGAGGTAGATATTCAGGACAGGTGTTAGCGAAAGGGATACAAAAGCTGAGATCAGTACGGCGCCTGCCACTACGATACCAAATTCCCTGAACAGCCTGCCTACAAAACCTTCGAGAAATATAATCGGAAGGAATACTATCGCAAGCGTAATAGAGGTGGCAATAACTGCAAAATAAATTTCGTTGGCCCCTTCCCTTGCCGCTTTATATCTATCCATTCCCTGCTCCATCTTTTTAAAGATGTTCTCCGTAACCACAATACCGTCATCAACGACCAGGCCTGTTGCCAGCACCAGCGATAAAAGGGTGAGCACATTGATAGAGAAGCCCGCTATATACATGATAAAAAAGGCGCCAATCAGCGATACCGGGATATCTATTAAAGGCCTGAAGGCAATTGACCACTCCCTGAAGAATAAATAAATAATTATCACAACCAGGCTGATAGCGATAATTAATGTTTCCTCCACTTCTTCAATTGCTTTGCGTACAAAAGTTGATCGGTCAAAACCAATTTCCAATGCGATATCTTCCGGCAGATCTTTTTTGATGATTTCAAGCCGTTTGTAAATTTCATCTGCAATAGCCACCTGATTAGATCCAGGTTGCGCTACTATTGCAAGATTTACGGATGGAATATTATTTTTTCTGGTGATACTTTCTTCATTTTCCGGACCCAGCAATGCATACCCCACATCTCTTAGCCGGATAATCCTTCCTGCGTCCTGAGTAATAATAAGGCTGTTGAAGTCAGCTTCCGTTGTGAGCTTGCCATATGCCTTAACAGTAAGTTCTGTATTGCTTCCCCTTACTTTACCGCCCGGCAGTTCGATATTCTCCCTGTCTAACGCGGCCCTTACATCTTCAATTGTTAATCCATAAGCGGCAAGCCGGGCAGGATCAAACCAAATCCTCATTGAAATTCGCTGACCAAAAATGTTTACCGAACTAACTCCGGCAATTGTTTGTAAACGCTCCTGAACAATATTTTCAGCATAATCCGTCAGTTCCAGCAGTGTGCGGCGGTTACTCTGCATCTGCATAAAAAAGATAGGGTCAGAATCTGAGTCCTGTTTAAATACTGTTGGTGGAGCGTCAATATCCTGAGGAAGATTAGCACTGGCCTGTGATATTTTTTCTCTTACATCGTTGGCTGCTTTTTCAAGGTCAACGCCCAATTCAAATTCTACAGTAATATTGCTTGAACCCTGTGCACTTGATGAAGTAATACTTTTTACACCTTCAACACCATTCGCTGCTTTTTCCAATGGCTCTGTTATCTGCTGTTCAACAATCTCAGCATTGGCCCCGACATAAGAAGTGCGCACATTAACAACGGGCGGATCAATGGCGGGATATTCCCTCACGCCCAGGAAAGTATAACCAATAGCACCAAAAATGATAATGACTATCGAACAAACAACTGCCAGTACCGGTCGTTTTATACTTAATTCTGATAAATTCATCAGTAAGGGAGTTTCAGCGATTGTTAATTAATCTTTGCCAGCTTAACATTGGAATCTTTGCGTAGAAACAACAATCCGGTGGTGATAATGGTATCACCCATTTTTAGACCATCTAATACCTGCACACGGGTAGAGTCCCTTATGCCGGTTGTGATTGACACAAAATTAGCTTTGCCACCATTGTAAACAACTACTTGTTTGTTCCTGGACACCGGCAGAACAGATTCGGTAGGGATCATTATTGCGTTCTCATTCCTGCCCAGTATTACAGTAACTTTTGCGAAGTTGCCGGGGATGAGGAATTTGTCCGGAGATTTTATAGCAGCCCTTACTCTGAGGTTCCTGGTATTTTGTTCCACACTGCTTTCAGTTGCAATGATTGTTGCCTTGTAAGTATCAGGCGATCCATCTATGTTGAAATTCACATCCAGTCCGTTTTTGATTTGCGCACTGTATTTCTCAGGGATGCTGAACTCAATCTTCATCTGTTGTACCTGGCTGATCGTGGAAAGAATATTTGCAGGAGAGATGTAAGCACCCGGACTGATATTACGCAAACCTAATCTGCCGGCGTAAGGCGCCCTGATTTCAGTTTTTGCAATACTTACTTCAATGAGCTCCATGTCTGCATTAATATTGTTTACCTGTAAAAGGCTTAAATCATAGTCCTGTTGACTGATACCGCTAATCTTAAGCAGCTCGCGTTGCCTTTCTTCAGTCTTTTCTGCTATCTGCAATTGAACTTTTAGTTTTTTCAACTGGGCCTGGAGGTCGCCATCAAATATTTTGACCAGCAGTGTACCTTTCGGTACAATGGTACCTTCCCTTATATTCAGTTGAACCACACGACCCGAAATTTCAGGTCTTATTTCTGTTGACTCAAATGGAAGAATATTTCCAGTGACCTCAACGGTCTCGCTGATTGCTGCAGGTTTAATGATCAGTCCTTCCACTGAAAGTGGTGGAGCATTGCCGGTACCTGCAGCAGGTGGGGGAGCAACAGTTTCTTTCTTACCCTTACAGGCAAATAATAATGCTATACTACAGATAAAAAGAATCTTTTTCATGAGAATGTGAAATTAAGCCATCGCAATAAATGTAATAGCCTTAATTTTTTAGAATCCTGAGAATAACAGATAATATTCTGACTGTTATAGAAAAGTTAAGTTCCGGCTATTAGATGCTGTTAGATCAATTTACTTTCAGTATTGAACAATTTTTTTTGGAGATATATCTTATGAAAAATCTCGGGAATAAAATAGCCCGTTATCGGAACATCTGCAACATATCCGAATCGTGTAAAAAGATAATTATTGCAGTCAGCCAGTTGTCTGCGTGCTTCAACACATGTACTTATTAGCTGTTGAATTTTTAGTTTGATGTTATTCAATTGTTTTCTATGGAAGATTTTTCAATGGCTATAAAATGTTGACGATTAAAACAGAGACTGTACCCCATTTGCCCATTTGTTTTCAAGATCAAGTAACCATTTTTTTCTCCACATTTCGCCTGAGTACCCAACCAGCGTACCGTTTGAGCCGATTACACGATGACAGGGAATAATAATCGGGATCGGATTTCTCCCGTTTGCAGTGCCGGCCGCCCTGATTGTTTTTGCGTTGCCGGTTTGTTTTGCCAGATCCAGATATGAGATCGTTTTACCAAATGGAATTTCTTGCAGCAGTTCCCAGATTTTAATTTGGAAAGCTGTACCGGTGAAATGAAGAGGCAGGTTAAACGACCGCAGGCGTCCAGCAAAAAATGCAGACAATTGGCTACAGCATTCTGCAATTAAAGGGTCCGATGGAAATTTATCTATATCATTTTCAACGGAGGGCTGCTTTTGAAAATTTATGCAAACGATTGCATTGTCATTCACCCGGATGTCAAGTAATCCCAGTGGAGAATTCATTTGATATGAGGAACTGAATTCCATTGTTTTTCATCCAATTTTTGATCCGTTTGGCACTTTAAGTCCTGGATGTAATAATACTACTTCTTTATCCTGTGTGTATACTCCCAGTACAAGGCATTCACTGTAAAAATTTGCAATTTGTTTTCGTGGAAAGTTCACCACAGCTATTACCTGTTTGCCTGCAAGTTCTTCCAAAGTATAAAAATGTGTGATTTGTGCGGAGGAATTTTTAATCCCCAATTCGCCAAAGTCGATCTGTAATCGGTAAGCGGGTTTTTTTGCTTCGGGAAAAGATGCTGCAGTTACGATTGTGCCAAGCCGGATATCTATTTTTTCGAAATCACTCCAACTGATCTCCATTATTTTTAGATTAAAAATACCTAAAATATAAATGTTATAACCGTCATTCTCAGAGCGATGTAAGTGTAATTATATAATCATTTCAAAAATTTTTTCCTATCTTAAAAAAAAATTCAACATGCCATATCAATCATCCTCCCGTCGAAAATTTTTGCAAAACAGTTCATTGGCTGCGGCAGGTTTTTTTATTGTACCCCGTCATGTTATTGGTAAAGGTTTTATTGCTCCTAGTGATAAATTAAATATAGCTGCCATAGGCACTGGTGGAAAAGGAATGGTCAACCTTAATCTTTCATGGAATAATGGTGCTGAAAATATTATTGCATTGTGTGATGTAGACGATCGTCAGTCGGCAGAAGCCAGGAAAAAGTGGGCAGCTGCAACATACTATAAAGATTATCGTCAGATGCTGGATAAGGAGCAAAAAAATATTGATGCAGTTTTAGTAAGCACACCTGATCATATGCATTATGTACAAACTATTGCTGCGATGCAGTTAGGTAAACATGTGTATACAGAAAAACCATTAACTCATGATATTGCGGAAGCAAGATTACTTACAGAAGCTGAACAGAAATATAAAGTAGTCACCCAGATGGGCAACCAGGGAAGTAGTGGAGATGATACGCGGAGAGTGGAAACCTGGATACAGGATGGGGTGATTGGTGACGTGGAAACAGTACATGTATGGACTAACAGGCCAACATGGCCGCAAGGCATTCCTACTCCCACCGAAAAACAGCCTGTTCCTTCAGAAGTTGCATGGGATCTTTGGTTGGGTACAGCTCCTTATCGGGAATTCAATAATGTTTATTTACCTACAAACTGGAGAGGTTGGTGGGACTATGGTACAGGTGCTTTGGGCGACATGGGATGCCACTTCATCGATGTACCGTTCCGGGCATTAAAACTCGGTTATCCGACATCGGTAGAGTGCAGCGTAGGTTCGGTTTACGTTGGTTTTTTCCAGGAAGCCAAATATCCCGACAGCTGTCCGCCATCTGCCAAAATACATATTCAGTTTCCTGCACGTGGGAAAATGAAACCGGTTGAAATGATTTGGTATGATGGTGGAATAAAACCAAAGCGTCCCGTGGAATTATTACCAGATGAGGAAATGGGAGAATGGGATGGTGGAATTATATTCGAAGGATCAAAGGGTAAAATAATGGCTGGCTTGTTTGGCAGGAACCCAACGTTATTGCCTACACGAAAAATGAAAGAAACAAAATTACCTGATTCCAAACAGGCTTTTGTACCGAATGGTACCGAAGGTCATCAGACACAATGGACAAACGCCTGCAAAAAAGGATGGGGGGCACCAACGAGTTCTCCTTTTTCGATGGCAGGGCCGCTCACTGAAACAGTATTGATGGGAAACCTGGCCACCCGTAGTTATATGTTCCAGGATTCTTCTAAACAGGGAAACAAAGCTTATACCGGTAGAAAGCTACTGTTGTGGGATGGTAAGAATATGCGGATTACCAATTTCGAACCGGCGAATCAATATGTAAAAAGAGAGTATAGGAAGTTTTAGAACATTCCACATATATAGAATAATGGCCATCTTTAACTGGATGGCCATTATTTTTTTGCCTGAATAAGTTGGAATCAGATTTCAGATATTTTACTACACAGGTGATTGGTCTCAGCAGTTTAATTATCCGTTAATCCATAAATATGATATGATTCATATCACAAACTCAATTGATTAACATTATGGAATAAAGAAAACGAAAAGAAGAAATTTGGAAAAGCCCAGGAAAGCTGTTTTTTTCTTTTTGTCCCCCAGCCTGATTTTGAAAATCTTTGGTCCGTCAGAAAATCAAACGATCATGAAAATTGCCTGCTCCATATTTTATTTGTTGACGCTGGTACTGATGCCTTATCAAAATCATTTATTGGCGCAGATTGTAACTGAAAATAAAATTGCATTCAATACAAATCCTCCCAATACAGTTCGCGCTGAATCTCAGGAAAATACAAAAGGTGTTTCATATCCCGAAGGTGTTTTTTATGGCGTATCCCCAAAAGGAGGAGACCATGATGGGGGCGTGATATTCGTTTACAATCCCCAAAATCAGGAAGTATTGAATGTTTATAATTTTAAAAATTCGATGGATGAGGATCAGGAGAATGGAATTTTGCCTGTCGGAAGATTTTTAAAAGCATCCAATGGAAAGTTGTATGGTGTAACCACAGATGGTGGTGATCCCTATGGTACACAAACCGGGGGTTATGGTATATTGTATTCATTTGATACGGCAGGTAACGTGTTCACTAAACTTCATGATTTTAAACTGGAAACCGGGGCACTTCCTTACAGCCCATTGATGCAGGCATCCAACGGGAAAATTTACGGAACTTATACCAGTGGGGGACCGGGAAATGCAACAGGCATTTACTCTTTTGATATTGCAAGTGGTACTTATACGCCGGAACATTCCTTTTCAATTTTTGAAGGCAGTCCCCGGGGTATTTTGACAGAAGCTGTACCTGGAAAATTATTTGGCACATTACTTCCAGAGCGTTTTACAAATGATGGACGCGTTTTTGTATTCGATATTAATACCGTTGAAGTAGAAATCATTTATACTTTTTCCAATAGTGATCCAAAGACACCTGATGAATTAATTGACGGTGGAGACGGTAAGATCTATGCTGTTTCCGGGGATGAATTATTTTCAATCAACACTTCTACTTTTCAATATAATACTGAATACAAATTTGAAGTTGTAGCACAGGGCCTGTTACCATTTGAGGCTATAACATTGGGCAGTAACGGAAAAATATATGGTACAACTAGGACCGGCGGTGAAAGGGGATTCGGCACTGTCTTTTCATTTGATCCATCTTCAAAATTATACAATGCATTGTATAGTGGATACAATATGGATGAGTTTTTTCATGGCTCCAGACTGGTTGAAAACGTCAGCAAATCAATGTATGGTATGATGGGAAAAGAATTTGCAAATGAAAACGGTGCGATTTTTTATTTTACTATGGAAGGGCCGTTTGTGTATGATGTACTTGCGGGACTTCCAGGTGGCAATTACGCGGGTCCGGGTGGAAGCATTACATGGCTTCCGCCAACTGAATGTATCAAACCTACTCCACTTGCCACTAATTCAGGTCCTGTATGTGTCGGTGAAGAGTTAACTTTATTTGCGGCACCAGCCGATAACTACATCTGGAAAGGTCCAAACAATTTTACCTCGTCGTTGCGTAATCCTGTGATAAAAAGTATAACGCAGGATCTGGCAGGCAGTTATGAAGTGTTGATGTATAACGGAGTGAATTGTTTTTCTTCAGCCATCACTACCGTAATCGTAAATGCGTTGCCTGTAGTAGAGATATCAAACGGAGGCCCACTTTCATTTTGTGAAAAAGACAGTGTTATACTTACCGCATCCGGAGAAGGTTCTTATTTATGGTCTAATCAGGCCACTACAAAAGCCATTACGGCTACGCAAAGTGGGCAGTATTTTGTGGCCTTAACTAATCTGCAAAGTTGTACAGGTTTTTCCGATACGATATCTGTATCTGTATTTGATTCCCCACTGAAACCCGGCATTACATGGAATGGAGCAGAGTTGTCAACAAATGCAGGGTATGCCAAATACAACTGGTATTTAAACGGGGTATTGCTGAGCAACGGGTCAACGAATAAAATTGTTCCTCAGCAACCGGGTAATTACACGGTGACCATTTATAACAGCAACAACTGTACTGCCCAAAGTGATTCTTATAATCTGGAACTTTATGCCGCCGGTTTGAGAGTGGGCACAACTATCATTTATTCCTATCCCAATCCTGTAAGAGATCGCCTGAACATTTACAGGAAAAATGACTTGCAAAAAGTTATAAGAATACGAATAACTGACCTGAAAGGGATAGTTCTGGTGGAACAATCAATTACGGGCACACCAGGGAGTATAGTTTTGACAAACTTACCTGCGGGGGTATATACTGCCACCTTAGATGATGGTAAGCGCAGGTCATCCTTTCAATTTATCAAAACACAGTAGCAGGAAGATGGAATTGAAATATATCTAAAACAAAAGAAGTTATAATGATCCGTATTTTACGTTCTTACGATATATAACTCTGAGGATAAGTCTCTTAAATGAGCTGGTTTTCCATTGAAGGGGACAATGGCTAGGTTTTTTCTGTTATTCCATCTCATTTTAATCTGAAAGAAATTGCTACCTGCATTATTACAAATAATAAGCGGGTGTTGCATTCAACAAATAAATATATTACATTTATTCTTTCCCGTTTTACCTCTTGAATTCGCACTGATTTCCAACCTCCCAGGATTTTCCCTTTAAGTTTCTCTATGAGATGGATAAAACCTTTGCGTTTTTCTTTAGTTTACTTATTGCTGGCACTGTGTAGTTTAAAGCTGAACGCCCAGGTTGCAAAAATTGAAGCACAGGAAGTTGCCTATGCCACTAATAGTAATATGCTCTCCTCCAAACTGCGGGCATGGAAAACATATGCATTTACCCGAACATTTACGGTTCCTTCACTTCAAACCAGAGAGCTTACTCTGCAACTGGGTTCAGAGAATATTTCAATTATTGGCTATCATTCACCCATAACCGATTTTAATTCCCGGTTATATGTTCTAACGGGACAGGGAAAAGTAGAGCAGAAATTTCCTGAGTTGCTTTATCTGAATAATGAGTCGTCAAGAATAACCATTGGTAACAACTTTATTTTAGGGGAGTATGTCCATAACGGATACCGGTACATACTGGAGAAGTTGAAAAATTTCGACCCTTCAGCACCGGATGACATTATCATAACTTATCGGAAATCCGATGTGATTGATAATCCTGGTATCAGCTGTGAGACTAAAGATAACGGCCTCCTTACCCGCTCAGCAAACACGAACGCTCCCGCACGATCTGCAAAGAATGCAACCTGCCGTACTACAGAAATAGCTGTGCTGGCAAATTCCACAACATATGCTTTTCATGGTTCCAATGTAGAAGCAACTGCCGCTTACATTGCAGCCATTTATAATCTTACTGAAGGTGATTATACAGAAGAATTTTCTATAGATATCAAGTTTAAGATTAATGAACTTGTCATCAGTACTTCAATCGCCACCAATCCCTGGCCACATAGTGAAGATGCAGGAATCAATCTGGGTTATTTTAATGCATGGGGACAATCCGGATTTATATCGCAAAATGACCTCAGTTCATATTGGTCATATACAAAAAATTTCACCAGCGGTGTAGTGGGGATGGCTTACATCGGATTCACCTGCCGTGCTGCCGGCGACGCTGTAATCAGGGAATACGGTTCCGGTGCACAATCAATGCGTTGTTTACTGAGTCATGAGCATGGCCATAATTTCAATTTAAAACACGATGTTGCAGGTTCACCTTTTGTGATGGCGCCATCCGTTAATTCGGCAAATGTAGATTTCAGTGCCATAAGCAAAAGTACATTTGAAGATTTTCAGGAATATTATTTAATGGATTGTATAACAGAATGCAATTTTTCACCCTGCGAAATATTAGCACCATCTGATTTAAACATTGTTTACAATGCTGCAAGGCATACAATAAGGAGTACATGGAAGGCTGTTCCGGAAGCTCTTTCCTATATCATCCGTTGGTGGCCGACGGGGTCTTCCACTATTACTGCTGATACTGTAGATGGCCAATCTTCATTGTATGAAATATCGTTGCCTTGCAGCGCTGCCAAACTATACAGGGTTGAGGTGGCCATTCTTTGTGAAAGCGGCATAGCGGGTGAGTATAGAGGGGTGGAAGTACTCAACAGTTCAATTCCAAATATTAGTTTATCAGCTGCAGCATCAATTTGCACCGGAGGTAGTGTTATACTGTCTTCAAGTATTACTGCGGGCAATCAATGGTATAAAAATAATGTACTGATTCCCGGCGCAGTTGCACGAACTTATGTTGCCAATGCATCGGGAAACTACACTGTAAAGGCTACTAGCGGAAAAGGCTGCCTGTATACTGCTGCTGCCGTTATAGTAACCTTATATACCTTTCCAGCAAAACCAATAATCACCGTTTCCGGCCCGCTAAGTTTTTGTACGGGCGGGAGAGTTGTACTAACCGTTTCGGCAAATACAGGGATACAATGGTTGAAAAACGGTGTAGTACTAACCGGCGCCACAGGAAAGTCATATACAGCTACAACAGCTGGTGTATATAGTGTGAAAGTTACTAATGGAGCAACCTGCGCTGCTGTATCGGATGCAAAAACTGTGGTAGTCAATCAGATGCCCCCGTTACCCATCATTACAGTTACGGGTACATTAAAACTTTGTCCCGGAGGTAGTGTTAACTTAACATCTAACGCAGCTTTACTAACGCAATGGTACAGAAATAATATTGTCATTCCTGGTGCTACTGCACGCACATACCGGGCTACTTCAGCTGGCGCTTACACCGTAAAAGTAAAAACTGCGGCAGGTTGTGAAACAGGTTCTGCGGCAATTGCTGTTTCGTATTCCGAGAATCCAGCAAAACCAATAATAACTGCCAGCGGGCCACTTAATTTTTGCGAAGGTGGCAGTGTGATATTAACGTCATCTGCTGCGTCTGGCCATCAGTGGTTTAAAAACGGTGTTATCATTGCAGGCGCTGCCGGCAAACTTTACAGGGTCACAACTACAGGCAAGTATACAGTTAAAACCACCAACGCGGGAGGATGTTTTGCACTTTCAGATGCGACATCTGTTATCGTGTATGCGTTGCCGGCAGTACCCCTTACTGTACCCACTGGAAATCTTTCCATATGTAACGGGCAGGAGTTGACGATAACTTCATCGACAGCCATCACTTATCAATGGTACAAAAACAACGTTTTAATTGCCGGTGCAACCTTGAGAACTTACAAAGCAAATGCTACCGGCAGATATACTGTTGTTACAGGGAATGTGAACGGATGTAAAACCACTTCGCTGCCTCTTGTTTTAACAGTAAATCCTAATCCGGCGAAACCAATTGTACGATTATCTGGTCCTATTATATTTTGTGCCGGCCAGTCTGTTACCCTGACTTCTCCATCAGTTACCGGTAATCATTGGTACAAAGACGGTAGGGCAATCGACACAGGCATTTCGAGGGTACTCGTTGCTAAAGCAGCAGGAAAATATTTTCTGAAATTATCAAACACGCAGGGTTGTTTTAGTTATTCTGATACATTTGATGTGAAAGTGAATGCAGTTCCAACAATACCGAGGATCATTGCCGGCGGTGATTTAAGTTTCTGTAACGGCAGGGAAGTTACTTTAAGTTCTACTTCGGCAACTGGCAATCAATGGTACAAAAATGATGTGATTATTGCCGGGGCTGTAAATACAACATTAAAAGTGAATACAAGTGGCAGGTATAATATTGTTGTGACCAATGCAAGTGGTTGTTCAGTAAGCTCTTTGCCGGTGGAAATAATTGTCAATACAATGCCTGTAATACCTACTGTTAAAACAAGTGGAGCATTAACGATTTGTAGTGGGTCAAAGGTTATTCTTACATCTTCAGCAATATCTGGTAATCAATGGCTGAAAAACGGTGTGCTAATCAACGGGGCAACAGCTTCTACTTATGAAGCTACGCTTACAGGGCAGTATGCTGTTCGCGTTACTACAATTGCGGGTTGTTCGCAGATGTCTCTACCTACAATGGTAACTGTGATTCCAGCACCACCGAAACCTTCTGTTTTGTTGAGTAATAACAAGCTTATTACTGTTGCAGGATACCAGGAATACGTATGGTATCTGAATGGAGTCGTTATTCCAGGGGCAGTGACAAATTCACTTCAACCATCAGGCAATGGAGTTTATAAAGTTTCCATTACTTCAGTTAACGGCTGCATTACTTCATCCGATGATTTTATTATTCAATCACCTGCCAGTGCTAAAATCATGGAAACGTCTGGAAAATTGCAGGTATTCCCGAATCCGGCAAGAGATGTTCTCAATATAGTATTTGAAAATGAAGCCAACCGCAAGTTAACACTCAAGCTTTTTGATATGCAGGGCCGTTTATACATTTCAGAAACCATGAGCGGAACACTACACGCTATATCTACTTCTAAATTACCCGGAGGCGTCTACCAGGTTGTTATCACCGATGGGAAAATAATGGTACAATCGAAAGTTGTGATTGCCAGGTGATGTCTATGTTACACCAGAATAAGGATGGAAATAATTTATTGAGGTAAGAGCATTCACAAATTGCCAGGGCGCAATAGATTTGCATGAACGTAATACTGTATTGGCTGTTCTCTACCGTCTACCATCTACCTACCACTGTCTTTTGTATTGGCTGTTAACCTAAAACGTAGAACTTAAAACATAAAACCTGTATTGGCTGTTCTCTACTGTCTACCGTCTATTGTCTACCAACTGAGTATTGGCTGTTAACCTAAAACGCAGAACTTACAACGTAAAACCTGTATTGGCTGTTCTCTACTGCCTACCGTCTACTGTCTGCCAACTGAGTATTGGCTGTTCTCTACCGTCTACCATCTACCTACTACTGTCTTTTGTATTGGCTGTTAACCTAAAACGTAGAACTTACAACGTAAAACCTGTATTGGCTGTTCTCTACTGTCTACCGTCTACTGTCTACCGTCTGTGTATTGGCTTGTGCCTGCCTAATATAGGTTGACATTTTTAATAATTAATCAAACAAATTTAGTTGCCCTATTTCTTTGTCTTTTTCGCTCCATTTTCCTGTGTAAATTGACAGTTTGTATCGATGC
>JANPJC010000312.1:0-2390 GCA_031425315.1 Chitinophagales bacterium
TAAAGCCTGCCTGCCCGTTGCGATAATAATACAAATAAAACTAAAATCATGCTAACCTTATTACCTTATCATATTTGATTTTACATCACTTGTGGAATACCGGCTATTAATATGGACTTCTTATTTTTGACTTAACTTCACCGACCTTATTAAACACTATGTTTTCACCGATACTTGCCAGTAAAAAAATTGTCATCATTGGAGGAACCAGTGGAATGGGGTTATCCGCCGCCAAGGCATTTATTGATGAAGGCGCAGCTGTAGTTGCGGTTGGCAATGATGAACCCCGCTCACAAACGGCCAGGCAGGAACTCGGAGAAAATGCTTCAATTATTACGGCCGACGCTACACGGGAAAGTACAGCTGAAGAAGCTATTCAAAGTTGCTATGATCAATTTGGTGGATTCGATGCACTTTACCATGTGGCCGGAGGCAGCGGCAGAAAAATGGGCGATGGACCGCTAGACGAACTCAGTCTGGCGGGATGGAATTACACGATGCAATTGAATCTCACTTCGATGATGCTTTCCAACAGGGCGGCGGTCAAACAGTTTCTTAAACAGGGTTCAGCCGGTGCAGTATTAAACATGGGTTCGGTATTGGGTTATAGTCCTTCACCTGGTTTTTTTACCACCCATGCTTACGCGGCAAGTAAGTCGGCTATCGTGGGTTTCAGCAAATCGATCGCCGCGTATTATGCAAAAAAAAATGTAAGAATTAATGTGATTGCACCGGGATTAGTGGATTCGCCGATGAGTGCCCGGGCAATGGAAAATGATACCATTCAACAGTTCATTAAAACCAAGCAGCCCTTGGATGGCGGACGGTCAGGAATACCCTCGGATCTTGATGGACTCGCTGCTTTTTTGTTGTCAGACTTAGCAAAATTTATCACCGGCCAGGTAGTTTCCGTTGATGGTGGATGGACAGTTACCGAAGGCCAGTACGTTCAATAAATATGATGTTGAAAAAAGCAATTGGAATTGACCTTGGAGGCACACGCATTAAGGGAGTGGCAATAGATCACACCGGAAAGTTGATACATCAGGTATATACACCCACCAATGATAGCGATGGACAAAGCTGGAAAACTGCAATCAGGGATACTATTCTGGAGCTAAAGCAACGGATTGGTGAAAATGAATTTGTTACGGGTATTTCTGCTCCAGGGATTCCAGATGCAGAAAACAGTTGTATTTCGTTTATGCCTGGCCGTTTGCAGGGTCTGGAGGGATTTAAATGGACAGATTATCTGGGGCATTCAGCATATGTAATGAATGATGCGATTGCGGCATTGGCAGCAGAAGCTAAATTTGGTTCAGCCGCCGGGGTAAAAAATGCCATACTGCTAACATTGGGTACAGGTGTTGGGGGCGCAGTATTAATCGAAGGAAAAATTTACCAGGGTGCTTTTCAGAAAGCCGGGCATCTGGGCCACCTTACTGTTGACAACCGCGGCGAAAGAGATATCTGTAATTTACCCGGCAGCCTCGAAGATGCCATCGGCAATTGTACCGTTGCGAAAAGATCGTATAACAAGTATCAATATAACCACGAACTGCTGGAAGATTATCGGAAAGGCGATCCGTTCGCTACCTGGCTCTGGTTAGATTCAATACAAAAACTAGCAGTTGGTATTGCATCCCTCACAAACATTTTATCGCCTGAAACAGTTGTTCTTGGCGGGGGGCTGACTGCCGCCGGAGATGATCTTTTCAAACCGTTAGAAAATTTTATGGATCATTATGAATGGCGTGCGGGTGGCAACTGCACCCGTATTGTAAAAGCAACTTTTGGTGACATTGCCGGTGCCATCGGAGCGGCTTCGTTCGCCATCATGCAAACAGAAAAATAGTAAACAAATAAATTGATATGAGTGTAATCAGAGAATACCTGGAAAAATCAAGTGGGATAATTAAAACAGTTGAAGCGCAGGAAGAAAAAATTAAAACCGCAGCAAAATGGTTTGCCGAAACAATACTGGCAGGCAGAATGGTGCATGTTTTCGGATCGGGGCATAGCAGGATTATGGTGGAAGAAATGTGGCCACGTTATGGCTCCTTCGCCGGATTTAATCCTATTGTGGAACTCTCCCTAACTTTTCACAATCTGGTTGTAGGTGCTAACGGTCAGCGTCAGGCGATGTTTTTAGAAAATGTTTCCGGACTGGCAGAACGTATTCTCCGTAACTATGGTTTGAAAGATATTGATACTGCATTGATCATTTCATCAAGCGGTACCAATGTAGTGCCGGTTGAAATGGCGGAATTATTTCAGCAGAAAAAAATAAAGGTAGTATCACTGATCACTACTGCACATTCCGAAAAAAGTCCGAGTAAAAGAGCTGATCGCAAAAAACTCGGTGATTTCTCTGACCTGATATTAGATAC
>JANPJC010000313.1:0-8332 GCA_031425315.1 Chitinophagales bacterium
ATCGCCTGCACCACTTACACCCAGTGTTAACCTGTCAGATGATGTGATTTTATTTTCACCTATGATATTGCAGGAACCGGAAACTTCAAGCGCTGAATAACGCGGAGATGTTACATACACTTTCATTTTCTTTGTTGGCCTTAGATTGTATCCATTTTTCGTTTTTACTACCAGTTTTCCGCTGCGTTCTTCCACAATGATATATTTCTGGAGGTTTTCGTCAGCTTCTATTTTAACCGGTTCAGCAGCACCCTGGCTCACGTACACATCAATTGCACCATGCACTTCCACTTTCTCGAAATCTCCCACAGTTCTCTCCTCAGTAGTAATATTGCCATTGCCCCGGGTCCTTTTACCTCCGAGGTAAATACAGGAGTTCAGTGAAATAACTCCAAGCAGTAAAATCCAACCGAAACTTTTCATTTTATGTAATGTTTAAACAAATGTTAGCCATTTCGCGCAATTTATGAAACCAATTCCGGTAAACGGAAATGTTTTCCCGGCAAACAGCAGCTTGTGAGACGCAAAAAAGGGCTCATGGTTACAATTGAGAAAAAAGCCTGAATTCTTTACCTTCGCTGCACTTTATGACAGAAAAAATCCTCATTCTCGATTTCGGATCGCAATATACCCAGTTAATCGCCCGTGCTGTAAGAGAAGCAAATGTCTATTGTGAAATCATACCTTATCACAAATCTTTTGAGATTACGCCGGGTTTAAAGGGAATAATTCTATCCGGATCACCTTTCTCGGTAAACGACATTAACGCACCCAATGTAGATGTAATGGCCTTTGCGAAGGAAAGACCGGTTTTAGGGGTATGCTATGGCGCTCAATTGACTGCAAAAAATGCAGGCGGCAGGGTGGAAAAATCTGAGAAAAGGGAATACGGAAGGGCAATGCTGCAGTTGGCTAAACAGGATAGGTTATGGAGAGACGTACCTGAAACCTCGCAGGTATGGATGAGTCATGGCGATACCATCCTCGAATTACCTTCAGATTTCGAACTCCTGGCCACCACCTCTTCTATCCCCGTAGCGGGATTTAGATTAACTCACCCGGGATATCAACCTTTATATGGAATACAGTTCCATCCTGAAGTATATCACTCAGAATTTGGCAAAAAAATTCTCCATAATTTCTTAGTAGAGATTTGTGGATGTTCTCAAGACTGGACGCCCGCACACTTTATCACTGATACAATTGAGGCACTGAAAAAGCAGATCGGCCACCGGCGGGTGGTAATGGGATTGAGCGGAGGCGTCGATTCCACTGTGGCTGCCACCTTGATTCACCGGGCAATCGGCAAAAACCTCTTTGGGATTTTCGTTGACAACGGCTTATTGAGGAAAAATGAATTCAACCAGGTACTGGAGACTTATAAATTACTCGATCTCAATGTGAAGGGTGTTGATGCCAGCGAACTGTTTTATGATCTGCTGAAGGGCATTACCAATCCTGAACAGAAAAGAAAAATTATTGGGAAAACCTTCATTGACGTTTTTAATACTGAAGCTAAACAACTGGAAGACATCAGTTTTTTAGGGCAGGGTACAATTTATCCCGATGTGATTGAAAGTGTTTCGGTACACGGGCCTTCAGTGACTATAAAATCACACCACAATGTTGGCGGTTTACCTGAAGAAATGCATTTGGGCCTTGTTGAACCATTAAGATATCTATTTAAAGATGAGGTGCGTAAAGTGGGACTTGAACTCGGTATTCCTGCAGAACTATTGTATCGTCATCCTTTTCCTGGACCGGGATTAGCCATCAGGATTCTCAGCGACATCACAAAAGAAAAAGTTAAATTATTGCAGGAAGCTGATTCGATTTTCGTTCAGGCTTTGAAATCGCATGACTTATACGATAAGGTCTGGCAGGCCGGAGCGATGCTTTTACCGGTTCAGAGTGTAGGAGTAATGGGAGATGAAAGAACCTATGAATTCACGCTGGCATTGAGGGCTGTGACATCGGTGGATGGAATGACCGCCGATTGGGCGCATTTACCATACACTTTTTTGGGGCATGTGAGCAATGAAATTATTAACCAGGTAAGAGGGATTAACCGGGTAGTTTATGATATCAGTAGCAAACCCCCTGCAACCATTGAGTGGGAATAAATAATCATTGGTAAAATTATCCAGGTATGATTAAAAGACTACTTGTCTTTTTATTGGTGAATTTATGTTTGGCCAGCTTAGTATCCGGTCAGGAAAATCGTAAATACACGATTGCCTATTTTGTTCCTCTACACCTGGATTCTGCATTCGATGTAACACACAACTACAAATTCGGAAAATCTTTTCCCAGACAGTCCATTTCCGGTCTCGAATTTTATACAGGTGCAGAATTCGCCCTTGACTCGCTGAAAATTGAAAAAGATAAGGTGGAAGTAAGGGTTTTCGATATCAGAAGCAGCCAGGGTTCTATTTCCACTATCACTTCCTCACCAATAATGGATTCGATAGATCTGATCATCGGCCAGGTGAGCGGAAGTGAGTACCTGCATCTCGCTGAAGTGGCGAAATCAAGGAATATCCCTTTTGTAAGCGCAACCTATCCCAATGATGGGGGAATAAAGAATAATCCTAATGTGGTAATCGTGAATTCTAAACTGAACACACATATTCTGTCTCTTTACAATTATATCCTGAGGAACTGGGGCAGCAACAATATTATCTGGTTGCGTAGAAAGAATAGTGCCGACGATCGCATTGAAGAAATTTTTAAACAACTGAATCAATCACCAACTGGCGGAGTGCTGAAATATAAAACGCATTTCGTTCCAGATTTTCTGACAGTAACTGATATTACTGGTAAGCTGGACAGTTTAAGGCAAAACATAATTATTGCAGGTAGTCTTGATGAAGGATTTGGAATCAGGGTTGCCACGGCCTGCGTAGGTCTGGGTAAAGCATATAATATTCACCTCGTTGGAATGCCCAATTGGGAAGGAGTCAGAGACCTTCAAAAAAGAGACTATAATGCAATTCCAATTGTATACAGTTCCACCTTCTTTAATAACTCTTCCCCCTGGAGTTTGGCATTTGAAGAAGCCTATAAAAAGAGGACATACAGCAAGCCAACGGATCTTGTTTATAAAGGATTTGAAATAACTTACAATTTTATAAACCTGCTGATCAAATACGACTCTGCATTAATTGATCATCTTGATGATAAGAGTTATAAGGTGATGACGGATTTTGACTTTAAACCGATAAAATGGAATAAGTCGGATACGGTGCCTGACTATTATGAAAACAAAAGGATTTATATAGTGAGGAGATTGAATAGAGTGGTGACGCAATTGAACTAGGCAGCTCCAGGCAATAGGCAGCAGGCAATAGGCAATAGGCAATAGGGAACAGCCATTTCACTACAAATTAAAAGATCCACAAAGCGCCTGGCTTTTCAATTAACAATTCACTAATCAAGTATCTCTTTAAATAATCTGGAATGAAAAACATATTATGAATATCAGCGTCAGCTGATGAATACTACGCATTGCCTGTTGCCTTCATTGCGGTTTTCTGTTTATAAATCTGTATCGGCTGTTTCTATTGCCTATTGCCTAATACCTCCCTCGCATACAATTTGCAGTAGTAAAAACAAAGCCTGTTGAAGATTGTTAATATGACAGTAAGCAGAGATTGCCTTTTCAGTATTCACTCATTAACTTATTCACCCATTCACACTTTAATATGCTGATCGAATTTACAGAACGTGGAATGTACTGCCGCCAGGGTGAATTTTATATTGACCCTTGGAAGCCTGTAGATGCTGCAGTGATCACTCATGCTCATAGTGATCATGCCCGTTTCGGGAGCAAACATTACTTAAGCCATAACCGGTCGATACCGATATTACGGCTTCGACTAGGCGAAAATATTTTCCAGGGAGTGGAATGGAATGAACCAGTGTACCGGAATGGTGTAAAAATTACTTTACATCCTGCCGGCCATATCATTGGCAGTTCGCAGGTGAGAGTAGAATATAAAGGTGAAATATGGGTAATCAGTGGTGATTATAAAACGGAAGATGATGGCATAAGTGGAATATTTGAACCAGTGCATTGCAATTTTTTTGTGACTGAATCAACATTTGGATTACCGATTTATAACTGGAAGCCGCAGGAAAAAATTTATGATGATATCCGTCAATGGATCACAAAAAATCATGAAGATAAATTCACTTCTATTTTATATGCATACAGTTTGGGCAAGTCGCAAAGAGTGATACAGGCCGCCGCAGCAACAGGCCTTCCGATATTTGTACACGGTGCGGTTTGGAATGTACAGGAAGCCTTATTGAATGACGGCTGGAAATTTCCGGATGTAAACCGCATCACAAAAGAAACGCCGCGGGAACTGATAAAAGGAAATATTGTTGTTGCGCCGGGTTCAGCGGATCAATCGCCATGGATACGATCATTTTCTCCATACAAAACAGCTGTCTGCAGCGGATGGATGCAGGTTCGGGGAAATTTCAGAAGAAGAAATACGGACTCCGGGTTTGCATTAAGTGATCATGCCGATTGGAATGGATTATTATCGGCAATCAAATCTGTCAATCCCGAAAAAGTATTTGTCACGCATGGATTTCAATCTGCTTTCAGCAGGTACCTTACTGAAAATGGATTACCTGCAGAAGAAATCAAAACAGAATTTGGCGCAGAGGAAGAAATATCTCCATTAACTGAATCTAATGCCGATGCAGAAATCACCGGATAATATTACGCCAAGTACAGAAAATATATCAGGCTTCTCCTTATTCGCTTCGGTGATCGGGCGACTGGGAACACTTTCCGGAACAAACGACAAGATGAGTCTGCTCTCAAATTATTTTAAAACAGCGCCTGAAAAAGACCGCGTATGGCTGATTGCTTTATTTAGTGGAAGAAGGCCTAAAAGACCTGTGCAGTCTGGATTTCTGAGCTTATGGGCCGCAGAAATTGCAAACTTGCCGGCATGGTTATACGAAGAGTGTTATCATGTGGTTGGAGATCTGGCTGAAACCATTGCGCTGCTAATTCCGGACCCGATTGAAACCGGCAACCTGGGCACCGTTCATGATTTCATGTTGATTTTACAACAACTGGAAAATAAAACTGAAGCTGAAAAGAAAATGATCATCCTGCAATGCTGGCAGCAGATGAATGAAGTGGAAAGATTTGTTTTTAATAAGCTGATAACGGGCAGTTTCAGAATCGGTGTTTCAAAACAAGTTATGATCAATGCTCTTGCCAAAGCAACCGGAGAAGATGCTTCTTTACTAGCTCACCGATTGAGTGGGTCATGGGACCCTTATGATATTGGATACGAACCATTGGTGTTAGGCAAAGGAGATGGTGACGCACATTCGCGCCCCTACCCTTTTTGCCTGGCTTATGCAATTGAGGGAAATCCCGAAGACCTTGGCGATCCATCTTTGTGGCAGGCAGAATGGAAATGGGATGGTATCCGCGGCCAGTTGATCAAAAGAAATAAAGACTGGTTTGTTTGGAGCCGCGGAGAAGAATTAATGACAGAAAAATTTCCGGAGCTGATACCCTTACAACATTTGATACCTGATGGTATCGTGCTGGATGGAGAAGTACTAATCGCACGTGATGGCAATCCACTTCCCTTTTCTTTATTACAAACAAGGATCGGGAGAAAAAATATAAGTAAGAAGCAATTGCTGGAAGCGCCTGTTTGTTTTTTTGCATTTGATTTGCTGGAGTGGAACGGTGAAGACTGGCGTCAAAAACCATTAAAGGAAAGGCGAGTGAAAATGGAGCAAATACATGCGCAGGTAAACCATCCGGCTTTATTAATTTCACCGGTGATTGAATTTGATGACTGGAATCAACTCGCGAAAATCAGGGAAAACTCGCGTGATAATGGCAGTGAAGGATTAATGTTGAAAAAAGTGGATTCTATATACCAGGTGGGAAGAAAAAGAGGTGACTGGTGGAAATGGAAGATTGATCCCATGACGATCGATGCAGTATTAATTTATGCACAAAAAGGACATGGCAGAAGAAGTAACCTTTACTCAGACTATACTTTTGCTGTTAGGGATGGTGAAAAGCTGGTATCGTTCACAAAAGCATATTCGGGTTTAACTGACAAAGAAATTGCAGAAGTGGATAATTTTGTAAAGAGAAATGCCATAGAAAAATTCGGCCCTGTTCGAACCGTGAAGCCCGAGCTGGTTTTTGAAATCGCGTTTGAAGGCATTGCAGCGAGTAACAGGCATAAATCGGGAGTTGCTTTGCGTTTTCCCCGAATGAGCAGGTGGAGAAAAGATAAAAAACCAGAAGATATTAATACATTGGAAGATCTTAAGGATATACTAAAACAATACAATACTACTGGTTCAAAGGCTGGAATTGAGGACGGCGAATGAGCATGAGCTGAATGAAATCATCATTACAAACAACCATTGGTTATAAAGTTATTGCGGACTGGATGCAAACCCAATCGCGCACCCCTTTTCGTTTCCAGGAAGAAACCTGGTCACATATGTTTGAATCGGTAAGCGGATTAGTAAATGCCCCTACAGGCTGCGGAAAAACTTTTTCGGTTTTTTTGGGCTGCCTGATTCGATTTATCAATGAAAACCCGGAAAGATGGCAAACCAGTGATAGAAATGGGCTGCAATTGATATGGATTACGCCATTACGTGCTTTGGCGAAAGACATTGGCCGGGCAATGGACGAAGTATTTACCGCTTTGGATATGGCATGGAGGGTTGGGATCAGAAATGGCGATACTGATACATCGGAGCGTCAGCGGCAAAAACGGAATATGCCTGAAGTGCTGATCATCACACCCGAAAGCCTTCATCTTTTACTGGCATCAAAAGACTATCCTAATATCTTTAAGTCACTCCAATGTATAGCCGTAGATGAATGGCATGAATTACTGGGATCCAAAAGAGGGGTACAGGTGGAATTAGCTATCTGCAGAATAGTTGGTGTTGTAAAATCTTACAATGCAGAAGAAGTTATTTACAGAGAAGAAAAAACGAATCAGAAAAAATTGATGGTATGGGGTATATCAGCCACTATCGGTAATCTTGAGGAAGCTAGAGCGGTCTTATTATCTCCGGTACAAAAAAGTTATGGTGATCATTCGGCTGTTATCGTTAAAGCTGAAATTGATAAAAAGGTCGTGATTGAATCCATCATCCCGGAAGAAATTGAAAATTATCCCTGGGCCGGGCATCTCGGAATTAAGCTTGCACACAGGCTGGTACCAATCATTGAAGCCAGCCGCACAACACTGATATTCATCAATACACGTGGCATGAGTGAAAGGTGGTACCAGGTATTGCTGGATGTGGCGCCACAATTTGCAGGAGCTTTAGCATTGCATCATGGAAGTATAGAGCAGGCACTTCGGCTATGGGTGGAAGATAGCTTGCATGCAGGCAAACTGAAAGCTGTAGTGTGTACCGCAAGTCTTGATTTAGGTGTTGATTTCAGACCAGTGGAAACAGTAGTGCAGGTGGGCTCGCCAAAAGGTGTCGGCCGGTTTTTACAAAGGGCAGGAAGAAGTGGCCATCAACCCGGGGAAACAAGCCGGATCTATTTTCTGCCGACGCATTCTCTTGAATTACTCGAAGCTGCTGCGTTAAAAACATCCATGAATGAAGGCGAAATTGAAAGCCGCATTCCTATGTTACTTTGTTTTGATGTATTGATTCAATACCTCTGTACATTGGCTGTTGGCGAAGGTTTTAAACCAGCTGTAATCCTTAAGGAGGTAAAAACCACATATTGTTTCAGCGCCATTACTGATGATGAATGGCAACAGGTGTTACTCTTTATTACAATTGGTGGCACTGCATTACAACAGTACGATGAGTATAGAAAAGTTGAAGTGGAAGATGGAATTTACAGTATCAAGAATCGCAGAGTCGCGATGCGTCATCGCCTGCATATTGGTACCATTGTAAGTGATTCAATGATGAAGGTGAAATTTTTATCGGGTGGATATATCGGAGTGATTGAGGAATGGTTTTTATCAAGATTGAATCCAGGCGATGTATTTACATTATCCGGGCGCAATCTTGAGTTCATAATGATCAAAGACATGACCGCTATCGTAAAAAAATCAAACTCAAAAAAGTCAATTGTTCCCAGCTGGATGGGTGGCCGTATGCCCTTATCCGCGAATTTGGGGAAAATGCTTCGGCGTAAAATTGACCAGGCAGCTGAACATTTTGAAGAGGTTGAAATCGCTGCATTAAAACCTCTGCTGGAATTACAGCAGGAGTTATCTATAGTACCACGAAAAGATGAGTTCCTCATTGAACAGATTGAAACCCGCGACGGCTTTCA
>JANPJC010000314.1:0-2091 GCA_031425315.1 Chitinophagales bacterium
CAGAAAACACCTGTGAATGAGAATGGCGAATAAAAGTAAAACGCCTGCAATACCCGTCCATCCGAGCTCTTCGCCAATGCTTGGCAAAATCATATCAGTATGTGCCGCAGGCATTGTGTTCGGGTAACCTTTTCCGATACCAGTTCCTGATACGCCGCCGGAAGATAAAGTCCAATAGCTATGTGCCAGATGATCGCCGCCATAAACATCATTTTCCCACTGATCGAGCCAGATTGCTTTTCTATCTGATAACCTGCTGCCAATGCCCGGCACTTCGTCGCCAAATGTAAACGCAGCAATCACCAGTAAAATAATAACAGGTGCATCAGCTATCACAGCAAAAACACCATACCATTTCATTGACTTTAACTGACCGCTGAATATGGTAACAAGCAATACGAGGAAAATACTGATAGCAGTGGCCACAAGACCCGGTAGAAATATCAGTAAAATACCATAGGTTAGTCCTGATAAGATTGTGAATAACAAGTTACCGCGTGCAATACTATAAAAAAATAGAAATGTGAAACAAACCACCAACGCAGGGCCCATATCTCCCATCAAAAGATATAACACAAGAATCACAGCAATGCCAGCCAATACGCCCAAAGAAATTTTGAAACGCCATCTGATATCTGAAAAATTGCGTAGGTTTTCATGATTGGCCGCAAAAAATCCAGCCAAAAAAATCAGCAAAAGATATTTTGTAATTTCTCCGGGCTGAAAACTTATACCACCAATTGCGAGATTGACTTTGACACCACTTCCTTCCGGTCCTGTTCCAAATAATAAAGTGATTATTGATAATAATATAGCGAGTACCAGCCAGGTCCAACCGTTTAATCCATACAGCTTTTTCTGTTTGTAATTGAATAATCCATCAAACCACCATTTGCCATAAATCCTGCTGAAGTTTACTCTTGATAAAATAGTAAATCCTGCCAATCCTGCCACTACACCCTGAAGCGCCTGGGATGCGTATAATGTGTCTGACAATGGATCCTGTATACTTAACAGCAGCAAAGTTGAAATGCCGCAAAGCACCAGAAGCAAAGGAAGCAGAAAAGGATCGATTTGATTTTTTCTGAATACCATTATCAATTGTACTACAAAAAATGCTGCAATCAGACTAAATGCAATCAACCAATAAATAGTTTTAAATGACTCGGGACTTCTTACTATAAATATTCCATCTTCCCTCATCTGGTTATATACTGTCGATCCAATCAACCTGATTTTATGTTCCTTTCCTGCAAAAGTATAATCTGCATTTTTTGTGAACCATGCTGCGCCTTTTCTGCTTCCAAATTCATAACCGGGCTTCAATGGGATAACGCTGTATGATGAATCCTTTATCAGCCCGGTGAAGCTGAAACGGCCTTCATTGTCAGTTCTGGCGTAATAGACTTTTTCTGCAAGAGTATCTTCATCAGGTCCTGACAGATGTTCTTTCAATTGAATCAAAACACCGGTCATCGGTGTACCATTCAATAGCGTTTTTCCTTTGATACTCAAATCACCTGCAGACACTTTATTTTCAAAAGGTATCGGATCAGGGTTCTTCAATTCTTTGACAAAAAGCGCCGAATCAAATCCCAACCTTTGCCGCGAAGCAAATACACGGGATTGGAATTCAACGCCGCCTGTATTGCTGTTCCACAGTTGCGGTACTTTAACGAAAAATGTCTGTTTGTTTAATGCGCCAAGATTGGCGGGAACATTGCCCGAGATAAGTTTAATGTACAGTGAGTCTGCAAGCAATGTAATATCAGCCGGATCTTTAAGATAATTTCCGTTGCTGATCACCTGTGTTATGTTTTCTTTTTTTACACCAGCATCAAGTAATACCGCATGACCAGAATAGAGATTTTTTTCTGTCTGTTCTAATCCTGGAACAATAGAAACATAAAGCCGGTAGAAAAATAATAAAAGAATCAAAGCTGATCCGGCCAGCAATAGCAGGCCCTCTTTTTTTATAGCAGACTGATTGTCTCTTTCCCTGACCGACATATTCAGCATCTTAAGGTTGTTATAAATGCCCTTTAATCAATAACTGGTCGAATGCAACAGTTTGGCCGCCGTCTACACGAA
>JANPJC010000315.1:0-5764 GCA_031425315.1 Chitinophagales bacterium
CGATACCAGAGATGCGGCAATACATGAATCATAGCGGCCTCGGGCCCCCTGTTGAATACAGTCACCTTCATCAATATGTCGTTAATGCCACCCTTTGCATATTCTATAACGCAATCGAAATAACGGTTTTCTTTAAATGCATTTGTATCCAGTAATTCATACTCGGGATTAAGCCTGCTGGTGCGATTCTTTTGCAATAATTCCAGATACGGAAAAGCTTCCTGCGGATATTTGTAAAGAAACTTACAATAAGAATGTGTTGGTGATGAATCAAGGTGAAAATAGAGTTCCTTAACGTCTTCACCATGGTTACCCTCTCCATTTGTCAAACCATAAAGTCGCTCCTTTAAAATAGGATCATTGCCGTTCCAGAAAGCCGGAGCGAGACATAAAATCTGGTCGCCATCACAGAATCCTGCAATTCCCTCTTCCCCCCAACGATATGCATAACTGCGTGCAAGGTCGTGGTTGACAAAATTCCAGGCATTTCCTTCGGGGCTGTAGTCTTCTCTTACAGTTCCCCATTGCCGCTCGGAGAGATAGGGTCCCCATCTTTTCCAATTTCTTGTATTGTTAGATTGCGAAAGACGCTTATTCTCGATATTATCGGCATAATTCATTCAAAATATTTAAACTATTTGGAAAAAGGAGAACTTCTATCGATTCCGTTCATCAATTTCCCAGAAATATCCAACATATCTTAAATGCTAATATAATGCAATTGTAGCTTAGTCTAAATCTTCTATGCTGCCCAGGCTAAAACTTCTGCACTGCGAACAAAGATTTTGAGCCAATAAAAAGATTAAGCCTTTGATCAGGAATATGGGAAAGAATTTTGAAGTGAGTCTTATATATTTAGTCTCATTTCTTAATATTTAATCACGAATTGAATTCAATCAATTAAGCTCCTAAATGTATTGAATGCGAGTTCCTGATACCTGCACTGAATAATAATGTCTAATGCCGTGACTAATGCTTACATCATACAAAATGTATTCGCTGTTTACTTCCCACTTCAACCTTCGCACCTCGCACTTCAAAAGGCTGTTTACTTCCTACTTCCCACTTCATACATCGCACTTAATAATCGTATTCTCTCCGGTGCATATTCCACCTGATTCCAATCGACCCAATACTATTCATATCAACATTTGTACTCTTCCTGAAAATCAG
Source organism: Chitinophagales bacterium (assembly GCA_031425315.1). Classification (GTDB taxonomy): domain Bacteria; phylum Bacteroidota; class Bacteroidia; order Chitinophagales; family Chitinophagaceae; genus Pollutibacter. The sequence continues at coordinate 1,174 of JANPJC010000315.1, forward strand.
ATTGCCTTCAATGAAAAAGTTTTCCATTAATTCATAAGCCACCCATATATTGGCGTTCATATATTTATTCTCAACCGCATCACCGAAATCAAAACCTCTTTCTGCAGGGCGGGTATCTGTATCCAGAAAGATATTATTACCAAAATTTACACCAGCTGTATCAGTTCCTGCTGTCCAGAAAGCAAGCCTCGCCTGCGCATACCATTTAGGAAAAGGCTGATAACGTGCGATACCCACAACCTCACGGATATTTGACATTAATGGGTGAGCCAGTGGCTGATTGTAATGTGTGTAATTACCAATGGTATCATTATGCGCATAAGTGAAAGGCCTTACAAGATTCACCTCACCCTGGAGGTCAAGGTTGTTGATTCCAAATGCATCGATATACTTCGCACCCAATTGCAGTGCCCATTTATTTGCCCACCAGCCATCGCGTTTCCGGATCTCACTCAGTTTAAATTCATCAAACAAAACCTGTCCGTATACCTGTACCCTTTTAGCAATATTGGCTTTGAAATCCAGACCGACAAAAGCATTGTCTCCGCTTCCCAATTGTTGCTCGTAAGGTCTGAGAAAAATGATTGGATTAAGATAGCCGATTTCAAACTTGTTCAGCCTGTCCCAAACCACACCTTCAAATAATCCGATAGTCAGCCATTTGGGAGCATTGAAACTGATATGATGGATCGTTGCATATTTTTTCGGAAATAGAGAATCAGTGCTGCCTCTGCGATATTGCGACGTGAGCTCCATCGTTTTGCTCACATAATTCAGCTTCCACACCCGCAGGTTTAAATTCAAAAACATATTGCTATTTGGATACTCACTCAAAAACAAACTACGGTATCCGTTTCCAATGAACTGTTTGTCGTAGCCAAATTGTACATCAAGGTATTTGGCCACATTAAATGTTGCGTAACCACGCGCATCAAAATAGTCAACACCGGTTGTTTTAAATGTCTTATAAAATCCTGATCCCGGCACTGCTCTGAATTGCCGGATGCGATCCTGTACAAATTCAGGCGCCCTTTCCTGATTTTCGGTGAGGTAGGTGTAAAAACCTATTCTCCTGCCGATCAAACCCCTGGCCACGATACCCCTGCTGTTTAGGAACAGGAACTCATCGCTGTTATTATCCCCCATTCCCTGTAATTGTAAAACAGGATTAATCGACAAAAAGAAATCACTGCGATCCACTTCTATAAAATTTGCAGGTGTTTTATAGAATGTATTCCAAAGATTTTTTTTGCTTTTATAAATTTCTTTATCTCCGGTTACCCATTCGAGATTATTGAGTTTAGACCTGTGTATATTGTATTGATCTACTTTGGACAACCTTATGTTGCCTGAATCGGCACTTATCTCTTCGAGTGCTTTCACCCAAAATCGGCGATTAAATGGCTTGATAAAGGAAAAATTCAGAATGCTGTCGGTACCACGTTTGATCTCCAGCCTTTCCAATAAAATATTCTCTTTTGAACCTTGTTGAAAGTAAGTAGACTGTGCAAACGTTGAGAGGGGCAGAATTAAAATGAGGAGTCTTACAAAGGTTTTAATAATTTGCATCTGGTTAATGGATTTTAAGTAATCAATCAAGTTATGGAAAATTTCCTGATTAAGAATATTCAGATTGTCAATGAGGGGCAGATTAAAACCGGCGATGTATTGATAACTAACGGTAGGATAGAAAAGATCGCTTCTACGATAGATACCAAAATTAATGCCACTTCAATTAACGGCGAAGGTAAGTTTTTACTTCCGGGTGCAATCGATGATCAGGTACATTTTCGTGAACCTGGTTTAACGCACAAAGCGAATATCTATACAGAATCAAAAGCTGGCGTAGCCGGTGGTGTTACCAGCTTTATGGAAATGCCGAATACCAATCCGCCGGCCCTTACACAGGCACTGCTGGAAGAGAAATATGCCATTGGTGCCCAACATTCACTGGCGAATTTTTCTTTTTTTATGGGCACCAGTAATAATAATGCAGATGAAGCGCTGCGTACAAACGACAGAAAAAAAGATATCTGTGGTATCAAAATTTTTATGGGATCATCCACGGGTAATATGCTCGTTGACAATTACCTGTCGCTTGATAAAATGTTTCGCGAATCAGAAGTATTGATTGCGACTCACTGCGAAGATGAAAAGATTATCCGCCAGCAATACGAGCAGCGGAAAAAAGAAAAAGAAAACCTTGATGCAGCTGACCATCCGATCATCAGAGATGCAGAAGCCTGTTTCCAGAGTTCGTTTTCAGCTATTCAACTCGCTAAAAAATACGATACCCGTCTGCATATCCTGCATATCAGTACCGCCAGAGAACTGCAATTATTCAGTAATATGATGCCTCTGGAGCAAAAGCGGATCACTTCCGAAGTTTGTGTCCACCACCTTCATTTTACTGCCGATGATTATAACAGACTGGGCTACCTGATAAAATGCAATCCGGCTATAAAAGCTCCGGAAAACCGCGATGGATTGTGGGAAGCATTGCTCGACGACAGACTTGACGTTATCGCAACAGATCATGCGCCACATCTTATGGAAGAAAAGCAACCGCCATATGAAAAAGCACATGCGGGTCTGCCATTGGTTCAGCATGGTTTATCGCTAATGCTCCATTATTACAAACTTGGCAAAATCAGCCTCGAAAAAATTGTTGAGAAAATGAGTCATGCAGTGGCCACTTGTTTTGACATTGAAGAAAGGGGTTATATCAGAGAAGGTTATTTTGCTGATCTGGTAATTGTGGATCTCAATAAATCTCATACTGTTTCTAAAAAAAATATTTATTACAAATGTGGCTGGAGTCCGCTGGAAGGTTTTGAAATGTCTGCAACGATTGATTATACTTTTGTCAACGGCCACCCAGTTTATGCAAACGGAGTATTTGATGAGTCTTATAGGGGCAATAGGCTAAGGTTTTCGAGATAGTCCTGCGGACTTGAAGGTTTTTGCCGGCCTGCCCCGCCAAGCTCAGGCAGGCGGGGGGAGATGTTGAGGGAATAAAATTTGAAAGCCTGATTGATTGAAAGAGGTTTATTGCAACATCAATGACTTACAACCACACTTTTTTTACTAATGAGCGAATATTTTTTTGTAAGTGTAGTCAGAAATAAATATTTAAAGCCCGAATGAATAGATAGCTTCAAAAAATAAAACATATCAAATTAACCGTCTCCGGCCTCCCCCCGCCTGCCAGAGCTGGGCGGGGCAGGCCGACAAATCAAAACGAAGCGCCTGACTTTAAGGCGGGGAATAGGGAATAAACAAACATGCAAATAGATTCCACTTCATACACTGACCTTTCAATTTTCCATGCAGAAGAAGAATTTTCGGTTTTCCACAAACTGAACTTTACCAAAACTTCAGGTGGCAAGGACTGGCTTGTAAAATATTTCAGGGAGCCCTTTCAGAATCTTTACCAAATCCAATCAACGCAGGAAATTTTGAAAGTGATTCAAAGCAGGCTGGATAAATGGCCTGTAAATATTACCAATGGAACCATCCTCGTCATAGACAGGTTCCTGGATTATAACCTTGACCCGCTGCCACGATCTGCAGACAATATGAACAGCTATCTCTACAGATTGCTGCATTCTCCGGATTTTTCATTGGCAAGATTTTCTTTAACACATCTATCTGATTTCGTAAAGGGATTGCAAAACGTGGTTGATTTGCTGAATGTACCAGGCATACCTGCAAGATTGGAGACCATTTTATCACAAGCCAGAATGCTACTTAAGCATCAGCAGGTAAAGGAACTTTGCGAACGGACAGATAAGAAATCTTTCAGTGTACGCGAAACAGTTTATTACGGACAATTCTTCCATAATACATTTCGCCAACATGCTATGGAGCTGATGAACATATATAGTCAGCTTGATGCCTGGTATTCCATGGCCTTTGCAGTACAAAAATTCAATCTACACTTTCCTGAGGTAATAGAACAGGAAGATCCTTTTATACATGCACAGGGTTTATATCATTTGTTATTGGACACTCCGGTAGCATATGATGTGGAGATGAGTCCGAAGAGTAATTTTATTTTTTTAACCGGAGCCAATATGGCCGGCAAAAGTACTTTTATCAAGTCGATGGGCCTTTCGGTTTTTCTTGCTCATATGGGGATGGGTGTACCCGCTGCAGCAATGAAACTGTCACTATTTGATGGCATACTTAGTAATATCAATGTGATGGATAATATTGCCAAAGGAGAAAGTTACTTTTTTAATGAAGTACAACGAATCAAAAACACAGTACTTAAAATTAACGACAACCGCAGGTGGCTCGTGCTGATTGATGAATTATTCAAGGGTACCAATATTCAGGATGCTATGAAGTGTTCGTCGACTGTTATTAAAGGGTTGATTAAAATTAATCATGCACTGTTTATTCTATCCACCCATTTATATGAAATTGGTGAAGAGTTAAAAGACTATCCCAACATATGCTTCAAATATTTTGAAACAAAAACAATTAATGATCAGCTTGAATTCAGTTATCAGCTGAAGGATGGTATCAGTAACGATCGGATTGGATATCTTATTCTGAAAAGGGAGAAGGTGGTGGAGATGCTGGA
>JANPJC010000316.1:0-3668 GCA_031425315.1 Chitinophagales bacterium
CCTTCAAAAAAATATATTGCAGCTACCAATAATGGGCAGAGTGTACAGAGCATTCAATTGATTGAAGTAAAGTCACTAAAAATACTGGACCAGTATATCATGCCGAAATCCTGGTACGGCCTTGCGTTCAGCAGCGATGAAAAAACACTATATGCATCGGGCGGTAACGACAACTGGATTTTAGTCTTTGCTATCCAGCGCAATAAACTGGTTTTAAAAGACAGTATTATTTTAGGTAAAAAATGGCCCGAAAGAATTTCCCCTGCAGGCCTGGCAGTACATGATAATTTGAATATGTTGTTTGTAGTTACCAAAGAAAATAATTCTCTCTACGTCATCGATTTAAAAACTAAAAGTATTCTTCAACAATTGCCATTAGGTAATGAGGCATATACCTGCCTTCTTTCTCCTGATAAAAAAGATTTATATATTTCAATCTGGGGCGGTGATAAAATCGCAGTGTACAATATCGCAGAAAAAAGAATTACAGCAGAAATCAAAACAGGCGATAATCCAAACGAATTACTGTTATCTAAAAATGGACAATTGCTGTATGTAGCCAATGCAAACGACAACAGTATTTCAGTAATCAGTCTGAAAGAAAATAAGGTTATAGAGGTATTAAATACTGCATTGTATGCTAACGCTCCAACAGGTTCCACTACGAATGGGATGGCATTGAATGAAAAAGGCAACCGGCTATATGTAGCCAATGCCGACAATAATTGTCTCGCGGTTTTCGACGTTACAACGCCCGCGCGCAGCAGTTCACTGGGATTTATCCCGGTAGGATGGTATCCCACAAACATCGAAGTTGTAAAAGGAAAATTATTCGTCAGTAATGGCAAAGGTTTTTCATCATTCCCCAATCCGAGAGGTCCAAACCCGGTTAACCCTCAACAGAATGTTGTAAGGCATCAAAGTGGCAGAACAGATAACATTGAGTACATAGGAGGACTGATGAAAGGGACCATGTCGATTATACCGGAACCCGATGAAAATGCGCTGGCTGTTTATTCAAAAGCAGTCTATAAAAATACCCCTTATAACAAGGAAAAAGAAATGAATGCACCGGGAGAAGAAGGCAATCCAATTCCAATGAAAGTGGGTGACCCCTCTCCCATTAAACATGTGTTTTACATTATTAAAGAGAATCGCACATACGACCAGGTTTTCGGTGATATGCCCGAAGGTAATGGAGACACAAGTCTTGTTTTATTTGGCGAAAAATATACTCCCAATCATCACAAACTCTCGAGAGATTATGTGTTGCTGGATAATTTTTATGCGGATGGTGAAGTAAGTATGGATGGGCACAACTGGACGATGTCGGCTAACACAACCGACTATCTCGAAAAAAACTGGCCTACCAACTACAGTGGCAGAGGTGGCAGTTACGATGGAGAGGGCAATCGTGCGATAGCCAATCCCAGCAAAGGATTTTTATGGGACTATTGCCAGAAGGCTGGCGTAAGTTACCGCACTTATGCAGAATTTGCAGATAATGGCAAGCCTAATATCCCTTCACTCGAGGGCCATTTTTGCCCTTATTATACCGAATATGATTTACGTGTGAGAGACACTTCCCGCTTTTATCAATGGAAGCGGGATTTTGATTCACTGTTGAGTATAAATGCAGTTCCACAATTTAATTCATTAAGATTTGGTAACGATCATACAGAAGGATTGCGCCTCGGCCGCCCCACTCCGTTTGCACATGTTGCCGACAATGACCTTGCCTTGGGGATGTTTGTTGATTATCTTTCAAAAACTTCAATATGGAATCAGTCAATAATATTTGTGATTGAAGATGACGCACAAAATGGTGCCGATCATGTGGATGCACATCGAACAGTGGCATTGGTGATTGGGCCACACGTTAAAAGAAATTTTGTTGATCACACGATGTACTCTACTTCTTCGATGTTAAGAACTATTGAATTGATTCTTGGTTTGCCGCCGATGAGTCAGTATGATGCCGCAGCCACTCCCATGTGGAGAAGTTTTACAGCAACTGCAAATACCAGCGCATACAATCATTTACCTGCAAACATAGATCTCAATGAAGTGAATACAGCAAATACCGCTTCCGCAAAACTTAGTGAAACATTCGACTTCAGTAAAGAAGATTTAATTCCTGATTTAATTTTTAGCCAGGTGATTTGGAAAGCGGTAAAGGGAGAAGACAGTGAGATGCCTGCACCAAGAAGAAGTTCGTTTCTAAAGCTGCGGCCAGATGATGATGACGAAGAGGAAGAAGAACGTTTGGAAAAAGTAAAAAATGATAAAAAGAAAAAGAACAAAGTAAAATAATATTTGATGGTGATCCGGCTTTGCATTTTAGTGAGCGTAATGGTTATTTCAATAACTGCTTTATCGCAGGAAGACAGTACAGTTAAACCGCTTGATGAAGTAATATTAACAGGACTTAGAAAAGAGCAGAAAAATTTACTATCGCCATGGTCAGCAGAAAGGGTGACGAGAAATGTGTTAAATCAATATCAACCCAGGACTATACCAGAATCATTAATAGGGGTAACGGGAGTATTTGTACAAAAAACAAATCATGGTGGCGGCTCGCCTTTTATCAGGGGGTTGACAGGCAACCAGGTACTTATGCTCGTTGACGGTATTCGTTTAAATAACTCTACTTTCCGTTACGGACCCAATCAATACCTTAACACTATTGATCCATTCAGCATACAAAACATCGAAGTGGTAAAGGGAACAGGATCTGTACAATACGGTTCAGATGCGATGGGTGGAGTTATCCAGCTTTTTTCTAAAACACCGCATTTTTCTGACAGCGGCAAACGCATCACCGGCCTGGGTTTCGCCAAATATATGAGTGGTGATATGGAAAAAACATTAAGAGGAGAAATGGACTACGGCGGCTCGAAATTTGCTGCTCATATTGGGCTGACTTATCGCAAATTCGGCGATCTTAAAGGCGGTGATACAACAGGATTCCAGCGGCCTTCAGGGTACGATGAAATGGCTGCAGATACCAAACTAAAATTTCTCCTGCACCCGGATATACAGTTAACGATCACACATCAGTTTAACAAACAAAATGAAGTGCCGGTTTATCATAAAGTAGTATTGGAAAATTTTGCAGTTAATGACATGTACCTGCAGCAGCGTATGCTCAACTATGCGAAACTTAACATCCGTACAAAAGAAAAATGGATATCAGGAATCGAAATCATTGGTTCATGGAATAATACGCAGGAAGAAAGACGAAGCAGAAAAAATGGTAGTGATGTACTGAGAAACGAAAAAGATATCGTGAACACAGTGGGACTCACAGCCGACATCAGCAGTACTTTCAACGGGGTATGGACCGCCAATTCAGGTATTGAGATTTATAATGACAAAGTGGGAAGTACCCGGAATGACATTAATCTCTCCAATCTGAATAATCAGTCAGTGCGGGGATTATATCCGGACAATTCAAAGTATGGCAACTATTCTGTTTATTCGCTTCATCATTTGAATTGGCAAAAATTTTCAATTGAAGCTGGGATACGATTTAATACTTTTTCAATCCGCATTAACGATACTGCCACAGGGCCTGTGCATATCAAACCTTCGTCATTGGTGTATAATGCTTCGTTTATGTATCATTTCAACGATCGTCACCATGTATTTGCGGGATTTCATACCGG
>JANPJC010000317.1:0-1591 GCA_031425315.1 Chitinophagales bacterium
GAAAAGTGAAAAGTGAAAAGTGAAAAGTGAAAAGTGAAAAGTGAAAAGTGAAAAGTGAATAGTGAAAAGTGAAAAGTGAAATTTAGGTTTCATAAAAAAATTTAATGTTATTTTCCAAGCAACTAAATTATGGTATTGAAACAAACATTTAAAAACCATTTATTTGTTTCTTGGTTTATTTGGTCTATTGTTTTAATATTTTTATCAAGGGTTCGCATTTCTATTTAGGAAATAGTAGAAAAGAGAAATTTAGAATTTTAGAGTACAGTGATGAAAAGAATGGCATTTGATGTATTTTTATTTTTTTGCACGGCCCTTAAGGGGCGGGCAAAAAAATAAAATATTATCTGTTAACTGAAAACTGTTTGGCAGTAATCATTTTTCCATCTGCATTCAATTTAACTATGTAGTTTCCTACTGCTAAATCTGAGATCTCAATTGTTTCTTTCGAAGTACTCATTTTCTCTGAACGGATCCAGCGCCCGTTATTGTCGAACAGATCGTATGAAAGTGTAGTTGGGTTTCTTAATTCGGCATCAATTGTGATCGTTGAAGATGCCGGTGAAGGATACACTGAAAATCTTTTCACATCACCTGATAATTCTTCAACTCCGACAAAACCTGTTGAGTTCAATGAATCAATCACCAGTTCACTTCCAAGAGCAACCGTAGAACCATTGATTCCACCTTTTGAAGATTGAATTAAAATTAATGACGTATCCGGTTGGGTTGTCCAATCACGAAACACCATCATGACAATAAATTGCGTATAAGTAGTTGCCGGAGTCAATGATACCGTTCCGGCTGCAATTGTATCCCGGTTAGAACCATTTCTTTTCAGTAAAAATACATTCACTTGTCCTGAATCTGTAGAAGCAGCAGGTGAGTATTTATACTGACCTGAATAGTATCGGGCTCTGCTTGTCTCATCTGAACCTCCACTAAACACAAAGGAAGCCCCAACAAGATTTACATTACCGTTAGTCGCAATTGCGGGACCTGTGATTGGAAAACCAAAATATGTTATTTGAGAAGTTTTCAAATGCAGAGAAAATAAACCGTCATAGAAATCACTTCCTTTCCATGCTGATTCTACTCCGCCATTTGCTTTAGTGATGCTATCGGTTGTTGTCCAACCGGTTGGATATTCACCAGAACCTCCTGAAGCAGTAAACGATGTCCACGTTTCAAAACTTGGATTTAGGATTCCCTGGCCAAACAAAATTTTTGTAGAAGCGAGAAGGAATAAGAATAGTATTGATTTTTTCATAATAGGGATTTTGTATATACAAAAGTACGGATTTTTGCCGAAAGGTTGTATGGCCGATCTATGAAAATATGAATCAAAAAAAGACACCGCAAAGGGTGTCTTTTGAATATCATTTGAGTAATTGCTTACCCTTGTACTTGTACCTTGATCCGCGTGCCGACTTTAAGGTCGTTGGTTTGAAGTTTGTTCATTTCTTTTATTTGCTGAACAGTCATGCCTTCATAACGTTGAGCAATTTTCCAAAGTGTGTCACCCGGAGCTACAACATGATAAACAAACCGACTGTCGTCAGTTGGTTCAGTAACAGGTTTTGCAACAACT
>JANPJC010000318.1:0-3125 GCA_031425315.1 Chitinophagales bacterium
CCCATCGTCATACGAACATCGCCGGCATGCAGATCTTCATCAATCAGGTATCCTGTTGCATGAATTGCAGCCCATTGTTCTTCAGTATATGGTTTAGTTACCCTGGGCAATTCCAGCATGCGGGTAACAGTATTGGAAAAACTGAAGGTCGTTTCACAAAAATCCGTGGCTCCCACAACCGGTGCAGCGCTCAGATAATGAGGTGTACACGCTAATGGAATATGTCCTTCACTCGCAAACAAACCTGAGGTTGGATCGAGGCCCACCCATCCTGCACCAGGAATATAAACTTCCGTCCATGCATGCAGATCGGTAAAATCTGCTTCCGGACCCGAAGGACCATCCAATGATTTGATATCGGCTGTGAGCTGCACCAGGTAGCCGGAAACAAACCTTGCGGCCAAACCTAAATGACGGAGAATCTGCACCAGCAGCCATGCAGAATCCCTGCAGGAACCATTAGCCCTGAACAAGGTGTCTTCGCAGGTTTGTACACCAGGTTCCATCCTGATATTATACTGGATTTCCGTGTTTAATTTTTGATTGATATACACCAGGAAATCAATAATACCTTTTTCTGATCGATCAAATAACTGCAGCCATTGCGTCAGCAAAGGCCCGCTCTCATTGATTTCCAGATAAGGCATTAATTCTGCAGCAAGCTGATCCCGATATTTAAAAGGAAATTTATCCGCATATTCCTCAACAAAAAAATCAAAAGGATTGATCACGGTTAGATTGGCAATCACTTCCACCTCAATTTTCAATTCAGTCGCCTTTTCCGGAAAAACCACCCTGGCCTGGTAATTACCAAATGGATCTTGCTGCCAATTGATAAAATGATTTTCAGGTTTGATCTTAAATGAATAGGCTTCAATAGGTGTACGCGAATGCACTGCAGGCCTGAGTCTGAATACATGCGGCGACAATGATACCGCCCGGTCGTAATGATAGGATGTGTTATGGTTGATGGCTACTCTTATCGACATATTTTTTATTTCTGATGTTAACAGCAGCGCAATCGTTGGGGCAAATGTGTATAGCCTGAAAGATAAGTATTATTAGCGTTTCTAAGTGGTCAAACAAGGGTAAGGGCGCCGGTATTTGCATCGCGGGTAAAACCAGCCTTTTTCCTCTGGAATTTTATGCCGCCAGATTGCATTATTTTAGAACCCTGTAAACCAAAAATTATGATTAAAGTGGGTATCGCCACCGACCATGGAGGTTTTGCGCTCAAACAGATTCTGCATCCCTATATTTTATCATTGGGTTATGAAGTGGTGGATTTTGGTGCTTTTGAGCGTGATGATCTTGACGATTATCCTGATTATGTTGTGCCTTTAGCCCGGGCCGTAGCCGCCGGAACAGTACAAAAGGGTGTCGCCATTTGTGGAAGTGGGGTAGGCGCCACGATTGCTGCCAACAAAGTAAAAGGAGCCCGGGCATGCCTGATCACTGACTATTTTTCTGCACACCAGGGTGTTGAGGATGATGATATGAACCTTATTTGTTTAGGTGGTAGAATAACCGGTTTTGCACTGGCGCAGGAAATTGTACAGGTCTTTCTGTTATCTTCTTTTAAAGACGGCGATAAATACGGGAGAAGGTTAAACAAAATCAGGGCACTTGAAGAATGATTTTCTTTTTTGATTAATGGATAACTTGTAATGGAAAACTGGACACAAATACAATCGCCGGGAAGCCGGAGAGAACGGAAAGGTGCGGGAAAGAATTCCCGTGTATTCAATCCCGATCTCACCGTCTCGCCGGCAAAAAAAGCCCCTGATGAAACTACAATGAACTAATACACGCCGGGAAGCCGGAGAGAACGGAAAGGTGCGGGAAAGAATTCCCGTGTATTCATTCCCGCACTCGCCGTCTCACCGGCTATGTATTTCAAAGCGAAGCGCTTGAAAGGTTCGGAAATGTATTCCAAAGCGAAGCGCTTAATCAAAATTGATAAAATTAAAATGATAAATATTTTTTATGGCGAATGAAACTTTTAGAATTGGAATGATTGGACTAGGTACAATGGGCCGGAATCTTCTATTAAATATGGCTGACAATGGGTTTGCAGTTGCGGGGTACGATAAAGACATTTCTAAATTAAGTTTACTGGAAGAAGAAGGTGCGGGGAAACCGGTGAAAGCTTTTGCTACGATGGACAGTTTCCTTTCTGTGATTGACTCGCCAAGGGTTATTATTTTACTGGTGCCCGCCGGTAAAATTGTAGATGCTGTGTTAGAAGAACTAGCACCATTGCTGAATAAGGACGATATAATTATTGATGGAGGTAATTCGCATTTTGCTGATACTACTGCCCGCGTGAAAAAACTCGATGAAATCGGTCTGCATTTTTTTGGTATGGGTGTGTCAGGCGGTGAAGAAGGAGCAAGAAGGGGACCAAGTCTTATGCCCGGCGGAAATGTTTCAGCTTATCTATATGTAAAACCGGTTCTCGAGGCAATAGCTGCGAAGGTAAATGGAGAGCCTTGTGTGGCATATATTGGTCCTGGTGCCAGCGGGCATTTTGTAAAAATGGTACATAACGGTATCGAATATGCGATGATGCAATTAATCGCCGATAGTTATGAGTTGATGCGCCGTGGTTTGAAAATGAACAATACTGAAATCCAGAAAGTATTTGCCTCATGGAACAGCGATGAGTTACAATCTTATCTCCTGGAAATAACTGCAGATATTTTTGCTTTTCAAGTACAGGATGGAACACATCTTATTGACCAGATAAAAGATGAAGCAAAATCGAAAGGCACCGGAAAATGGACCACACAAATTTCTACAGATCTTGAATTGCCTATTCCCACTATCGACGTTGCGGTGGTCATGCGCGATATCTCAAAATATAAATTACTGCGGATGGAAACATCGGGCGTATTTGGACAAAGTGGAGATACCGTAACAGATTGGAACGCTGAAACCCTTCTTGCGGGATTAAAAGAAGCATATCATTTTTCAATGATATGCATTTACGCTCAGGGCATTCATTTGTTGTCGCGTGCATCTGAAACTTATGGGTATCAATTAAAGCTTGATGAAATTTCGAAGATATGGAGAGGGGGTTGCATTATCAGGAGTACTTTTTTACAGGTTATCAGGCAGGCATT
>JANPJC010000319.1:0-8311 GCA_031425315.1 Chitinophagales bacterium
ACAGGGTTCCAGTGAAACATATAATTCAGACTCCGGAATAAGATGCTTGTCTTCTTCAGCCACAGCATCCAGGCAGTTAACTTCAGCATGCGCCTTACCATATGCCTGGTGATACCCCTCACCTATTATTCTGTTTTTATGCACCAACACTGCACCGACCATGGGATTAGGAGAAACGTTACCCGCACCCAAAACAGCAAGCTGCAAACAGCGGTTCATGTATTTTTCGTGCTCGTCCATGGTTGGCAAAGGAACAAATAAGGACAGTAATCACAAAGAAATACTAGCGGGTTAAGGCTTTTATCATCCTGTCTTTGCCCTGTAAATCTTTTCGCATTTCTACATTAGCAAATCCATCACAGTTCAGGAAATGTAAAATGTCTGCGGCAAAGTTTTCATGAATTTCCAGGTAGATAGCGCCCCCGCTGCGGAGATGTTTCTTCGAAAAATCAGCAATTACGCGGTAATAGTGAAGCGGATCAAAATCTCCCACAAATAAGGCGAGATGGGGTTCGTGTTCCAGTACATTTTGCGGGATTGTTGATTTCTCCAGCTCAGGAATATAGGGCGGATTACTGACTATAAAATCAAAAACCGGTAAAGCATCCCATTGTGTTTCATCTGCAATATCAACTTTTGCAAAACTGACTTCTGCATTCAATGCTTTGGCGTTAACAGTCGCCACGTCCAGCGCGTCAGTACTTACATCCAATGACCATATCTGCGCATATGGAATTTTCTTTTTCAGTGCTATAGGGATACATCCACTTCCTGTTCCAATATCGAGAATCGAAATTGCTCCTTCAATTCTCCGGGCAGAGATATCTTTTACCATCCATTCCACAAGTTCCTCTGTTTCCGGGCGGGGAATCAGCACACGCTGATCAACAAAAAACCTCATGCCGGCAAACCAGGCTTCTCCTGTAATATATTGTACCGGCCAGTAAGCTTTCAAACGGGAAAACGCCTTTACAAAATTTTTAAGCTCATCTGAAGTAAGTAATCGCTTCTTATCGATGATTAATTGCGATCGCGTTAGGCCGGTTAGATATTCTATTAACACCGCTGCAATGGCATTGGCCTCGTGAGTGCCATATATTGGTTCTATACTGCTCTTTATACTATCGGAAGCCTCTTTAACCGTCATATGGCGTTAAAAGTATGAAGGGAATAGGAATTTGGAGAAAAACTGATGGTTTTATAAGAAACGAAAAACAGTTTAAGCAATATTTATAAAATAGCGATTAAATCGGTTTCGATTATTGCTGGACAATGACATTAAATTCCGCAATGGTAGAAAGCGGAAAGGAGGAAAACAGCATTGAATTCAGTTTAGTTTTTATCTACAGAAAGAACAGTACGCGCTCCCAGGTCTCTCGCTACACGCATCACAGCTACCACATCGTCGAGGGGCACAGCTTTGTCGGCATTGATAACGACCGTAGGAATATCGGTTTTCTCCTTTTGCAGGGCTGGTAATAGCGCGCTTCTCAGCGAGTCGATTGAAACCCTTGTTGTACCAACATAATATTGCTGATTGATAGCAATTGACACCACCACATTCTGCTTGACTTTTGTGTCACTTTTTGATTTTGGCTGCGAAAGTTTAATCACATTGGGATTGGCCAATGTGGCAACGATCAGGAAAAACATAAGCAATATGAACAGGATATCGTTCAATGCATCGGTGAATACCTCCGTCTCGCCCCTATGTTTCTTTCTTAACTTCATATTCGTGGTTTACTACTTTGTAGGCTCCTGAAGGATATCCAGGAAGTCAGCAGCGGCGACTTCCATTTTATTGGCTGTTTTATCAATCTGTGTAAGCAGGTAACTATAAGAAAGGAAAGCCATCAACCCAATCAGCAGGCCTGAAATAGAGGTAACCAGTTTAACATAAAGTCCGCCGGCAATTGTGTTTAATACAAATTCACCTGTAGAGTTAATGTCAAAAAACAGCTGCATCAAACCTGCCAATGTACCAACGAAACCAAAAATTGGGGCTGCCCTGGATATTACGGAGAGCACACTGAGGTTTCGTTCAAGACTATACATTTCAAGTTGCGCAACGTTTTCCATGCTGCGTTCAATCGCCTCAATTGGTTTTCCGAGCCGCTGTAGTCCTTTATCAATAATCCGCGCTACCGGATGATTAGTATTCCGCGTCATTCCCCTGGCGGCAGAAATATTACCGTTTACGATATGATCACGAATGATCATCATAAAGTTCTGATCGACCTTGGCTGCTTTGCGAATAGCAATGTTTCGTTCAAAGAAGAAGAAGACAACGGCAACGAACATTAACCCAAGCGGAATCATCAATGGCCCGCCCGACTTCAGAACGTCCCATAAATGGATTTCTTTGGGAGCCGCAACTGCCTGCACGGCATTTGTGAGCGTATCGGCAACCTGCGTGGTAGAAGTAATAACCTGCAAAAACCATCCTGTCATATGAATTATTTTGAACTGAGCAATTGGCTATCCGGAACATCCGTTTGCCAATAACGATAAAGATGCGCAAAGATGATTCAAAAATGTATGACAAGAGGCACGGATTAACAAATTATATAGGAAAATGGTGCAGCGAATTGATAATTGACGACGATTAAGAAAGGAATTTGTAACAGTCAACAATACTCAAACAATAAAAAACGGGGAAAACTGTTGGTCATCGAATGTTAATTCGTTTTAGCTGTTTAAAGTAGGGGCTTATGCGGCAAAGACCCGAAAAAGATAGAAAATTCAATGTCCTAAAATTGAAAATTCCAGAATAAAAAGGCTATATTGAATAGCGCTTTGCGAGATACAATTGTGTGCAGAATCCGCCCCGGGGAAAGTTCATCACCTTTAAAATATTCTGCAATGACTAAAGGCAACAAAATCATCCTCGGCATCTTTACCTTTCTTCCTTTTGTTTTGATTTGTATGTACATGTTAAGCGTTATGCTGCTGGTCAAGAACGCAATCTTGTCTCATCATGCAGATATGCCTTTTCCGATAATTGGAGATATTGTTTCTATAGTAATCATTACGCTGGCACTGGGGCTTTTAAGTTTTGGGTTGCTGGTGTATTATATCGTTCATGCCATTAACAATCCTGAACTGGAAGGAAATGAGAAATTATTCTGGGCTATTATTTTCATATTTGCCAGCGTAATTGGTTTCCCTGTTTATTGGTACTTGCGGATCTGGAAAAGGAATGAAATGCTTACAATGTCGGCGACATAAAGAGGCAATAGGCAATAGGCAGTAGGAAAGGCAGGTGAAGTACACGCAAAAATGGTGCGAGTAAGTTGATTGCAGTTTCTAACTATGCTCAATTTAAAATTGTAGATCCCCAATATTTTATTATACAAAAAAAAGGACTTATTACCATAAAACCTCTCACCCACCACTTACAACCTTTATCAATTGTTTCCTGCAGCTTTTTCTGCCCATATTTTAGCAAGTTCAATTAACGTCAGAACTGCTTTTTCCATATCCTGAACGCTTACATATTCCAGCTTTGAATGAAATGCCATTTCACCTGTAAAAATATTCGGACAGGGCAATCCCATAAATGAAAGCCGGGAGCCATCAGTGCCGCCGCGGACACTCATCTTTCGTACCGCCATACCTGCTCTTTCGATAGCCTCAGCGGCATATGTGGTAACGTGGGGATGCATATCCAGCATTTCCTTCATATTGCGGTATTGTTCCTTTACCTGTAGTTGATAGGTGGCGCCAGGATGATCAGACACTACCCTGCTGGTGATATTATCAAGTAATTTTTCATACACTTTAAGCTGGCTGGTTACAAAATCGCGAATGATAAAATGCAGCGATGCTTTTTCTGCATTGCCTTCGATATGAACCGGATGTACAAAACCCTCGCGATCATGAGTGGTTTCAGGTGATAATCCAGTACGTGGTAATTCATGAAGTATTTCTCCGGCAATTTTTATTGCATTTACCAACTTGCCTTTTGCAAAACCCGGATGCGCACTGATGCCATTGATTGTTATCACCACACCATCAGCTGAAAAGGTTTCGTCTTCCAGCGAACCCCGTTCACCACCATCTAACGTATAGGCATACTGTGCACCAAGTTTTTTAATATCAACATTATCTACTCCCCTGCCTACTTCCTCATCTGGTGTAAATAAAATTTTAATTTCCCCGTGAAGAATTTCAGAATACTTTATCAGCTTTTCAGCAAATTCCATAATAATCGCCACGCCAGCTTTATCATCCGCGCCGAGCAGAGTAGCACCACTTGCTGTTATCAGATCTTCACCAATTTTTTCTTTCAGGTATTCATCATTATTAACGCTGATCACCTGGCTTGTGTCATCCGGCAAATGAATATCTCTGCCATCCCATTTTGGATGCAACAACGGTTTCACCCCCTCACCGGAACAATCAGGCGAAGTATCTACATGTGAGCAGAAACAAATAACCGGAACATCGTAATCAACATTGGAAGGAATTGTGGCATAGACATAGCCAAACTGATCAAGGTGTGCATCAGTGACACCCATTTCACGAAGTTCTTTTACCAGCAATGCTGAAAGATTTTTTTGTTTCTCTGTTGTAGGACTTGTAACACTATGTGGATCAGATTGTGTGTCGATCTGAACATACCGCATGAATTTATCTTTTACTGTAAAGTCCATATCAGAATTTTGGGCAATGTTAAGAAGAATTCAGTGAGTGATACCATGCAGGTTTCCGTTCTTTATTATAAAAAGATTTTCTGTAATATTTCTTACCTTATCTGCCTTAAAACAACCACCATGAAAAAATGGATTATTGGCACCCTAATCGGGGGCATTATTGTTTTCGGCTGGCAAACGTTATCGTGGACCGCTCTGCAACTTCACAGACCCGCGAACGACTATGCTGCCAAACAGGATACGATATTGAATTTTCTCGGCAGTCAGCTTGAACCAGGCGAATATTTTCTACCCACTTATCCTGATGGCGCCAGTTCAGAAGAACAATCTAAAATTATGGAAACTTCCATGGGTAAGCCATGGGCAAAAGTTTCATATCATGCCAGATATGACGGCAATATGGGTATGAATATTCTTCGTGGGTTTATCGTAAGTCTTATCTGCGTAGCCATGTTGATCTGGATTATTCAAAATATGAATGCACCGAGTTTTTCAACAATATTTTTAACAAGTTTATTTATTGGTATCATCGGTTTTTCTGTGTTCCCTTATTCTGTTCATATCTGGTACGAAACAAAAGGGACCACTGCGGATTTTCTGGATGCGATCCTGCAGTGGGGGCTATGTGGGTTATGGTTGGGCTGGTGGCTCCGGCGCTGAATATTAAAACAAAAGCGGGAAGTAATTATGCTTCCCGCTTTATATCCTATGTGATAATGATCTGTTTATGGCGTAATGATCAAAGGTTTTCCACCAACGATTTCTACTATTTCAACATCAAATACAAGTTCTTTCCCTGCCAGCATATGATTGGCATCCATTACAATAATATCTTCTTTTACCTCCAACACCACTACCGGTATAGGATGACCGTGCTGATTGCGCAGGGTCAACTGCATGCCCGGTTCAACCTGTAATTCAGCAGGTACATTTTCTTTTGGAAATTCGATCACGGCCTCTTCATCCCTCTGCCCGTAAGCATCATCGGCGGCAATCTGAATAGTTTTTTTATCACCAACATTCATTCCCTGAACGCCGCTGTCAAAACCGCTGATCATTTGTCCCGCACCTACCGTAAACTCAAGAGGATCCCTTCCTTCTGATGAATCAAAGGTTGTTCCATCGAGTAATTTGCCGGTATAATGTACCCTAACAACATCACCCACTTTTACTTGCATGTTCATATTTTTTTTAATGGTTACAGCAAAATCGATACAATCCTGAAAGTACGCCGGATAAAGGAGACTGGACCTTTGTCATACGCCTGCAGTGCCCGATGAAAAGATAAAAAGAGCGATCAACTTGCCTTAAAATGGACGCTAAAATTAGCGTTATTACTTCAAAACGAAGTAATAAATTTTACTCAGGCCGCAGATCCGGTAAAAGCATTTGACCGGTTTAGGTATCTTGCGCTTATGAAGCCGATCAATGCCTTAAGGATCATTTTTATGGGTACACCCGAATTTGCAGTCGCTTCGTTGGCGGCATTGCTGGAAGCAGGGTGTGCCGTAATCGCGGTGGTCACTGCACCTGATAAACCCTCAGGGAGAGGCATGCAGATGAATATTTCGGCTGTGAAAAAATTCGCAATGGAAAACAGTCTGACTGTTCTTCAACCTGAAAAACTAAAAAGCCCTGATTTTCTCCAACAGCTGCGGGATTTGAGTGCCGATCTTCAGATTGTTGTTGCCTTCAGAATGTTGCCCGAAGCGGTGTGGAATATGCCTCCAATGGGGACCATTAATGTACACGGATCGTTACTACCTCAGTATAGGGGTGCTGCACCTATCAATTGGGCGATTATCAACGGGGAGAAAGAAACCGGCGTCACAACATTTAAATTAGTCCACGAAATCGATAAAGGGAATATCCTCTTAAAGCAAAGTATTGCAATTGATGAAAATGAAACTGCCGGCGAATTACACGACAGGATGAAAATGATCGGCGCGTCCCTTTTAATCAACACTATTAAAGGATTAGCCGCTGGAAATTTACCGGAAATTGAACAATTGAAAATTGAATCCTCAGCATTAAAACATGCGCCAAAAATTTTTACAGAAGATTGCAGAATAGATTTTAATCACAGTGCAGAAGATGTTCACAATCTTGTTCGAGGCCTCTCTCCATTCCCAGGTGCTTTTACAACATTAAATGATAAACTGCTGAAAATTTACCGTACAAAAAAACAAATTCTCTCTCATTCAAAAATCCCGGGTACCTATGAATCAGACGGAAAAACATTCCTTCACTTTTTTTGTTTATTTGGGTATCTTGAAGTTATTGAAATGCAGTTGGAAGGAAAACGAAAAATGAATACTGAAGAATTTCTGCGTGGATACCGCATTAATCCATAATTACCCGATATTTAAATTGTGACTGGTAAAGTCAGTCATCCATAAACAACACTGGAATGAGATTAAAAATAATTTTGGCAGGACTTATTGCGTTTTGCAGTTTTTGCAGCAATGGGCAGGAAACTAATCAAGTGGGATTTAATGCGAGGGAATATTATGACCTGCTCGGTGTAAATGAAATAACACATATGCCCGATGTTGCCCTTGGTAAAGAAACCGGACTTACAAACATTTATACATTACAATACCGATCACCTGAAGTGGGTTTACTTAACCGGTGGGAAATGTGGAAGAGAAATGATGGTGTTGCGGTAATAAGCATCAGGGGAACTATTCAGCAGCCGGTAAGCTGGATGGCAAATTTTTATGCGGCAATGATTCCAGCTACAGGTTCGTTGCAAATTAATGACAGTACTAATTTTCAATACCAGGTTGCTGCGAATCCAAAAGCAGCAGTGCATATCGGCTGGATGATTGGGTTGGCACATTTCGCACCAGGATTAGTTTCGGCGATAAAAGAAACTATTGCAACTGATAAAACTAATCAGTTTATAATTATGGGACATAGCCAGGGTGGAGGCCTGGCTTTTTTAACTACCTCATACCTTTATTATCTCACACAAAAAGGTGAACTGCCATCAAACATTAAATGGACAACCTATTGCAGTGCTGCACCCAAACCCGGCAATACATATTACGCTTACGATTTTGATTTCATAACACGTAACGGGAAAGCCTATACGATTGTGAACAGTGCCGACTGGGTACCCGAAACACCCAACGGTGTACAAACACTTAATGATTACAATACGGGCAGTCCGTTCAGTAATATTCAGGCTATACTTGGTAGTCAAAAGCCTATCGCAAGATGGTACCTTAATGGCGTATTTAAAAAGATGGACCGTTCTACGAAAAAAGCACAACGCAGGCTGGATAAATATCTCGGTCACAAAATGTATAAAGTGGTGAAAAAAGTATTACCACAGTTTAAACAACCTGCCTTTGCAAATACTTCAGTATATACCCGTGCAGGTGTGCCTATAGTGTTGATTCCAGATGCGGCGTACTGGCAGGCTTTTCCTGAAGATCCGGCAAAAACATTTCAACATCATTTGATGGGACCGTACCGCATGTTGGTGAAAACATATTATTTGAACAGGCAGTAGGTCTCATGTATGAGACAAGAAAAATGGGTCCTGTAAAAGTGTAAATTGAAGGAGTCAAATCATTCAATCACTTTAAAAAACAGAAACCCATGACACAATTTAAGCAATTAGATTTTACTGGTTTTACCATTTTTTG
>JANPJC010000320.1:0-4771 GCA_031425315.1 Chitinophagales bacterium
CAGAATGTTTCAATTTTTGCCGAGAATTTACTGCGACTATCTTCCCGTTTACTCGTTACGACAGGAATCAGAAGTGAAATCGGTGAAACGAAAATGAAAGGAACTATCAGCTACTATGATTCTGACAAAATTCCTGTTAACATTCCACATCGTTTCACATTGCTTGGGGCTGGTGCACAATATCAACTTACACAAGGCTGGCAATTATATGGTAACTGGACGCAGGCATATCGTCCGGTAATTTTTGGCGATATCATTCCGTCAAGTCCATTGGTAAGGATTGATCCTGAAATTAAAGATGCGAGCGGGCATATTTCTGAATTAGGTATCAAAGGGAAATTCGGTAATTACCTTGATTTAAATTTTACACTGTTTAATGTACGTTATAATAACCGTTCAGGAAGTGTTGTGATCTCAGATAATCAGGGCACTTATACCTATCGTACAAATACAGGCAATTCCAGGTCCAGTGGATTTGAATTATATGCAGAGTTGCAGCCATTAAAATGGCTTACCAGTTACCGCACTACGTACAGGATTTCGGTGTATACCGCAACTTCGTATATACATGCACGGTACCTCAAAGGATCTGTTATATCAGGCGGAATCAACAAGGATATTTCTGGTAACAGGGTACAGGTATCGCCAGAGTGGATATCCAAAAATGGAATTACTCTTGGATATAAGGGATTTTCAACAACTTTTCAGTTTAGCTATACGGGTAAAGCATTTGCTGATGCGTTGAATACTGTAGAGCCCAATGCAAGTGGCACAGTGGGTGTTGTGCCCGCTTATGGTATATACGATTGGAACTTTACGTACAGAACAAAAAAGGTTTTTACAGTTAATCTTTCAATCAATAATCTGTTTGATAAAAAGTATTTCACTGAACGGCCATGGAATTTTCCTGGTCCGGGAGGTATTTATCCGTCGGATGGAAGGAGCGTGGTTTTCAGTGTGGGAATAGCTTTTTGAAGTGTGAAGTGGGAAATGCGAAGTGCGAAGTAAACAGCCGTTGCCCGCGTGAATTGTGATAAACAGAGAATGGCTGTTCGCTGCTTACTGCTTACTGTTCACTGGTGAATATGTGAATGAGTCAATGTGTGAATGAACAGCCGTTGCCCGCGTGAATTGTGATAAACAGAGAATGGCTGTTCGCTGCTTACTGCTTACTGCTTACTGCTTACTGCTTACTGCTTACTGCTTACTGCTTACTGCTCACTGGTGAATGTGTGAAAGAACAGCCGTTCTGTTTTCCTATTGCCTCCTGCCTTATTGCCTACCTAATAATCAAAAGCATTATGAAAAAACTATACTTCACCGGTTTAATTGGCTTAATTGTTTTTGAAATAATGAATGTTTATTTCATCATGCCTATGCCGGGGAGCCAGCACATGAACAGTATAGACCTCGCTTACTTTTTATACACCTGGCGTTGGGCTTTCAGAATGTTTTTTGCTCTTTTGTTGCTGATTGGTTTAGTGAAGTCACAATGGAAAAAGAAATGGTTGCCATTAGCTTTGTTACTTCCTTTGCTGGTAGTTATATACATGTTCAATTTTGTAATGTCGGCCGATCATATGTTTTTGCAGCCACAGGAATTAATTATGAAATCTGCAAAAGAAAATGAAACGGATACTGCAAGACTGGTAATGGGTGTGGTGTACAATAATGAAGCAAAGGCATATCCTATTCAGTATCTTGGATACCATCACCATATTCAGGATAGTGTGGGCGGCAAGCCGGTGTTGGTTACTTATTGTACAGTTTGCCGGACAGGGAGGATTTATGAACCGATCGTCAATGGTAAACACGAAAGATTCAGGCTTGTAGGCATGGACCACTTTAATGCAATGATCGAAGACGAAACAACTAAGAGCTGGTGGCGGCAGGTTACGGGCGAGGCCATCACCGGAAAATTAAAAGGGTCACAGCTGCCAGAATTGTCATTTAAACAAACTTCTCTCGACCAATGGTTGAAATTATATCCGTCGTCATTGGTTATGCAGGCGGATCCTGCGTTTACTGACAGCTATGACAGCACATTATTATATGAATCCGGAGCAAGCAGAAAGGAGTTAACCGGGACGGATAGTTTATCATGGAAGCGGAAATCATGGGTGGTAGGTGTCAAACATAATGGATTAACTAAAGCATATGATTGGAATCAACTGGTGCAGCAGAGAATTGTTTATGATAAAATTGGTAGCGACTCTGTCATCGTTGTATTGGCGGAGGATGGCAAAAGTTTTTTTGCATTAGTTCAGCCCCGGGGACAAACACTTGTTTTAAAACAAGATACCCTGATGGGTAAAGACATCAGGTATACGATCGATGGAAGAGGAATTGACACTACTTCATCTTTACATCCGGTTAAAGCGTTTCAGGAATTCTGGCACAGCTGGGAAACATTTCAACCTCAAACGCTGCGTTATTAAGTCTTGCTATGGTTTAAACTGAATGATTAACTTCATAACCAGAATCAATCTTACAAATGAAGAAATTATTAGTTTTAATTTCATTGACCTTTCCATATTATTTGCTCGGCCAACAGGTTGCCACTCCCGATAAAATTTATGCTGAATTGTTTACAGCCGTTCAGCTTTCACAAATATTTCCTGATGGAAAAACATTTGTTGATGTTATTCCTAAAAAAGAACCCTCAAAAATTCTCTCTGATTACAGAAAGATAAAAAGTAATCCTGCATTTAAATTTTCGCTTGAACTTTTTGTGAAAGAAAATTTTATTATACCCGAAACGCCGGAGTTAAAATATGTACAGCAGGAAAAAGATGTTGTAAAGCATATTGAAAGTTTATGGTCGGTTTTAAAAAGAAATCCGGATGCACAGGTAACTGGTAGTTCATTGTTGCCGTTACCTCATCCGTATATTGTTCCAGGCGGACGTTTCAGGGAAATTTATTACTGGGATTCCTATTTCACTATGCTTGGTTTAAAAGAGAGCGGTGAAACAGTTTTGATTGAAAATATGGTGAAGAATTTTGCATATATGATTAACACTTATGGTCATATACCTAATGGCAACAGATCATATTATGTGAGCCGTTCGCAGCCTCCATTTTTTGCAATGATGGTGGAGTTATTGGCAGAAATAAATGGAGATGAAGTGCTTAGAACTTATTTACCTGCTTTAGAAAAAGAGTATCAGTATTGGATGGCAGGGGCTGATAAATTAAAACCAGGAATGGCCGATAAACGAGTTGTAAAGCTCGCAGATGGTTCTATATTAAACAGGTATTGGGACGATCTTGAAATACCCCGACAAGAGAGCTATAGAGAAGATGTAATGGTTACGGAGAAAAGTGTGCAACAGCAATTAGCAACAAAAACATTTAAAAAAGAAAAAGATAAAGAGAAAGCAGTTGAACAAATAAGTGGCACAGTATACCGCCACCTGCGCTCAGGCGCTGCAAGTGGTTGGGATTTCAGCAGCAGATGGTTTACAGATCAGAAAACTATTGAAACAATCATTACAACAGACCTTATTGCTGTCGACCTGAATTGCCTGTTATATCAATTAGAGAAAACAATCAGGCTTGCGTATACAAAAATGTCATCGCCTTCACCTGGTGTAGCAGCGGGGTATACTGCAAAGGCAGGTGAGTATGACAAGAAAGCGAAAGACAGAAAAGCTGCAATTGAAAAATATTGCTGGAACGACGGGGTGGGTATTTATGGCGATTATGATTTTGTACGAAATAAAGTAAGCTCGCAGGTAAATCTTGCAGGGATGTCTGCTTTATTTTTCCAGGTGGCTGACAGGGTAAGGGCCGACAAACAACAACAGGCAGTGATGTCAAAACTGTTTAAAGATGGAGGTTTGCTTACTACTACTGAAAATACTGGTCAACAGTGGGATGCGCCTAACGGATGGGCACCTTTGCAATGGATATCAATCATTGGTCTGGAGAAATATGATTACTTCAATGAAGCAAGAATGATAAGTGAACGTTGGGTGAAGCTGAATAAAGATGTTTATGCCCGCACCGGTAAATTAATGGAGAAGTATAATGTACTCGATACTAAGTTGGAAGCTGGTGGTGGCGAATATCCGTCTCAGGACGGATTCGGTTGGACGAATGGTGTGTTACTGGCCTTGATAAAGAAATTTAATCTTTGATGGATTATCTATTGCTGGTTGCATTCTTCCGATCACTTAGTGTTTGGACACAGAGAATAGCCGATACAAAGTTGGTAGAAAGTAGAAGGTAGAAAGTAGGGAACAGTCAATACAGTACTACATTTTATATGTTAAGTTTTTACGTAAAAATTTAGAAGGTAAGAATAATTGGAGACGGCTGTTTATTGACGATTCACGATTCAATGTCGTTGAAATAACCAGGAAATACAAATACACGCCGGTAAGTCGGTAAACGCGGTAACGAATACACGGAAAGAACAGCCAGCTAAATATATCTGAATTTCAAACTAAAATCCTTAATTCAACGACATTGATTCACGATTGACGATTCACGCGGATAAGGCTGTTCACTTCGGATTTCGCAATTCATACTTCGCACTTTTTTCGAATTCACCCATTGACATATTCACTTATTCACCTAGAACGTGCAGCACTTTTAAGTAGATTACGTTCTTACACTTGTATGAAAACATTTTTGGTATTCCTTATCCCGGTATTGCTGATCTTAATCATCTCCTGTAATACTCCGCGTTATATCTACAGCACCACCACTCAAAATCTGCCATCACTAAAAAAGAAAGGCGATTTCCAGGTAGATGGATTCTATAG
>JANPJC010000321.1:0-2703 GCA_031425315.1 Chitinophagales bacterium
CGCTCAGCCTGGAGGGCCAGGGCATTTCAGAATATCCAACCCGGAAGCCTTATAAATTAACGGGTATGAGCATACCCTTAGGCCTTGGATTTAAGTATGAACTGTCGCCGACTTTTAACCTCCGGGGCGAATTCATGCACCGCATCATCTCCACGGATTATCTCGATGATGTAAGTACACGCTATATTAATCCCGCGGTCTTTCAAAACTATTTAACTGGTGTCGATTTGCAGAATGCGCTGGACCTTGCAAGAAACGACAGGGTCAATCCAGGCGGACCAACCGGCATGTTCAGGAAAACGGAAGGGGGTATACGGGGCAATCCAAAGGACAAGGATGCTTACTTTACTTTCAGTTTCAAGGTGGGCATGTCATTCGGCCGTGAAAGTATCCGGCGTTCAGGACCTATCAGGTTCTAAGGAATTGTTCAACAAGGTAATGTACTGAAAAATAGTTGGTGATTTCCTCGTTAATAATTCTTAATATACTGCTGTTGACCTGAAGGGGAAGCAAGCTCTGGTGGAGACCAACTTGCCAGCAATAAGGTTAATGCGTATACGGTAAGGGGCAGTCTTAATGGCTGCCTTTATCTTTTATTACCGGAATGCTCAATGGCTCCAAAAAACTCATTTCTCGTTTGATAAGAAGATGTACCATTTGATAAAGTCAATCCTATGCCGAACAGTCAATCCGCGATGCAGGTCCAAGTGATTTTTAAGATGACTAAAGAAGCCTTCTATGCCGTTTGTTGTTGAAGGAATGGCTGGGTTTACCAGGTAATGGAACATGTTAGGCATTGCCCTTTTAATTGTAAAGTAAGAACGTCTCAATAGCTTGTGAGTATACCAGTATCTGCCGGTTTGCTCATTGATGGTTTTTTGTTTTAAATATTGCTGATATTGATTATACCAGCGTGCTAATTCTTTAGTCCAGTAAAGGCGGTCATTTTCTGTTTTGATCCGCATAAGCATTAGCACCAACTGACGTAATTCAACACCTGCTGAATGCTTGGGGAACCGCGTCAGCCAAAGCAAACACATCCTTTGTATATGTACGAGGCATCTTTGAACTAGAACCTCGGGAACTGATTTTTTGATGGCTTTAAGTATGCTTTTATGTCCATCAGTTGTAATGCTTTCTATTTGTACACCAAGTTTTATGAGGTTATCGAGATCTTCTTTGATCTCAGTATAATGTTCTCCATCTGAGAAACGAATCAACTGTGTATATCCATCATCATGATCCTGGTAGCAAAGCAGGCAAAACTGTTGGAAATAGGTGGCATCCATCCGTAAATGCACATTGCTCCGCTTTATAATTTTGACTTTTGGCGATTGTTGCAAGAAGGCATAAAATATGCGCTGCAATGTATCAATCGACAAGCCGCTGTCACGACTCAGTGTTTTAAAAGTTTGTCTTTCCACCACCCATTTTTTAAACCATACAAAACGATTTTGTATCCGTTGACCTGGGTTGTTATTGGTATATGCAATACCACAATCCTTGCATTTAAATCGTTGTTTACCTAGCTGTTTTCCCCACCTGATAACGGCCAGGCTACCACAAGCCCAACAGCGTTTTTTTTAGACTTTTGCATCTACAAAAAAAGCTTAGTGAAACCACTTTCACTAAGCTTTGAGCAAACCCTTATCAGTTCGAGGTTACAGCCAATTCCACCAACTATTTTTCAGTAATATGCCATAAATAATTGAAGCTGAAAGGTAACCGGTCATTCACCCGATAGATGTTGGGCTGCCATCCTTTACGGCCAACTGCGCCCTGTACCTTGCAATGATATTATTGGCCTCGATGAGTTTCAGCTTCAGGGCATGAATCGCCGGTTCGCCGGCCTGCAGCAAAGCTTCTGTTTCCTCGTTGCTTTTTTGTAACAACAGGATATCTTCATCAAGTATCTTATTCAATGCTTCTGCCTGCTTCAATTTTTTTGCGTACTCCAGTTCTGTTGCCATTTTTACCTGGTGAACCTGTACATTTTCTTTTTGCACTGTTTCCTTCATTAGCTTTTCGCTTTCCAGGAAACCCTGGGTACTCTTCTGCAGTTTGGCAAGTTTCAACACTTTGATTGTGCGGATGATCCAGGCAACAGAAAAGCCCACAATAAAAGCTATCCCCGCGTATATATATGTTTGTACCACAATTGCAAATTTATTCAGGTAAATATATCAGCTTTAACCTATGCGTTGCTCTTTTTATCGATCCTGTTCTTCGCATAATGTAAAAAGCACCAGGAGCCAAAATGTATGCCGGAACATTCCCGGAACCATTTTCACTTTTTCTATTAGCATTCAAAGTACAATCACTCACGGCAAACTTATAGAATTGATGCCTGTCCTAACTTTTGAACGAAACGATATCCTGAGGCAACCTGCTGCAAAAGTAAAAACAAATTTGCGATTGAGGGTTTGATCCTTTCAACATTATCCGGACGTTATACACAATCGCCGCATCGCTAAGATGTCCATCCGTGATTTACCGGTATTTCTTTCTGTATATTAGCTGTCCAAAATTTTTTTCATGATAAATATCCGAACGGCTATTACTGCTGTCTTGTTACTGATTTCCATAACCGCTCACAGCCAGGACAATTACTCAAATTTCAGCAGGCAAACTGGCCGGCTTCAGGCGCTGGCTAAAAATTATCCTGCCCTTGCAAAGCTCACAGTACTTACAAAAACGGCAGGC
>JANPJC010000322.1:0-20606 GCA_031425315.1 Chitinophagales bacterium
GTCTTCTGGTTAAACAAAGCCTTAAGCTTTTAAAAGTCCCCCTTAGATTTAACCACACTTATTTATCCCACCACACACGTGCAGTCCAAACATCTCCACCATTCAATCCTGCAACTGCGCTGGCGTAATTCTCAGGGTTCAAAGATGGCTCACTGCCTGGGTAAGGCTGCCTTCTCGGAATAGCTCCACCTGAGAAATTACCAATATAGTTAACGGGAGTTAATACAGGGTATCCAGACCTTCTCCAGTTGGTCCATGCTTCAACAAACTGCAGGTGAGAACCGAGTAAAACCCAGATCTGCTCATTAATTTGTTTCAGCGAATTTTCAAGTGTGGAGTTATCGTAAGGATTTGCTGCAAGATAAGTTGCTGCTGCACCTGCAGAAATTGTAGCGTCTGAACCGAATGTAGACAAAGAAGTGATTGCAGCAGTTACACCATTTGCATAGTGTGTTGCGGCAGATCCTGTGTTCCATCCTCTTGCAGAAGCTTCAGCAAGCAGTAATTCTGTTTGCGCATAGGTAAGCACAAACATAGGACCGTCCTGGTTCCTGTAGAAGCCTCGTGGGCGTGAATACAGACCCAGTTTGGTGAAATCACCACCTGTTCCTGTTCCACCGGTATAACCTGGAGAATTGCTTACATCAGTTGCACCGCCATTGAGGTCAAATCCATTAGGCAGACCTTTTTGTGCTGAAGCAGTGTTATCGCCGGGAGCAAGATTTGTATTTCCTGAAAGACCAGCCTGTGGAACTTCCGCGATTGCAGAAAGCCTTGGATCATCTTTAACTTTCAGCCAGTCGATCAGTGTTTTGCTCCACCTTACCTGGTAAAGGTCGTCTGTAACACGCATTGCATTGGCATTGCTGTTGCCATAACCTGCAGCATTGCTGGCCTGGAAGAATGCATTGTCAGCATTGCTGGAGAAGGTGCCACCTGCATAGGCTTTTTCAGCCCAGGTTTTAGCCAAAGTGGCATCCGCTTTTGTTAAACGCATGGCAAGTTTCAACATCAATGAATAGCCCAGTTTCTTCCATTTAGCGATATCCCCTTTGTAAAACTGGTCTGATGATGGTTTATCTTTTGCCGGATCCAGTTGTGTAATGGCAGTTTCCAGATCTGTGAGCATTGTTGTGTAAACCGTTTGCTGAGGATCATATTTAGGTAATGTTGTTCCATCTTCTTTACCTTTCAAAGCTTCAGTATATGGAATATCACCATAGATGTCTGTCACATTATGCAATGCAATCACTTTTGTGATGGTGGCCACTGCATTCAGGTTAGAATATTCAGGTTTTCCATCAGTGAGTAATTTCATTTCATAAGCAATACTGGCAGCCCTATAGGCCGATCCCCACGTTGAAGCCTGATATACCAGTGTATTGCTTGATTCAACATATTTATCATTATTGCTGTGATAGTTGGCGGACCCGGAGGAAGTGCTGGCTGTAATTTGCACCCAGCCATTCTGGAAGAGATAAGCTCCCTGGTAACCGGCAATACTCTGTACTGCTTCTGCCTGCGATTGCGACAGCAGGAAATTCGGATTTAACACGTCTGCCGTGGTAGCCACGGGGTTGGTGTTAATGGCGTCAAAATCTTTTGTACATCCCGCGAAAAGCGCAGAAGCACAGCCGATATATATTAATAGTTTTTTCATTCTGTATTTATTTTACGGATGATGGTTATTTAAATTTCAGGTTAAGGTTTACACCCATAGTCCTTGTAGATGGAAGACTAGTACCTTCAATCCCAGCATATCTTACTGTTGAAGAGAAGCCAGCTTCAGGATCCATGTTATCAGTTTTCTTCATCAGCACTAACAGGTTACGACCAACCAGTGAAATTGAAGCGCCTTTAAATACAGGAACATTTTCCAGCATTTTTGAAGGCAGTGAATAAGTAATAGTCAACTGGCGCAGTTTGATAAAATCACCATTCAATACGTTAACAGCTGAAACGTTTTGTGCCAATGCCATATAATAATCCTGTGCCCTTGCAGTTACAGTATTTACAGCACCGCCGGCAGTAACACCTTTGGTAACACCTGTTTCTCTTCCTTCCAAAGTCATCTGGTGTAAACCACGACGGATGGCGTAGAAAGTAGATGCAGACAATACTTTGTTTCCAAAGTTGTAATCAAAAAGGAAATCCAGACTGAAATCTTTATAGATCAATTCGTTTTTCCAACCACCATATATTTTTGGCAGTACAGAACCGAATGGAGTTAAAGCACCTCTAACCGGCAAACCTGCAGCGTCTACAATCATTTCGCCCTTGGCGTCGCGTGCATAGTCAAAAGCCACGATCTGAGGACCTGCCATTCCTTTAATGAACACTGTGTTGGCGTTCAAAGGACGGTAAGATCCCTGGCCAAGGTTATTTCCGGCAACATTTGTTTCAAGCACTTTGTTATTTAAAGTGGTGAAGTTGAATGAAGTGTTCCACTGAAAATCTTTTCCTTTAACGGGAGTACCTGTGATCAATAATTCAAGTCCTTTGTTCTGTACAGAACCGGTTGCCACAGAATTAGCACTATACCCAGTTGCAGCACTCAAAGAACCCGAAAGAATTTCATCCTTTGTTTTCTTATTGAAATAAGCGATATCTAAGCCCAGTCTGTTATTGAACATTTTTGCTTCCAAACCCACTTCAAATTCGGTAACAGTAAAAGGTTTCAGGAAGGCGTTTGGCAATGTGCTTCCAAATGATGCTGTAGATACACCATTTAAAGTATTGCCTATACTATATGTGACTGCTGTTTGATAAGGATCACCAGGCTCGCCACTTGTCTGAGCGAATGAAGCCCTGAATTTACCATAGCTGAGTTTAGGTATATCAATCAATTCAGAGAAAATTAAACCCATAGATACTGATGGCGTGAAAATGCCTCTGTCACCTTTAGGTATTGCAGAATTATATACCGTTGAAAACTCATCATATCGCCCGGTGGTCGATAGGGTGATGAAGTTTTTGTAAGTAAAGTCTACAGAATAAAATGCTGATTGTGATTCTTTTCTTGAATAGCCATAACTACGGCCAAAATTTACTACATTATTAAAACTGTATTGATATGGGGCGATGAACGGCCCGCCATTTACACCTACTGATTCAAACTTATTGCGTTGAAGGTTTATGCCGGCCAACGCGCTGAAGTTCAGATCTTTTGTAATGTTTTTACTTGCACCAAGGATTCCGTCAAGGTTTAAAATTGACGACTCACCACGTGAAAGGTTATTCAGACCTCCTCTCAGATCCTGTGAATAAGCAGTTCCCCAGGGTGTAACAGAAAAATAACGGTCATTCAGGAGATCATACCCGGCACGGGCCAAAGCATACATCCACGGAGTGATATCATATTTGACGCTCATTGAAGTGATGAACCTTTTCCTGTCGATATCATTCACAAACTGGTTGATAACGAAATAAGGATTGGTGACATAGATGTCGTCACTGAAAACCACTTCAGCTCCGGAACCTGAAACAAAACCTGGAGCCAGAATTTTCTGGTCGATGTTTGTGGCTAGGAACTGGCCATTGTTGGCGTTTAATGGACCATCACTCAAGTTTGGCCTATTATTATCCTTCTGATCCAGGTAGTTTGCCGCAATAGTTACAGTCAACTTATCTGTAACTTTCTGATCAAGGCTTAAATTGATGGTTTTTCTGCTAATACCGCTGTTAGGGATGATCGATTTATTGTCAAGGTTAGACATTGAGATACGATAAGTCCCCCTGTCGGTACCCCCACTCACAGAAATAGTGTTTGTAAGCGATGGACCTGCCCTATAAAAATTTTTGATGTTATCTTTTACTGCAGAGTATGCATAAGAATTACCATCAAACTGGATCACCTGGCTGCCGTCCAGTCTGGCACCCCAGCTCATACGTGCATAAGTCTGTGCCTCTGCAGCAGTAGTAGGTTTGGCACCATAAATACCCTGGCCGTAGGTGTACTGAAAATCAGTAAAATCGATTGCCTGGTCAACCATGTAGTTGAGGTTATAATCGATACTTACTGTTCCTTTTTTACCTGTTTTAGTAACGATCTGGATTACGCCGTTAGATGCACGCGCGCCATACAAAGCCGAGGCGGCCTGACCTTTCAGTACCGTCATACTCTCGATATCGTCGGGGTTAAGATTACCGATACCGTCACCGTTATCAGCACCACCCCACTCACCGGCACTACCTTTCTGTGTATTATCCATAGGAACACCATTGATAACAAACAGGGGTGAACCCGCAGTTAAGCTCGACATACCGCGAAGCAGGATTCTGGCAGAACCACCAGGACCACCATTGGTACTACGAACATTTAAACCTGCAACCTGACCTGACAAAGAAAGGGCAACATTGGTTTCCCTTGCTTTATTTAATTGATTGCCGCTAACTGTGGTTACAGCGTAACCCAGCTTTTTAGCCTCTTTGCTGATACCTAATGCTGTTACCACGATTTCGCCCAGTTCTTCACTGCTGGGGTCAAGAGAAATCATAACGTTGTTTTCGTTAGGCTCAACGCTTACTGATTTTGCTGCATATCCCACCGATGTGATGTCGAGAACAAATGCAGTGGCAGGAACGCTGATCGAAAAAGCTCCGGTAGAATTGGTAACTGCCGAAGCGTTGCCTCCTTTAACCCGGATTGATACTGAGGGGAGCCCTTCACCGGATTTGGCATCCTTGATGAGGCCCGTTAGCTGCCTTGTTTGGGCAAATAACGTAGTGCCCATCAGCAACATAAATGTAAATAATAGAAAATGTCTCATTACGCAGTAGGTTTTAATAGTTAAAACCCTCACACAGTTAAGAGTATGAGGTATCTTAACTGCAGGTGTTGTTGCGCCAGCTTTTGTACTCTTTGATTACGACAGGTATCTGGTGCAGATCAGTTATTTATGAATCAAAAAAACATCTTCAGAAAAAAATTTTAATTTCATAACAGAAAGGTAACGGCCCGAAATGCAGTACTGTTAAGACTTTCACAAAAAGTATTTATTATAAATTTTGGGTTAAATGAGGTAACTGGAAATTTTTGACATAAAGCAGGAAATATTTATCCATAATGGCGAGTACAAATTTTTCACTTTATGTACATCATTAAAAAGCGCTGGTAATATGGGAAAAGTAATTGATACGAGCATATCGGTCGCCATGCAGAGTGCCATCACTGTGATAACAAAATCAGGGGCTGGTTTTTCATCTTCCTTGCATTGTCACCCTGAGGCGGAGTTGGTTTACATTAAATCGGGCAGGGGTAAAAAGATCATCGGCAACCAGATTAGAAGTTTTGAAGCCGGAGAGATTGTACTCATCGGTTCCGGCCTTTCTCATAGATGGGTGCCGGATCATAATAACGGGGACAATGCAACCGATATTCCGGAAGCCATTGTTTCGTATATACATCCAGGCGTTTTCAGCGACCAGTTTTATACTGTTCAGGAATGCCGGAAACTGCGTGATTTATTTGAAAAATGCCGGAAGGGATTATTACTGTATGGCGAAACAAGAAATATAGTGGAGGTTAAAATCCAGCGTCTTGCCTCGCGCAGGGGATTTAAGAAGATACTCGGATTACTGGATGTTCTGTATATTATTTCTACAAGCGAGGAGGTATCTGTAATTTGTAATGAAGGAAGTATAACAGATGCCAATGTTTATGCAGACAGGTTTAATGAAGTGTACAAGCATATCGAAAAAAACTTCACAAAAGATATTTCACTTGAAGAGATCTCCAGAGTGGCGCATCTTACGCCTACTGCTTTCTGCAGGCTTTTCAAACAAAAAACCCAAAAACCATTTACCACTTATCTGAATGATAAAAGGATTGCTCACGCATGCAATTTGCTTCAGGAATCAGATTTATCTATTTACCAGATAGCGGGAGATGCAGGCTTTAATACCTCTTCGAATTTCAATAAATGCTTCAGGCAAAAAGTTGGTGTTTCGCCTGGTGAATATCGTGCAGAAACAAAGAGGTTGTCGGTGTAGAGAAGTGCGAAGTATGATGTGCGAAGTGCGAAGTAAAACAGCCAATACATTAACCTGTATAGGTTGTTGCTCTGTTAACCTCAACTCCTCCGTTAAACTCCATGGCCGGAAAAAGTTTTAGGGAAACAGTCCGCCGCAGTGAGTGGTGTCGTTGCACTTAGTGCTTCTGCCTATTGCTTTTTGGAAACAGCGTGCCTAAAAGGGACAAAGAAACAGCAAAACAAGTTTGAAAGATTGCAAGTATGACGCAAGGATAATTGGATGCTTTTCCTCCCGCTTTCTTCCTGTTCCCGCCACCTCACAGGCAAAAAGAATCAACTCAATATCATAATTTAATTGATCTCAACCGTTACGGCCGGTACATAGGCAGCAAAGTAGATACTTAGCGCTACCAAATGGCTTTCGCAGGAATTCAATAACTTTATATAAATCGAACGAGATAAGTATTAAGGAAATCCGGAAAGGATTTCCTTTTTTAATAAATGTTTATAATATGGAAATCCTGATCATTTTTTTGTTGATTCTTCTCAATGGTATTTTTTCCATGAGTGAAATTGCGTTGGTATCATCAAGAAAATTCAAATTGGAAGGTGCAATAAAAAAAGGAAGTAAGAACGCCAGGAAAGCTTTAGACCTGGCCGAGAATCCAAATACATTCCTGTCAACAGTACAAATTGGTATTACGTTAATAGGCATTTTGACCGGTTTGTACAGTGGTGAACAAATCACCAGGGATGTTGAAGCTTTTGTTGGAAAAGCCCCCGTGCTGGCGCCCTATGCACATACCATTGCAGTGGCGCTGGTATTGATTGTCCTCACATTTTTTTCCATTGTATTTGGTGAACTGATTCCTAAAAGAATCGGATTGATGTTTCCCGAATCGATAGCGACTTCAGTGGCACAGCCGATGACACTGATTTCAAAAATCACCAGTCCGTTTATTTGGTTGCTGACCAAAACCAACAACTTATTCCTTGGAATATTTGGTTTGAAAGATAGAAAAGAAGGCAACGTTAGTGAAGAAGAGATTAAGGCAATAGTCGGCGAAAGCGCTCAAAGCGGAGAGATTCAGGAAATCGAACATGATATTGTACACCGGGTATTTGCGCTCGGAGATCGAAAGGTAAACGAGCTGATGACACATCGCAGTGATCTTATCTATTTTGACATTACCGATGACCTTGATACAATTAAACAACGTGCAGAAACAGAACCACACTCAGTTTATCCTGTTGTTGAAAAAAACTTCGACAAAACGTTAGGCATTGTTTCTGTAAAAGATATTTTCCCGAAAAATTTTGCAAACACTAAATTCTCACTTACTCCATTTTTGAAACAACCGCTACTTGTGCTGGGCAAAACGCCTGCATATAAAGTAATGGAAGAATTCAGGCAAAACAAAATACATTATGCATTTGTAATAGACGAGTATGGCATGGTGGAAGGATTAATAAGCATGGATGATATTCTTGATGCATTGATTGGAGACGTATCAGAATATAATCATGAAGAATACCAGATCATCAAAAGAGAAGATGATACCTGGCTGGCTGACGGCCAATTCCCATTCTTCGAATTTCTCAATTATTTCAATCTGACCACTCCGGTTGCTGCAGGTAATTATAAAACACTGGGCGGGTTGATAATGGACGAATTAAAAAGACATCCTGCAGCAGGAGATAAAGTTAAGTGGCAGGATTTTGAGTTTGAAGTGATGGACATGGATGGATTGCGCATAGACAAAGTGCTGATAAAGGTTATGGCAGATAAGGAGTAGCCACCGCTGATAAAACCATATTTATTAATATCTCCGATGAAATGGATTACACGTGAAAGGCCTAAAATTGACCGGCTTGCATGCCCATGGCTGATTAAAAAATTCATTGACAAAGAAGCGGAATTTATTTACGTCCCATTTGATCAGGTCATAACAGCGGCAGCTGCTAATGGAGCCATTCCATTTGACATACCGGGTGTTGAATTCACTCATTATGGTAAGAACTGTACTTTCGATTATTTCATAAAAAAATATAAAATCAGGGATGCAGCTGTCATTGAGATGGCAACAATTGTTAGAGCAGCAGATACAGAACACCATGAACTGGCGCCGCAGGCATCGGGGTTATGGGCAATCTCTGCAGGATTAAGCAGAAATATAAGCGACGATTATGAGTTGCTCAAAATCGGAATGATTATTTATGATGCGCTTTATAGTTGGGCTAAATATCTATTAAAAGAAAAGCATTCTCAACAACCATTCGAACATTTGCTGTTGAGTGTATTCAATAATTACCTGAAAGAAAAACCCAATGCAAATAAAAAAGAGCCTGAGTGGGTAAAGGAATTGAAAGAAACAATACAGGACCAAATTGATACTAATTTAAGCCTTAAAGAAATTTCTAAATCACTTGAAATTAATCCATCCTATCTATCACGTCAATTTTCCAAATATTTCGATGACCTGTCTTTTGGAGATTATATAAGAAAACAAAGGATCGAAAAAGCAATTGAATTAATGAATAATCGTAACTATTCGTTGACAGAAATTGCTTACTTAACTGGTTTTTCAGATCAAAGTCATTTTACCCGCATCTTCAAAAAACACACCGGAAAAAACCCATCGGTCTTCAGAAAAAATCCCGCAAAAAAGTAAAGTATATACAAAAGGTTATTTCTGTTCAATTTTGCCTTGTTATCAACCCATAGTATTGCATTCTTAAATTATGGGAACAACATTCAGGTTAAGCACTGTAGCTATTATCATTTTCATCCTTAGCAACTTAAATGCCGCATCTCAGCAAAATCCAATTGTTTATCCAGGGATTGCAGGATATGTTGGCATTCTTCATCCGATTGTAACTTTTAGCAATGAAAAAACCACAACTAATTTCAACAACAGTTACGTTGGTGGCTTACCTGTTGGAATAAATATCTGGAAAAGTAAAAAAATAGGTTTTTCCGCAGAGTTTGTACCATTTATCAGAGTTGAAAATAGTGCAGCGAAAATGAGCAATTTTTTATTTCATCCAGGAGTACTGGTAAGCTTAGGGCATGGTTTTGTTTTTGCAGGTCGTGCGGCTTTTGAAACATCTGGCCGGTTCGGTTTCACGCCGGTATTCAATAAGACGGTTATAAGGAAGGCCAATAGCAGTTACTATATTGCCATTCCTATACCGGTACGATTTGGGAATGAAAATCCTGCAACATGTTCCCTTGCGTTTCAATTTGGACTTGCTTTCTGATTTTGGCAAACAGCTATGATACTTTAACTCAATACTGTCATGAAAGTTTCTTACAAACTATCCGATCTGGTTTTATATTTTCTGAAATTGGGTACTATTGGCTTTGGCGGACCGGTTGCATTGGTCGGATATATGCATCGTGATCTGGTAGAAAAAAGGCAATGGATCAGCGAGGATGATTATAAAGAAGGTCTTGCTCTTTCACAACTGGCACCCGGACCTCTTGCAGCGCAACTGGCTATTTACATTGGATATATTCATTACCGTTATATCGGAGCAACCCTGGTAGGCTTGGCTTTTGTGCTGCCATCTTTTATTATGGTAGTGGCATTAGGTTTTCTGTATTTAAAGTCTGGTGGGCTACCCTGGATGCAGGCAGTATTCTATGGAATAGGCGCAGCGGTGATTGGCATTATCATTATCAGCAGCTATAAACTCTCAAAAAAAAGTCTTGGCAAAGATTGGTTATTGTGGGGTATCGCAGTCATCTCTGCAGTATCCACCATCATTTCTGAGCAGGAAATCGTTTGGTTAATTCTTCTTGGGGGAATAATTGTGTGGCTATACCGTGCACCACCAAAATTCAATCTTATTAATCCTTTTTTCTTACATCTTTTCTTTTTACAGATATCCACAGATGTGACAACAAATAAAAAATTAATATCATTGGGCTGGTTCTTTTTTAAAGCGGGGTCTTTTGTTTTTGGCAGTGGCCTGGCCATTATTCCATTTTTGTACGGCGGAGTGGTAAAGGAATACAACTGGCTAAATGAGCAGCAGTTTTTGGATGCTGTGGCAGTAGCGATGATCACTCCCGGGCCTGTAGTGATAACCGTAGGTTTTATAGGATATCTTGTAGCAGGATTCCCCGGAGCATGTGTGGCAGCATTAGCTACATTTTTACCTTGCTACCTATTTACAATTATCCCGGCACCCTATTTTAAAAAATACGGCAAATTACCTGCGATAAAAGCCTTCGTCGACGGCGTTACAGCAGCGGCAATTGGTGCAATATTGGGAGCGGTGGTAATAATTGCCAAAAGACAATTCACCGATTGGATTGCTGTTGTGATAGCAATTGTTGTAATAATACTCTTACTTCGTTTTAAGAAACTGCAGGAGCCATTTGTTATTATAGCTGCGGCAATGGCAGGGTTATTGATAAAATATTATAGCTAAAAAGTAACAAAGATTATGAAGACAATTATCCTGATACTATCCATTCAAATTACGGTATACTCATGTAATTCATCTTCGCCGGCTCTGAATGTAGAAAATGATAGCTCGAAAACGAAAAGCGATGCTGTCTTATGTTTACCGGGAAGCAGTACACTTGACGTAAAAAGTATAGAGCTGATTACAGGGATGAAAGGAGTTGAAAAAAATGGGGAATACAAAATTACAGTACCCCAACATGATCTTAATATAGTGGTAGATGGTTTTAAAATTATTCCTGCCATGGGGCTGGGAAGCTGGGCTGCCTTTACACCCTGTGGAGATAGCGCGATGGTAATGGGCGATATCATCATCACAGAAACAGATCTAAAACCTGTACAACAGGAAGTAATCAGGCAAGGATTTTCTATTACAGCAATTCACAATCATTTTGTGCGTAACAGGCCGAATGTAATGTATATGCATATAGACAGGTCAGCAGATGTCAAAACGCTGTCGGAAGGTGTCAAAGCAATTTTTGATAAAGTGAAAGAAGTGCGTGGCAAAGATCCAAAGTCATCTCCGGCAGATAGTGTATTAAATAAATTGAACATTGATACGTTAGATGCAATATTTGGCACTAAAGGAGAATTAAGCAAAGGAGTGTATAAATATACTATTGGCCGACCAGATATTATGCTAAAGGAGCATGGTATACCAGTTAGCACCTTTATGGGATTTAACACCTGGGCAGCATGGCAGGGAACGCCGGAAAAAGCGGCAGTTGCCGGAGACTTCGCAATGTTGGAGAACGAAGTTGCGCCGGTAATAAAAGTACTTGTCGAAAACGGAATAGAAGTCGTGGCTGTGCACAATCATATGGTACATGAAGAACCGAAAATATTTTTCTTACACTATTGGGGAGTAGGAAACGCTTTAGACCTGGCAAAGGGGCTGCGGATTGCTATAGATCAAACGGGATCAAATAAAACACATTAAATTTCATCTTTGCATGCAACAAACCAAGGTTCCTTATCTTAAGTGAACTTTTGGAATTAACAATATTAAATGACTTCACTACTGATAAAGAAAAAAAATTATACAGGTAATAAAATATCGGTGACATTCTTCATCCTAAGCCAATCCAGATTAAAACGATAATAAGATTGCTTCTGAGCAACCGCACCTTATTATAATCAGGTTCATCTGCATTTTCGCCAATACCAGCACTACCCATCATAAATTCTCCCGCCGGGATTTTACTACCCTGATATTAATATCATTTTTATATTGATCAGATGATGATGAACAAATAAAAATCATCAGTGAAAAGAAAACATCAGTCAGATTGAATATTATCTTCTTAAAATATTTTATTTCAAAAATGTGAACACAATAGCTGGAGTTTTCGATGTTGTCTTTTGCAAACCTGGCGGTAATAAAACGGTAACAGTTTCCCCTTTAACAGTATAGTTTACATTTTTACCATTGAGTATTTTTATTTTCGATCCTTTAGCCGGGACATTTCCAGTCCATTCGATGTTTGAAGGAATAGGTTTGGTTTCGTCGATAAGCGCTAAAGCATAAAACGCCGATCCATCTTTTGCTGCAGTGAAGTACACGTTACCATCTTTAAAAACATCAGTGGTACGGGTGTTGTAAATGGCATTGCCATTTTGTTTCAACCAGCCACCGATTTCACCGAGCCGGATAATTACATCATCAGGCAAAGTGCCGTCTGCTGCAGGTCCAACACCGAGTAATAAACTTCCGCCTTTCGCCACCACCTCTATTAACTGATGTATTACTTTTCCGGCAGATTTCAACTGATCATTGGGAACGAATCCCCATGCATTACCTAATGTGATACAACTTTCCCAGGGGTTATCAATTTTATTTTCAGGTACACGTTGTTCCGGTGTTTGATAATTTTCATAGGGGCCATGAACGGTACGATCTACAATCAACAATCCGGGTTGCGCCTTGCGGGCCATTTTTGCAATGGCGGGCATATCAATATCCTGGCTCCAGGCAGGGATGGCGGCACCCCAGGATCTCACCTCATCATTTACAGTTTCCAGCGGCCGAACCCATCCTCCATCCAACCATAGAATATCCATTTTGCCATAGTTATTCATCAACTCACCAATCTGGTTATGGGTAAATGTTTTAAATTTTTCCCAACGCCATGGAAATTTCCTGATATCATAATTGTTATTCCTATCTGCAGTTGCATACAACGGCCACCAGTAGTTTTCATTATGCCAATCAGGCTTTGAGAAGTAGGCACCTATCATCATCCCTTTTTTACGAAAGGCCTCGAATACATATTTGGCGACGTCTGCGCGTGGATTATTGGCAAAAGGCCCTGCGCTGATTTTAAAATCTGTTTGTTTTGTATCAAACATACTGAAGCCATCGTGATGTTTGGTGGTAAAAACGAGATAGCGCATACCTGCACTTTCAGCAGCATCGGCCCACTGTTCCGGGTTAAATTTTACAGGGTTGAAATCATTCTTCAATCCATTGTACCATTTTTTATATTCACCATAATCAGAAGTACTGTCGCGGGTGATCCAGTCTTCCGAACACAACGACCATGACTCAATAATACCAGGCACGGCATATAATCCCCAATGAATGATCATCCCGAATTTCTGATCTCTCCATTGTTCCAGTTTTTCTTTTACTAAAGGGTCTTCCGGCCATGTGTATGATGTGGATTGCTGATGAATATTTTGCTGCGCATTCACATTGGGACAAGACAACAATACCAAAGCACACAGGAAAGCAGATTTTAGGGAGTATCGTAAAGGTCTCAGATTTTTCATGCTGATGATAGATTAAGATGAAAATAAAAACAGATAGTTTACCTGAATATACTCAAGTGTACTGTTGAAATTTTCTGTAATACAATTTTTACAGATTTATTTTACATCCCAGAATATTTTCCGGTCGCGGAAGTCTTTTTCTTTTACAGTACTGTAATTAGGGTTGAAGGCAGTTTCACTGGATGGATAAATGAAACGGGTGGGAGGATTTTCAAATCCAGGAAGAGATGATGGTAGAAAGGTCAAAGCAGGCGTATTTGTACGGCGCTGTTCAGCCCAGCTTTGGCCCGATTGCAGAAATCCATAGTGAACCCATTTCTGTATCCATACCTTACGCAGTTTTTCTGCCTTGGTGCCTACGTATGCAACAGATTGATGATTCAAAAAATACTCCATTTGCTTTTCATCCGGTACCACGGATGCAGTGCCAGCAAGACGATTAAGATTGTGGAGATAGAAATAAA
Organism: Chitinophagales bacterium; assembly: GCA_031425315.1. Classification (GTDB taxonomy): domain Bacteria; phylum Bacteroidota; class Bacteroidia; order Chitinophagales; family Chitinophagaceae; genus Pollutibacter. The sequence goes on from JANPJC010000322.1 coordinate 13,684, forward strand.
ATTGTACCGACTGACGAATGGCTGTTTGATAAGCTGTTTTTGCGTCTCCTCCCCCCCATCGTTCGTATGCTTCTGCAATGTCGAACTGAATTTCAGGAGCTGTCAAAACGATGCCTGGCAATTTACTGTTCAGCAAAAAGGTTGTGGAATCTAAGATCGAATAATTACCCAGCTGCTGCAATTGCTCATTGGCATTAAGCGTTGGCGGCAAGCCTTTATAACCAGTGTTAGGTACAAACTGATCATTCACTACCCGGCCATATTTATCAAACAAAACAGCAACTCTTGGATCTTCTGCCGGGAGCATCACATCATTTAAAAGATAACCAGGCGCTGAGTAATTGAAGAGCTCTGTTAATGCGTTATTCAGATTATCTGTATAGTTTGTTAAAGGCTGCAAAAGAATATCCGATTTCAACGGATCATACGATCCTCCGCCGTCAATCAATGGATATACAGTTGGGTTGGAAAGAATAGTATTGACTTCCTGTCGGGCTGTTTCCTCATCATAAAAGGAAATGCGCATCAGCAGTCTTAATCGTAATGAATTGGCATATCTTAACCACTGATCTGTTTTACCACCCAATAAAATGTCCTGACGGTTAAAGCTGTTTTGAGTTTCCGCATTCAGTTGCGCAAATGCAAAATAGTCGGCAGCAGTTTTTAATCCATCAAGAATATATCGGTACACATCAGGAGCTGCATCGAATTTGGCTTTTACAATGTTACCAGAAAGGTTAATGCTTCCAGCTTCAGTGAAAGGAATATCTCCCCAGAGATCTACCATCTGTGATGCCTGGTCCAGCATCACCACCCTGGCTGCCTGCACAAAAACATTCATCTGCTTTTTCAGTGCATCATCTTCTATTCCTGCATAGGTCGCTTCTATCGAACGATAGTGTGCCATTACACCGCCCATTCCTGCTGCCGGACTGTAAAATGAGTTCCACCGATCCTGGGTATACCCCGGGTTTTGCTGGTATACGTTAGCGTTATTGATATACCCGACCGATTGAGAATAAATGCCTGTGTGCATTACAGTAATTGTTCGCACATCCCAATAAGATGAACGCATTCTGTCGTTATTCAGGATTTCTGTAAAAAATTTTTCAATAGAAGGTTGTGTGGTAAGATCAGGATCATTGTACAACTCTTCCAGTTTTTTTTCGCAACCGGAAAAACAAACCAGCAAGGTGATTAAGAAGATATATATTGTCGATTTCCTCATTTAAAATCCAACGTTTAACGAAAATCCAAAACTTCTGGTTGCTGCCATCGAACCTTCGTCAACACTTTGTCTTACCCAATTAGATCCAATGACGGTTTCAGGATCAAGATTTTTTAGTGTTCTGTATAAATAAAAAAGATTTCGACCCACCAAAGAAAAACGCAATTGCTGCAATTTCAATTTAGCCGTAAAGCGTTGCGGAAAAGTATATCCCAGTACTACTTCCCTCATTTTTACATAACTATTTTTGAAAACGGCGCCGTCTTCATTCAATGATGAGTTACCCCACGCAAACATATTTGAATAATAGTAGGCAGCGTCGACAATGGTGGTGTTTTTTACTTTGGCGTTGTTTACACCTTCAAGGATAATTCCATCATGATATACTGTGGAGCCATCCGGTGAAGGGCTGCTATGCGCAGGTAATAATTGTTTTGTTCCCGCTACATCAATATAATACGGCAACCCGCCATTTGCTTCATCGCGATATTTCAATGTGCTTTCGTACTGACCGGTACCAATTTTATATTTAGCAGGGGCAGATATCATTTTACCACCGATGCGATAATCCACCAACAGATCCAGGCTGAAATTTTTATACACGATAGACTGCGTAACTCCTCCGGTAGCGACCGGCATTACATTGCCGACTTTTTTGAAGCGGGTGTTATCAATGACGTACAGGCCATTTGCTCCAATGATGTAATTGCCTGCTTCATCAGTAAGTCGTGGATTAACATAAATATTGCCGACTCTTTCTCCTTCATCAGCAACTATCCTGATCGCATTTTGCTCTGCCTGATAAAAAACCAGTTGTTTTACTTCATTAGTAAGTCTCTTAACTGTAGTGTTATCAAAGGCAGCGTTTACCCCTATGTTCCACTTAAAAAATTTAGAAGAAACGGGAATGGCAAACATAGACAGTTCCCATCCTTTGCTATGCAACTCTCCGGCATTCACCAATTTTGACAATGCCCCTGAGCTAACGGGAAGCGATACCTGAATAACCTGGTTTGTTGTTTTGTTATTATAGTAGGTAAGATCAAGTCCAAACCGGTTATTCAACATCCGGGTTTCAAGCCCCAGTTCAAATTCGTATTTATTTTCGGGTCTGATATTATTATTGCCCGCATATTGTTGCGCACTCAACGCCCCTACCGGTCCATTGACAGAGGGGATGGTGGTTTGGGTAAATGTGATCGCTGAAGCGTAAGCAGGAGGCGCATTTCCCACCAACCCAAAAGACGAGCGAAGTTTTGCATATTTCACAAATGATGGCATTGTGAAAGCTTCGCTGAGAATGAATGCTGTATTTACTGAAGGGTAGAAATAAGTATTATTTCCGGGCGGCAGTGTTGAAGAGTATTCCTGCCGTGCAGTGGCTTCGAGGTGCAGATACTGTTTATAACTAAGATTGAAAAAACCTAAAAAAGCATATTTTAATAATTCACTGTGGTTAGCCGTAGCCGTTATAGGGCCATAAGAATTTTCAAGACTGAACCAATTTTCTTTCAGGAGCCCACCGGAAGTAAATGATTGCTGGTCCTGGTATTTTTCTTTCCTGATCTGGTAACCGCCATTAACCGAATAGGTAAAATCTTTCCATGCTTTTTTAGAATAAGAAAGCAGTGCATCGCCGTAAACAATTGCATACCTGCCATCAGCAATTCCGTAGGCGCCGGTGCTGTTGGTCCCATTAAATGCAATCGGATATTCATTGTACCGGCGGGTGTCTGTTCGCAAGCTGGTGAAATCATTTCCAAATCTTGCGCGGAATTTTAAAGCGGGAGTAATATTGTAATGCAATGTGATGCTTGTTAAGATTCTGTCTTGTTCTTCAATTTCTTTGTTACGTAACTGTGTCCATAAAAAATCAAGTAATTCAGTTTTAGTATTGTACTTCAAGGCTTCTGTTGGATTTCGTTGTGACTGGTTCCATGGCACCCACTTATAATCCGCAGATGTTTTGTATTTATTGAAAACCACATCCATATCCTCTGCCCTGCTGAAAAATCCTAAATAAGATGAATAGATGCGGTGTTGTTGCAATGGCCTGTTCTGCACTTTACTGTTGAAATAACTTGTAACAATATCCGCACTGATTTTTTCATTGACCTTGTAAGTACTGTTAAGGTGAAGGGTATTACGTTGCAGCTGACCTCCCTGCTGAATTCCTTTATAATCGTTACGGGTGTATGAAACCCTGTAATTAACTTTATCAGTATGATTTGAAATCGAAGTATTAAAAGCAGAATTAAATCCTGTACGATAAATTGTTTTATAATTATCCGGTTGTGGTGAATATGGTCTTTGCGTACCATCCCACCATGGAACCATTTGTCCTTTCATTTCAGGACCAAATTGCGCGTACGCATTAAAGTTGGGCCGATAGAATTCAAACACGCCATCTCCGTCAGCATCAAGCGGTATCCAACCCTCAGCGGTTGCACCCTCCGCGAGGTTCATCGACCTGTCGTAACCGGGACCGTAAATATTTTGAAATTTTGGCAGAAAGGCTGCTTTTTCCATTGAGCCTGCATAATTGATTTCAATACCGAAGCCATGCTTTTTAGTTCCTTTTTTTGTAGTGATTACCACCACTCCGGCCGCAGCTTCGGAGCCATAGAGCGCTGTTGCACTGGCGCCCTTCAATATGGTTACCTGCTCAATATCCATAGGATTAATGTCCAATATTCCATTACCCCTGATCCGCTGATCATTCCAATAGCCATTGTTATTAATGCCGTCAACTCCTTTTTCATTGATATTGCGAATCACTACACCATCCACTATAAATATGGGCTGTGCATTAAAGTTCAGTGAGCTCAGCCCCCGCACCTGCACCTGCACCGCACTGGTTGCTCCACCAGGAGCGGTGGAAAGTCTCAGTCCAGGCGCCCGACCATACAAAGCCGATGCAAAATTAGTATTCCCCCCAGCCGTAATCTCCCTTGCCTGTACCGTGTTCACAGCATACCCAATCGCGCGGTTTTCTTTCCGTACACCAAGTGCTGTTACTACCACTTCGTCCAGCCTTGATTCGGCAGGGGACAATGTCAACACCAGATTCCGCCCCATTGCTGGATCAAAAACAATCTCTTTTTTTGAATACCCGATGTAAGACAATTCTATAACATCGCCTTTTTCAACAGATAAGGCAAAAGAACCGTCGGCAGCGCTGAGTGTCCCCTGCTGTTTCCCTCTTACTATTATACTTACATCGGCGATAGTCAAACCCTGGGCTCCCGTTACAATTCCCTTTACATAATTACCGGCAATGGACGATGTTGTGTTGCGCTGATAAGGCATTTCATACAGGGCTGTGCTTTTGACGCCGGATTGCTTAACAGGCATCTCCAGATTAGCCACTATCACATAGGTTTTATCATTAAGCTTCCGAAAACCGAGGCCGGTTTTATTCAGCAGCCTGGATAGTATCTGATCAACATTTTCGCCTTGTAAATCTGCCAACTCAACTTTGCGGTCGCCAAAGTCAGGATCTGAAAAAAGAAAATATACGCCCCAGGTGTCGTTGAGTTTTTTAAGTTGCTGAAAAAGTAGTTGAGTTTTAGCAGTGTCAGGCCGGGCGGGTTGTGCAACAGGGGGAATTGCCCTGGATTTAGCAGTGGAATTTTTCGTTTGGGAAAAAGCAGTGGCCGAACTACAGAGGACTGCAGCCAAAAGCATATATCTGAATCCGAAACCGAATCCATCTCTTCCCATTTAGTTACCTTTTCTTAATTCCGGGTCTATTTGCTACCGATTATTATTTCTTTGTCTTTCGACACAATAGAAAAGCCATATGCTGCTTCAAGAGCGTCAAGCAATACTGATAAATTATCATTGGGAAGAATTCCTGAGATCATTTTACCGGCAACCTGGTCGTCACTGAATGTAACCTTAACATTATAAATCTCTCCAAGAGAACGGGCGACTTCAGCCATAGTGGTTTTATCAAAAATAAATTTGCTGTCTATCCAGGCAGTAACCGTTGCGCCTTCTATAGCCCTCTTTTCCATTCCACGGTTACCTGGCTCGGCAAATTCGCCTGGCACCATTACAACAGGTCCTGTTTGCTTACTGTGCAAAGTAACTCCACCTTCCACTAAAAAAACCTTTGTAGCAGCGCCTCTCCGATGCACATTAAACCTCGTACCCGTCACTTCAATATCCAATTCATCCGTATGCACTATAAAGGGTTTTCTATCAGGACTTTTATTGACTTCAAAATAAACTTCGCCATCCATCCATACTTCCCTGATACCAGACGTTTCAAAATCTTTTTTATAAGAAATCCTGCTGTTAGCGTTTAATGTAACAATGGATCCGTCTGAAAGTTTTTCCTGTTTTCGCTCTCCATAAACGGTTTGCAAGGTCTCTTTAGGTTGAGTGAAAATAAAATAGGCGGCCAAACCAATTGTAACTATTGCAGCAGCGGCTATCGACAACCTCAGCAACATTGGAATGGTCTTTTTGTTTGAGTCCAATTGTATAGGTTTAATGGTAGCCCCCATAAATTTTTCGTACGCCCTGGTTTGCTGCCCGGTGCTCACAGGTTTTTCTTTTAATACCACCGATTCCAGCAAAGCCTGCGCCTGCAAAATTTCTTTTTCCTGCAGGGGATTGCTTTTCATCAGGTCTTCCCAATAAGATACATCGGCATCTTCCTTATGAAGGCAGAATGCCAGGAACCCCTCATTAGTAAGTAAATCTTCTGCCTTAATTATATTCTCGGCCATATTGCTGCTGTGATATGTGAATAGTACATAACAGGGGTTTTTTGTACCCTTCGTGCTTCATTAAATTTGTTTTCCTAATTTGGAGCTCCGGCATAGGATAATTTCCAATGTCATACAAACTAAGGGAAAAAAGCGACTTGAATACCAAACTGACGGATAATGAATTGTGGGAAGCCTTTAAAAAAGGAGATTCGGGCTTATTGGGCGAACTATTTCTCCGATATTATAAACCTCTTTATCAATACGGCTGTAAATCTACAAACGACCACGATATTCTGGAAGATTGTATCCAGGAATTATTTTTAGAATTGTGGCAAAATACCAGTCAAACGGAAGTCCAAAATATCCGGGGCTACCTGTTCAAAGCTTTTAAATATAAACTACACAGGATACTCGCCCGCCGGAATAAATATCCTCAACAGGAAATCAATGATGAATTCCATTTTGAACTCAGTCATGACACGCTGATTATCAGTGAAGAAGAAAGCAAGGAGCAAAAAGAAAGGGTTTTAACTGCCTTCAGCAAACTCAGCAACCGCCAAAAGGAGATTGTTTATCTCAAATATTATCAGCAACTGAATTATGATGAGATCAGCGAGGTGATGGATATCAATTATCAAACGGCACGAAATCTTTTGCATAAATCTATTTTGTCACTGAGAAAATTTATTACGATAGTAGCGCCGATTGGGTGGATGTTGAATTAGGTTGCTGGTTGCTGGTTGCTGGTTGCTGGTTGCTGGTTGCTGGTTGCTGGTTGAACAGCCAATACAGGTTGGGGGTAAAAAAAATTCACTTTTCGAAGGAAAGATTGCAGGTAATAAATCTCCGTGAATCTCCTGCCTTTCATCTCTTGCTGTTTCTCCGTGTAACAAAAAAAAGTTGCTGGTTGCTGGTTGCTGGTTGCTGGTTGCTGGTTGCTGGTTGCTGGTTGAACAGCCAATACAGGTTGGGGG
>JANPJC010000323.1:0-29560 GCA_031425315.1 Chitinophagales bacterium
TTCATTTTGCACAGTACCTGTGATGCACATAAGAAGCATAAGGTGTTTGTGTTTACGGACATCAACATCGGAGGAGGTGACCCTGACGATAGGCAGTCATTGGTTCATTTATTTTGGTATGCTAATGAATTGGAAATTCTGGGTATAGTGCCAGACAGATGGAATAAACAGGGTTTGGAGGCATGTAAAATGGTTATTGATACGTATAGTAAGGACTACGAAAAATTTAAATTTGCATCTACTGGTTTTCCAACAGCCAAAGAATTGGAAGAACTCCTGGCAAAAAATGCAGATGATGCTATAGAGCGTTTACGGAAGGCAGCTGCTTCTGCTGGTGAACAGCCACTGTATGTTTTGGTTTGGGGCAATATGCACAATTTTACTAAAGCTATTAATCAACATCCTGAAATAAATAAAAAAATAAGATTGATTACTATCGGTACCGGACTCAAATATGGACCCAAGGATGAAGTAGCAGGAGAAGATTGCGATGTTCCGAACTGGAATGGAGGTGGCAGAAATGAAATTTACAATGATCCCCGCTTTAGAGATATGTGGTGGCTCGAAATAAACTGGACTTACAACGGAATGTTTTCCGGGGAAGGCCCAAAAGAAATGTTTAATCACCTGTCAAAATTTGGAGCAATGGGTGAGCATATGAAATTCGTAACTAAAGATCACCCATGGGCTCAGTATTTCAGAGTAGGCGATACCCCTTCAGTGCTGTATCTTTTAGATCTGGCCCACAATCCTGATGATCCCACACAAAGTAGTTGGGCAGGAAAATTTAAAAAGTCATTTGAACAGGAAAGACCAAACTATTTCACGGACGATAATGGCAATATTCCCTGGAATTATACTGACCCTTGCAGCAGTTGGCAGCATGTTAAGGACATGTATGCGTATAATAAAAGTACCCTGGAGAATGAAAGATCCGGGATGTATAAAGCGCTGATAGAAAAACTGGTGAAAATTTACCGTGAAAATTATTGAATATCAGTTTAATTTTAAACGAACATTGAAGTAAAGTGATTTTCAAATTATCAAGTAGCTTTATCATTAATTTGAATGAATCACTTTAGCCTGTTTTAATAATATAGAGGTACTTTAGTTTTGTTATCAAGAACAGGTTGGGATATTTGTCAGATGCTTTCTCGCAAAAAGTTGTATTCGAATTATATTATACCACATCTTGTCCATATGAAACCAATATTACTTTTATCGGCTCTCTTGTTTTCATTTTCTGCTTTTGCTCAGAACAGGCCATTGAGCCTCCATCCGCAGAACCCTCATTACTTTTTGTTCAGGGATAAGCCAACTATTCTTATAACTTCCGCTGAACACTACGGGGCTGTTGTAAATCTTGACTTTGATTATATACGATACCTTGATGAATTGAAGGCTAACGGTCTTAATTACACGAGAATATTTTCCGGGGCTTATATTGAAATTCCAGGGGCTTTTGGTATTTCAAAGAACACACTGGCGCCAAAGTTTGGAAGCTTTATTTGCCCTTGGAAAAGAAGTGCTGAGCCTGGCTATGAAGACGGTGGTAATAAATTTGATCTCGGCAAATGGGATAAAAAATATTTTGAAAGGCTACGCAACTTTGTAATGGAGTCCGGAAAAAGAGGCATCATAGTGGAGATGACATTTTTTTCATCTTTATACGGAGATGAAGGTTGGAAAAGTAGTCCGCTAAATGGGATAAATAATATAAATAAAATAGATTCTATTGCCAGAATAAAAGTTCAAACGCTAGACAATGGTAAGCTGTTGAAATACCAGGAAGATATGGTGCGCAAGATAGTTTCAGAATTAAAAGGATTTGATAATGTGTTTTATGAAATTCAAAACGAACCTTGGGCCGATTCAGGAATAAAAGTTTTGGATTTAGATAGAAAGGAAGACAGTCTTAATTCGTGGCAGAAAATTGTTGAGGTAGCTAATCCTTCATCATTAGCGTGGCAGGAACATATAGTATCTGTAGTGGTGAAAGAGATGGCTAAGGGAAAAAGTACACAACTGATTGCTCAAAACTTCGCCAATTTTCAATACAAAATAAGCGATGCAAATCCTGATGTGTCAATAGTAAATTTCCATTACGCTTTATCATCTGCTGTCACTGAAAATTATGGATTGAATAAAGTTATAGGTTTTGATGAGTCAGGTTTTTCAGGTAATAAAGATGAAACTTACAGAAAACAAGCCTGGCGGTTTATTATGTCGGGTGGCGGTTTGTTTAATAGCCTTGATTATTCATTTACAACTGATAGCCCTGAGGGAACAGCAAGTCAAAAAGCACCAGGTGGTGGAAGCCGGGTTTTGCGCAAACAACTTAAGGTGCTGAAAGACTTTATGGAAAGCTTTGATTTTGTAAAGATGAAGCCTGTAGCGCTACGAAAAAACAGTGGTGACAACTATTCGGTTTATCAACTTGTAGATGCAGGGAAACAACATGCTTTTTATTTTGAAGATGTAGTTGAAAGTAAAATCTCACTCAATTTGCCAGCAGGTAATTACGTCATTGACATAATAGCTGTTGAAGACGGAGCAAAAACATCTCTGGGAATAAAAAACCATTCAGGTGGTGAGCTCCAACTGGAAATACCAAAATTGAAAAGCTTTGCATTAAGCGCAGTTGTGCATTAGAGGTATTGTATCCGGCAAACACATATTGTTTTATTATTAAGCGTGATTTAAGCGCTTCGCTTTGAATACATAGCCGGGAAGACGGAGAGAGCGGAAAGATACGGGAAGAACAGCCTGTTATGGTTGTTACTTCATACTTCTCACTTTTTCCCTTTGCAACCAAAAATCAGATATTGTTATTGCATAGCGTGATTTAAGCGCTTCGCTTTGAATACATAGCCGGGAGAGCGGGAATTAAGAAACCGGAAAAGCATATTACTTCAACTTAAGTTCTTACACCAGCTTGTATTTTTTCCCGAACCTTACCGTTATTTCCGTCTTACCGGCTACAACATTTGAAATTTGACAAAGCTGAATTTAATAAATTGTAGACTGGAAGCCGGGAAGGAATCGGAGAGAACTGGAAGGAAACGGGAAGAACAGCCTATTATGGTTGTTACTTCATACTTCACACTTCACACTTTCTTCGTTTGTAACCAAAAATCAAATATCGTTATTGCTTAGCGTGAATTTAAGCGCTTCGCTTTGAATACATGGCCGGGAAGTCGGAGAGAACGGAAAGATGCGGGGAGAACAGCCGGTTATGGTTGTTACTTCGTACTTCTCACTTTTTCCCTTTGTAACCAAAAATCAGATATTGTTATTGCATAGCGTGATTTAAGCGCTTCGCTTTGAATACATAGCCGGGAGAGCGGGAATGAAGAAACCGTAAAAGCATATTACTTCAACTTAAGTTCTTACACCAGCTTGTATTTTTTCCCGAACCTTACCGTTATTTCCGTCTTACCGGCTACTGTATTTGAAATTTGACAAAGCTGAACTTAATAAATTGTAGACTGGAAGCCGGGAAGGAATCGGAGAGAACTGGAAGGAAACGGGAAGAACAGCCTATTATGGCTGTTACTTCGCCCTTCGCCCTTTACACTTCGCTCTTCACTTAAATCCAAATATCAATGGAAATATAAATGTTACTACAAAAGTCCAGATCATATACACCGGCAAATAAACAGCAATGGCTTTTTGTACATGAGATATGTTTGCTTTATTTCTTAACGTAAGGAAAAGTTGAACGGCAACGATAAGCAAATGAATTAATATTAAAACATTGCCCCCTAAAACAGCTGCTCTGTTAGGTGTGATACCCCATTCTGCTATCCTGAACAATATGGCGGTGAGCGCAATGCTATTAACAACAATGGTAAGAATCGATAAAACAAACATAATCCAGGCTCCCGATGCTGTTTTTCCAGATTTCGCGGATTCGGCAACAGAAAAGAAAATAAGGGCCATAACACCAATCAGCAGTGCATTAAATATCATGAGGAAATCACGGTTGTTATAGGGATCTTTTCCTGAATACACAATTGCCGCCAGATAAATGATCAGCATTATTACAACCAATGGACTGAATATTTTTGCAATGACGGGAGAAACTTTGCCTACCAGTTGCGGATTGGTTTGTATTAAAAAGGTTCCGAGAATAGGCGCTGCAGGCAGTACAAAAATCACAATATTCTCAAAATAAAACTGCTCTATATTAAATCCAATCAACGAAAAAAGTCCAATAGTAATGCCGGTTAAAATGCCTCCTGCAATAAGGATGAGGCCGGTCATCACCAATAAATCTCCATTGAACTTTAAAAAATTTAATCGTTTATCGAGATTGTTAACTTTTTCTCCTACAAAAGAAAATCCCAGCAGCGACCATAACAGTAATACCATATGTATGCTGGATAAGATTAAAGTATCACTTGATTTTATATCAGGAAGAACATTAATATAAATTATACTCACCACTGTAACAACGGCAATAAAAATCATTTTACCGGTTGATAGTTTATTCTTCCATGCGAAATAAGCTGTTAATATGGGGAAGAGGATAAACCCGATATTCCTCGGATAGAAAAAATCTTCATCTATCATGAATATGGCAGGCAGTTTTGCAATAAATCCAGCAGTAATTGCGGCAAGGATTACTACTAATAATTCTCTTCCATTGCCCCAACTTAATTCGTCGTTGTCATAATGCAGCCGTTCGTTCCAGCAGTCGGCAAGGGTATTTCCTTTGATGCCTGGGTAAAGTAAAGTGAACTCTCTTTTAAAACGCAATTTATTGGTGCGGTATAATTTTTCGAGTTGGTGAGGATTATTCAGGTGAACCAGTATCTCTTCTTTCATGATTTGTATAGTTTAAAAGTACTTTGCAATTCAAAGTTAAAGTAGATTTTTTGAATCTGCAAATAGTTGCGGGGATTTTTATGTGGCTGCACACTAGAGGGAATATTTTGCCGGTAAGGCGAAGTGTCGGAAAGTCTATCGTTTTTACTTGAAACCTTTTACCGAAATATTGGCTCTGCCTATATTGGTTATGTGGTCATAAGATTCCCACGAACCGGGTAAAATTTAATTGCGTTTGATGCATAGCATCAACTATTTAAAATGATGGAAATAGTATATGTATAACTTCAATTAATAATGAACGTTAATGTCTTTTTTTCAAACTGCACTCTTAGTTTCTGCTATCGGATTTGAGAGGTTTCTTCATTTCCACTCATTACAACTTGTTAATGATCAGTTTGAAAATTTCATAAATAATAAAAAAAGTTTACCTTCATTAAATGGAAGTTAACCCCTGTCCTCGTTTTAGTATTTTTATTATTTAGTTAGATTTTGACTTTAATTAGTTTTAGTTTTTTTAAGTTAGTAGATTCATTATTTCGATCATTTAGGTTAACTTCTTAAGTAGAGGGCAGCGTCAAAACTGCCCTTTTCTTTTACCTGTACAAAGTTTAAATCGGAATTTTATGAACAAAACAGGTCCAATTATTATCATTGAAGATGATTTGGAAGACCAGGAGATTCTGGAGGAAATTTTTCGAAAATTAAATTATAAAAATCAGGTTGTATTTTTCACCGATGGGGAAAAAGCACTTGAGTATATGAATCAGACAGATATCCAGCCTTTTCTTATATTGTCTGATGTAAATATGCCCCGCATAAATGGGTTTGAATTAAGAAGTAAAATCTTTACTAACGAATTACTCCAAACCAAGTGTATACCCTATCTGTTTTTCACGACAGGCGGCGATAAGAAATCGGTGTTAGCGGCGTATGCATTGTCTGTTCAGGGCTTCTTTATTAAACCCAGTTCAGTCGATGGATTGGAAAGCACCATTAAAAAAATTGTGGAATACTGGCAGGAGTGTATTGCGCCGAGTTATTATGATTAGCATGTGTGAAGTGAGAAGTGCGAGGTGCGAGGTGCGAAGTGCGAGGTGCGAAATGCGAAGTGAACAGCCTCATTAAAGTGAGAAGTATGAAGTGCGAAATAACAGCCGCAAAAAAGTGAATAGGTGAATGGGTCAATAAGTGAATGAACAGCCGTTGCATGAGTGATTGGTGAATCGTGAAATGTATAACGATCACATTTTTTCAATAAAGTTAAATGATGATTCCCGCACTATCACTAACCGTTGTAATTTCCTCCGGAATTCCTTTCGTTAATAGCTCTGCCACCGCTTTTCCTTTGCCATCCGGTGTAGTATAGAAAGGCCTTTTTTCTATTTCATAATTTGTTTCAGCATCTACACCTAAAGCATGATACATAGTTTGATGCAGCTGATCAATTTTGATAGGATTCTCAATTGTTTTGCACGGTCGTTCATCAGCTGTTTTACCATATACAAATCCTTTTTTTACACCTCCTCCAAATAGCAACACAGAACCACCATCAGTGAAATGCCGATGCATACCATAAAATTTTATATCCTTGATAATATCCGGTTGACTCACCTGCTCCTGAACTTTTGCTTCGGGTCTTCCTTCCACCATCATATCGCGACTGAATTCACTCGCAACAATTATCATAGTGCGATCCAGGTGACCGCTTAGATCAAGATCTTTTACTAATTGAGCAATCGGGCCATCTATCATCTTTTTCATATCTCTCATCCTTGTATGGCCGTTTTCGTGAGTATCGAACCCATAGAATGGTTCGTATTCTGTGGTGACACTGATGAATCTTGCCCCCTGTTGCGTTAGCCTTTTGGCGAGTAAACACCCAAGTCCGAATCTTCCGGTATTGTATACATCATATGATGTTTTGGGCTCAAGCTTTAAATCGAACGCTTTAGCTTCCGGCGAATTTAATAACATATACGCCTGTTCCATCGAACGTTTTAATGACTCTTTTTGGTAGTCGCTGCCATATTCGCCCATTGCACTTTTACTGATCAGTTCATTGTAGAGCTGGTTACGGCGTTCAAATCTAGAAGAATCCATTCCTACCGGCGGACGTACACTATCTAATCCCTGGCTGGGATCAGGTATGATAAAAGGCCCATATTCACTGCCCAAAAATCCTGCAGTATGAAATGCCTTTAATTCTTCAGCTTCGCCTACTGTAAATCGTTGGCCAATATCTATAAATGCAGGAATGACTTTATTTTTCGGTCCCAGTTCTTTTGCGATCCACGCACCCATATGCGGTGCTGCAACAGATTGTGGTGGTTCATAACAGGTATGCCAGTGATACTGATGACGTGTATGTAATATATGACCCATGTCAGCGGCAATATAAGAGCGGATTAATGTGCCTTTGTCCATCACACTACCAATCGACTCCAATCCTTCGGAAAAATTTATGCCATCCAAAACGGTTGGTACAGCTTTAAATGTACTGAGCACTCTGTTGGCTTCAAGTCCCTTTTCATAGGGTGTATATCTTTTGGGATCAAATGTTTCGGTATGGGCCATTCCGCCTGCAAGCCATAATAAAATCACTGTGTCTGCACTGGTATTGTTGACAGCAACTTGCATTGGTTTGGGTTGGTTGCAACCACTGATGATGCCGCTTACCGGTACACCCGCAGCCAACGCCGCCATTGTTGCTGCGCCTGATTGTCTTATAAAATCTCTTCTGTTCCAGTTTGCTTTCATATCAGATTCATTTGCGTTACTTATTTATCTCACGCTTTCCGCACTTTACCGTTCTTAGCACCTTCGATGCAGGATTTTTGTTCCACAGAGAAACAGCCGAAGACAATACAGAAGTCCACAGAGAAATACATCAAAGGTCGACACTGTATTGGCTGTTAAACGTATAATGTAAAACCTTTTTAGCTGTAAGGCGAAAAGAAATAAAGTAAAACCACTTTTTCCAGCCACTCATTTGAACAATTTGTTTATCCAATCCATCAAAATATCAACTGAAATTCAGGATGCAGGGTAATCGCCCACAAAAAATCCTGTACCGCTTCTTCGCCTGGTGTTTCGCCCAGTAATTTACCCGCAAGTTCCTGCTCCTCAGCTGATGGAAATCTGCCTAATGTAATTCTGTATATCGCTATTATCATTTTATCTTTTTCCGGATATCTTTCTTTCCATTTTACTGCGGCTTTTTTCAGCGCATTATTAAACCTTTCACCATTAGTTAATTCCAGCGCCTGCAATAAACTTGCCTGCGATATCCTGCTCGTGGAAACAGTCTCCCTGTTGGGTCGGCCCAGCGCAGTGAGATAAGGATCGTTCTTAACAAGTGCCGCACGTGCAAAAGGAATTGCCGCTTTCACATCTTTTGGTAAAAGGTTATATACAATGACACTGTCACCATACAATGGCTCCAGCGATTTACTTACAGCATCAGTAAATTGTTCTGCGGTTAGCCTTCTCCGTAACATACCTGTAAAAACATAATCAGCAGATACGATAGCTTCTGCATCTTTAATTCCGGCAGATGGTAATTGATAAGTTTTCGAAGTAACGATTTTGTAAATCAATTTTTTGATATCATAACCGGATTCAACAAAATCCACCGCCAGCCAGTCCAGCAAATCCTGGCTCCAGGGCTCTTTATCCATTTCATCTACAGGCTCTACAATTCCCCGTCCCATTAGCTGCGCCCATACACGGTTCACGAGTGTTCTGTACAACCTTCCATCTTTAGGCTGGACCAGATATTCAGCTAATTGCTTCATCTTTTCACTACTCAGCCTGTTGGTATCAATCTTCCCCAGCTCTCGGTATAAAATCCTGGTATCCGCCATTTTTCCGGTTGGTTTATCACAGCGGTTTATTTCCAGTGTACTATCAGAGAAAATATTAGCGAAGGCATAAGCGTCGTCGAGTTTCCAATCGTTGATAAAGCTATCATGACAGGAAGCGCATTTCAGATTCAATCCCAGAAATACCTGCGAAACATTTTGAGCCGCCTGCATAGATGTTGTCTGACTCGAATTAATGGTTCCCCTCCACGTGATGCCTTTGATAAATCCTTTGGAAGAATCAGAAGGACTGATCAGTTCTTTCACAAACAGATTGTAAGGTTTGTTTTCGCGCAACGATTGATATAACCATTTTGTAATGTCAAATCTCCCGCCTGTGATATAACCCGGACCGCTATAATCGTTACGCAATGCATCGTTCCAGAAAGTGAGCCAATGTTGAGCATAATCATTATTCCTGCTGAGCAGTTTGCTGACCAATAATTCGCGTTTACCGGGATGCCTGCTGTAAATAAAGGCATCCACAGAATCAGGGGGAGGTAATAAACCGATAATATCAAGATACACTCTGCGGATATAAATGCCGTCGTCTACCGCCCGGCTCCATTGCACTTTATGTTTTTGAAAATATTGATTGACAAAAAGGTCAATTGGAGAATTTAGTCCTGGGACTACAGCGGGCATAACCGGCATACGCGGTTCGAGCGCGGCCACTTTGTAAATGCTTTTTAAATCGCCGTCCGGCCAGGGGGCGCCTTTTTTAATCCAATATTCGATGATATCGATTTCTTGCTGAGTAAGTGCCTTGCCTTTGCCGGGCATCGCTTCTTTATGGCTACGCGGGAGGGTGATTCTGCGTAACAATTCGCTGTTCTTAGGGTCACCAGGGACTATTACGGGTCCATTCTTGCCACCTTTGAAAACAGCCTCTTTTCCATTCAAACGCAGATCTCCTTTTGACTTTGCTTCGCCATGACAACTGGTACAGCTGTGTGCTAAAATTGTGCGCACCTGCAGATTGAGTTCCTGTACCTGCGATGTACTCAAGGCAGTAGTTTGTTTGGTGAGTACAAACATCGATTGACCCTCTGGTAAAGCAGGGCTACTGGAAGGAAATACTTCTGTGAGGTAGTCTTCGCCGTGAGTCAATGATGCGCCATAGTGTCCGCCGATTATAACTCCGGCAACAGTTAAACTTAGAAGTACTTTTTGAAGCGGTTTCGACAATTGTGCATAGGCGAACCAGGTGAGTAAAGCGAGGATCATGGTAGCGATGCCTGTCCACTGGTGAAAGGCAAGCAGTTCTCCGCCATATTCTCCCGAATTCGCAAGCAGCAATCCGAATACAACTGCTGCGACTGAGGAAACGGCGCCTGTGGAAATCAGAATGTTGATGGCAGGAGCATAATAATCAGATTTTCGTCTCCACGCCAGAAATTCCAGGAATAGCGCAACAACCAGCAGCACGATTGGAAAATGTACAATCATAGGATGAAGGCGGCCAAGTAATGTCCATAACCAGAATGAAGACGCTACAGCAGGTTCATCCGTTTGAGCAGCGAGCGGATTCAGTATTGAGTTTACGATAAATAAGCATAAGGTTGCTACAGTACGGGTCATCAAGCAAGTTAAGTTTAGTGGTTCCTAAAATTAAAAGAAAGATGGATATGTTGAGGGGGAGTTTTACGTTTTATGTTGAACAACCAATACAGAGTAGGTAGACAGTAGACGGTAGGCAGTTGGGAAAAGCCAATACAGGCTATACGTTGTAAGGTTTACGTTTTACATAAGCAGCAAATTCAAGAGAGGGTAGACATTAAACGGTAGGCAGTAGAAAACAGCTCATCCAGGAAATAAAAACAAGATTTGGCTCGAATTCACCTATTCACACATTCACTTCTCAACGAACCCGGAATAATTTTTGCATAATTTCCTCATAAATGGGAGCCTATACCGATTAACAGGTGTTCAAAGATGTGCGTTATCTTCACAATAGCTTCAAAGTTATTCTGCAAAACCAGCGTTCTTTGTGCCATAAATTTTTGTGAAATGCTTATTTTTCCCGATTTGTTAGGTGTATCTGTATCGGTTATTTAAAAACTATTAGCGATTCATGCAGGATAATATAAAAGAAACACCATTGTTTCCCTTCCTGCTGGGAGGAGGCGAAATGGGTGGGATTGTCCGCAACTATGATTGGGATTATAGTCCACTGGGGGGAATCGATCAATGGCCTCATAGTCTCCGGGCGGCTGTTGGTTTGCTGCTGCATTCAGCATTTCCTATGCTGCTATTCTGGGGCAGGGAAAAGATGGTCACCTTTTACAATGATGCATTCCGGCCTAGCCTGGGCATTGATGGTAAACATCCTGCTATTGGCAAACCAGCCTACGAAATGTGGAATGATATCTGGGAAAATATCGGTCCGCTGTTACAAGAAGTATTAGATACAGGCGAAGCGATTTATTTTGAAAATCAACTGGTGTCATTCCATAGAAATGGCAGGATGGAAAATACTTTCTGGACTTTCAGCTATAGTCCCGCTTACAACGACGAAGGAGAGATTGATGGTGTTTTTGTTACCTGTAGGGAAACGACGGATGCTATTAACAGTTACCGCCAGCTTGAAGAAAGCGAAAAGCGGTTTCGCACCATGGCCGAAAGCTCGGATGTGCTGATTGCCGTTTCAGACGAAACGAGCAATGCCATTTATTTTAATAAAGCCTGGGTGGATCTTACGGGAAGACCTATGGATAAATTACTCAGTTTTGGCTGGGCAGATCTGGTTCACCCTGACGACCGGCAGCGATACTTGGATATTTATCTGGATACATTCAAATTACGCGAACCATTTACAGGGGAATTTCGCATACTCAATAATGCCGGACATTACCGGAGTCTCCTGGCGAAAGGTACAACACGGTTAAACAATGATGGTACTTTTTCAGGCTACATCAGTTCCTGTATTGACATCACCGATCAGTTGCAGGGGCAGTTAAAGCTGCAGCAAAATCAGTTGTATCTGCAGTTGTTGAGTAATGCTGTTCCCGCAATAATTTTTTATCTTGATAGTGAACAACGCTATCAATCTTACAATGAACGGTTCAATGAATGGTTTGATGTAAAAGGAAAAGAGGCGATTGGTAAGACGGTTCGCGAATTTGTTGGTGAAGAAGCTTATCAGAAAATACTGCCTCACCTTTCGGTCGCTTATTCCGGCCATCCCGAGCAATTTGAAATGTTTGCACCATCGCCCATGAATGAGGTGAAGTGGCTGAATATAATTTATACTCCCCGTATTGATGAGGAAGGAAAAGTGTCAGGAGTAATTGTACACGCACTAGATATTACAGAACGCAAACATTCGGAAATCGCGCTGCGGGAAAGTGAAGCGAGGTTTCGGGCGTTGATAGAAGAGGCACCCGTGGCCACTTGTGTCTTTTCGGGCAGGGAAATGAAAATTGCATTGGCCAATAACAAGATGCTTGATCTTTGGGGAAGGGATAGTACTGTGATTGGTATGCCAATTGCAGAAGCATTGCCTTATTTAGAGGGGCAACCGTTTTTCCAAATTCTGGATAACGTGTATACAACAGGGGTAGCCTATAGCCAGAGTGCGGCCCGTGCAGAAATGGAACATAAAGGACAACTCCGCACTGTATATTTTAATTTTACTTATAAACCACTGTTTAATGAGGCTGGCGAAGTGTACAGCATCATTGATATGGCTTTTGATGTGACCGAACAGGTGTTGATGCAGCAAAAAATTGAAGAGAGCCGACGGGAGCTGCTGAATTCATTTAATGATTCGCCAGTAGGAATTGCCATTATAACAGGAGATGACCTCAGCATTAAAATGGTTAATCCATTTTATGCTACGATTACGGGCCGGTCGCAGGAGGAACTCATCAATAAACCTTTGCTAATAGCCATGCCTGAACTGGCCGGACAAGGTTTTGATACCGAGCTCTTTAAAGTAATGACTACCGGCCAGCCCTTTACTGCCCGTGATGCGCCAGTTGAAATTTTAAGGAATGAAAAGAAAGAAACAAAATATCTCGACTTCACTTATCAGCCGCAAAAAAACGATACTGGAGAAATCACAGGTATTTTAGTTGTAGTGATTGAAGTAACGCAAAAAGTTGCTGCAAGAAAAGATATTGAAGAAAAAGAATTGGCATTGCGCAACGCGGTAGAGTTTGCAGAGCTCGGCACATGGACATTTAATACCATTACCGGGGAGGGTTTATTCTCGCAACGGCACCTGAATATGTTTGGTTTGGATTCGCAATCTACTTCGGCAGAAGACGCCAGTGTGGTTATTGTTGAACGTGATCGGGATCGTGTAAAGAAATTATTTTACGATTCGCTGAAACCAGGATCAGATGGTAAATATCAAGCGGAGTACGAAGTGAAGCATGCAAAAACCGACGAACATATCATTGTAAAATCCCAGGGCCAGGTATACTATAATGCTGAAGGAGAGGCGATAAAAATTTCGGGTACCACACAGGATATTACTATACAGCGTCAAACTCAGGCTGCCCTCGAAGCCGAAGTACAGAAACGAACTAAGGAACTGGCAGAAGCGATTGAATCTCTAAATCACACCAACCGGGAACTAAAACGATCCAATGCTAATCTGGAAGAATTTGCACATGCTGCCTCGCATGACCTGAAAGAACCGGTGCGTAAAATCCTTTTTTTCGCACAACGATTGAAGGATCAACTGAAAAACCAATTAACAGAAGCAGAGAGTTTTTCATTCACCCGCATTGAGAATGCCACCCAGCGTATGGGTACGCTGATAGATGATTTGCTGATGTACTCGCATGTGAGTCAGCGGCCACCTGAAAAAGAAAATATCGACTTAAATGTGAAAATGAAAAATGTGATTGAAGACCTGGAACTTGATATCCAGGATAAAAAGGGGAAAGTGGATATTGACAAACTACCGGTAATAAAAGGGTATAGCAGGCAATTGCAGCAGTTATTTCAAAATTTAATCAGTAACGCTCTCAAATATGGTAAGGCCGATACTCCGCCGCATATCGTCATCCGTGCAGAAATGGCGGAACAAAATCAAAAGCAATTTCATATAATCATTATCGAGGACAACGGTATTGGCTTTGAGCAGCAATATGAAGACAAAATTTTTCAGATGTTCACCCGCTTGCACGCCAAACATGAGTACAGTGGTACCGGCGTGGGATTATCGATTGTGAAAAAAGTGGTCGACAATCATAATGGTTTTATCCGTGTGGAAAGCAGGCCGGGCGAGGGTTCAGTATTCAGCGTGTATTTGCCGGAATAATTGTATTACAACAAAAATGCGACAAGGGGATATTTGCTTAAATGGCGGATAAGTTCAACCAAATGAAAGCAGATATGTCCAAATACATGCATAGTAATTCCGAGAAGAATCAACAGAATCGCTTATAATGTTGAATCATTCCCGGGATATTTGCTGGTGCATTAAACAATACTGTGGGCATAGCCTTTGAGGGCATGTGAGTGTGAATGCAACTTTATCCCTATTAATTCTGAGTGAGGTTGCTGATCGCCCAGACTATGTGACCGCTCATATGGACAAGCAACACTTATCCTTTTCCCATTTTTACGATCGATACAGTCCGGTATTGTATAGTATTGCCATGGAGATCACCGGCAGTAAATTGCTTGCTGAAGAAATTCTGATCGCCACATTTCTGAAGATCAGGGCCTATCAAATTCTTCACCCCAAAGATCCTGATATTTTTTTTCGCCTGATTAGTTTAATGATTTGTACGACCCGAGAAATCCTGGATGAAAATAATTTTCGTGGCAATTTCAGTATGCAGAGATTTTACCATATGCCAATACTTAGCAAATTGTTATTTAAACAAGCGAGTATGGAGGAGTTGTGTGAAACAATGAAAATGGATCGTGGAGCTATTGGAAAAATGGTTAGGAGAGAGATGAAGGGAATGGGTAAGGTATAAAGGTCAGAATCTAAGTATTCGTTTTACAACATTATTTGGATAGGCTTCTGCCGATTGTAAAAGTCTGATCAAAAGCGTTTTTTACATTCTATTTTAAGAGAGCGCATGGCGATATAATGAAGGCAATTCATTTTCGGTTACCCATAATGTTGTAGGTTTGGCAGTGCGCTTGCTATTGTCTCAAAACAAACTATAGTTTTCCCTTATTTGCCTATTCCATATTCATTTTTATTAAAATATTTCAAAAATAATTTTTATTATATTTAATTATTTATCACAGATTATTAAGTGAGATGTTATGAGTGATTATTATTATAACATGTATTCTCGTGGTTCAGTGTTTTTTATTTTCGACAGTATCGTTTTTGGTGTATTTCTGAGCCTTTTCCCTTGGGCAATATTTAATTACAACTGGCCATTTGTATTATTAACTACAATCATTTTTGGGTATTTGTTTTTTTATTATTATCGCAGAAACAGGACCCTCAGATACATTTCGACCGGGATTTCATCAATTATTTATGGATTTTTTTGTTTCTGCATTATACCTATAAACGTTCCAAAACCTTTAGTTGGATGGCAGCAAGATTTGTCGATCACTCTGGGAGTTCTTGGATTTATTGCAAGTTTTTATTTTCATGTTAAGGAATATAGAGAGGTACTAAAAAATACAATAAACTAGAGTAGATGAGTTTACGTTTGTCAGAAATAAAATGTAATCGAATGGCACAAGTAGTTTTAGTGATTTCCTCTACAATTTTTGCTCTTATAATTTATTATTCATGTGAATATTTTAAAGGAAACTTACAATTTAATTATTTTAATGACCTTCGAAAAAATCCCCCTACATCTGTATCAAAGCAAAAAGCACATGTAGTTGACACGTTAAATAAAAAGAAAACCAAAAACACTAAAATTCAGTAAAGTAGACAGATAAATTCGTTATTGGAATACTGAACCTTAGAAATAGTTGGATAACAACTCAATTATTCTCCAAAAGAAGGACTACCGCGTCACGTAGAGTGACTATCATATCGAATAAAAAATGCCGTTTGCTGAAACTAATATTTACTCAAACTGGACGTCAGAACTTACATACCGCATCCCGCTTTACAGGAATTTGTACTGAGCATTTCAACAGTACACGCTAAACTGCCCGAAGGTGTTGATGTTGTCGTAACGCCCTATCCACCGACTCCATTTCAATCCCTGATGTTTTACTGCAATAATCCCATTTCCATGGGCAGAATTGAAGAAGAAAAGTTTGACAGGCAGCCACTAGCCGTATTAATTGGTCCGCAATTTTCGCGGGTAAATATCAAAGTACATCACCAATTGAAATCCGTTCGTGTTGATTTTTTGCCAGGTGGACTTTATCGAATGTTAGGCGTTCCAATGAACGGCTTATTTGATCTTGGGTTTGATGCAGCTGATTTCTTTGGAGCTGGCATAAACAGTATTAACGAACAATTGAAGGATATCGGGGATTTAGCTGTGGGTAAAGATATTGTGGAAGAGTTTCTATTAAAACGGTTAATGAAGACGCAAGAACCTTTGCCTTTTGATAATGCATTACTTATGCTGATGCATAGTAACGGTAATATGACTATGGATAAAACAGCCTCACTTTCCTGTTTAAGTATAAAACAATTTGAAAGAAAGTGCAAAGAGAGAATTGGCATGAATCCTAAATTATATGCCCGTATTTTAAAATTTTCAAACGCATACAGAATTCATGAATCATCCCCGCAACTCAGCTGGACTAAAATCGCTTATGAAGCAGGCTACTACGACCAAATGCATATGATCAAAGATTTTAAAGTCTTTGCAGGCGTAAGCCCCTCTGTTATTGAGCAGCAACTCCTTACTACTCCGTTGCGAATGCAGAAAGATCTGCACTACTAAGTTGTCGATTTTTTACTATTCAGCAGGCATACCAGCAGTATATCTTAGCTGAAAAATAATCATGAAAATCTTTTCAGTTAAAAGAAAAATAAAGAACACCATTGTAGTATCATTACTTTGCCATTTTTCATTTGCGCAGCATAGCACTACTCCAACCAATTATTCTAACTCACTTGAAGTATTAAAAGGATTCACACAGGTTTTTTATTATAGTTCAGGAAATGAAGCAAGGGCAAAAAGTATTGCGCTGTTCATTGAAAATGCAGGCAATTTTTTTCAGCAGGAAATATCGTTTACACCTAAAACAACATTTTACGTACTCGCACCACAGCACTGGAAAGCAGTCGCTGCGAAACCTCTTCTTGAAGCTTACGGATTTCCGCACAACCTTGACCATTATCGACTTGTCGTGGCTGCAGAAGACAATGATTTGTGGCGCAGTTTTTTACCACCGGTTGACAAAATCCCCGCGCCATTATCCATTCAGATTAAAACAGCTTATGGAAAGGCAGATGGCTCTTACAGCATGATGCCGTTTTTCGATTTACTCGCACTTCATGAAATGGGACATTCGTACACCGCACAGGCAGGACTCAAAATGCACCGAAACTGGATGGGTGAATTATTTGTGAACATCATGTTGCACACATACGTCGCAGAAAAACAACCAGAACTTTTACCAGCCCTTGAAGCTTTTCCGAATATGGTGATAGGTGCGGGAACAGCAGAATATAAATTTACCAGTCTTGAAGATTTTGAAAGATTGTATGCGACGCTGGGAATGGGTCCTAAAAATTATGGATGGTACCAGTCTAAATTGCATTCGGCTGCCAAAGATATATACAATGCGGGCGGCAAAGAGGTACTGAAGAAACTTTGGTGGGCATTAAAAAATCACAAGGAAGAAATGATGGACAAGGAATTGGTGGATATGCTTAAAAAGGAAGTGCATCCTTCAGTATCTGATGTGTATATAAAATGGAATTTAAGATGATTAATACATTCCATCTGTTAAATGAAATCATAAATGACAGTGAAAAGAATGTAACACACAGAATATCCAACTATCTATAATTGATTATCATTGTTTCTGGATACCCGACTATTATAGTATTTGACAAAGAAAAGTTTCGTTTAGGTGTTAAAGCACCACAACGAAGTGTGTTATACTTCATGAAATGGCCTTAAAGCAGAGATCATATTTTTTGTGAATTTCTATTCGAAATAGATAACTTAATTTGAGACCGTTTTATTAAATGAATTTATGAACAAAAATCAAAAAGCCTGCAGCCAGATTGTACCTGGTTTATTTTTTGATCGCAAAAGTTAAGTGCAGGCCGCAATACCGATTCAGGTAATATTTCAACTGACAAATGGAAAACGTATTCAGGCATTTTATAGAGCAGTATAGCAATAGCCGTCAATCGAGTGAAGAAACCGAAACTATCATTTGTGCCCATTTGTCTGTTTTAAATTTACAAAAGAAGCATGTCATTATAAGAGAAAATCAACGTCACGATTTTGCGTATTTTGTATTGAGCGGGGCGATAAGAAGTTTTTATCTGAAAGACGGCATTGAAGTGAATACATGGTTCGCATTTGAGAATGATATCGTTGGCTCTCTGAATATTTATCGTAATCTGCCTTCAAAAGAAACTTTTGAATTGGTAGAAGATTCCACGCTGATTGCAATCAACCTGGTGAAATTAAAACCTTTGATTTATTCCGATCTCGGTGTCAGTAATTTCATAAGTGCAATTGTTCTTGAGTACGCTGTATTCCTGGAAGAAAGAATTTTTAATTACCAGTTGATGAATGCAATAGATCGATATAAAGCGCTGGTGGAATATGAACCGATGGTGCTTCAGAGAATACCTCTCACGTATATTGCTTCTTATCTTGGCATTTCAAGGGAAACGCTTAGCCGTATGCGCGGTAAATAATTTTGTGACATATGTCAAATGAATTGATATGGTTCATTTCAATCTTTGTGAAAAGACCATATGCATAGATCAACATTCATTAGAAATACTTTATTGGGACTTGCGTATTTGCCTTTAGATTCTTTGTCAAAAAAAATTAGTGAGGCAAATGAACTTTATGATGTTGTTATTATCGGTGCCGGACTCAGCGGTCTTACTGCTGCACGCATGTTAGTAAAAGCAGATAAAAAAGTACTTGTACTGGAAGCCCAGGACAGGGTAGGCGGTCGCACCTGGTCGCAGGATATTGGACAGGGTAATTTTATTGATATAGGTGGACAATGGATTGGCAAGGGGCATCAAAAGATGTATCAGCTTGCAGAGGAAGCAGGAATAAAAACATTTCCAACATTTGCAAAAGGGGAGAATATTCTGCGGAATAATGGTAAGAATCAGCGGTACAAAGGTGACAATCCACCATTGGGATTGTTTTCATTGTTATCAATGCAAAAGGCAATGCGAAAATTTGATAAAAGAGCTTCATTGATTTTGCCAGATACGCCATGGTTTTCTGATAAGGCGGTGGAATTGGATCAACAAAGTGTCGGCAGTTGGATTGATAGAAAGATTTCCAACACCACCGCCCGGGCATTTATTAAAAGAGTGGTAGAAGGGGAAATCTGCCTGCCAGTTGAAAACGTTTCAATGTTGCAGGCACTTTCCAGCGCAAAAGCGACCGGATCTTTTCAACAGGCAGAAAGTGTGGAAGATGGAGCATTAAGAGATAGAATTTTTGGGGGAGCTCAAAGTGTCTGTCATTTTTTGCACAACCAAATTAAGGGATCTGTAAAATTGAACTGCCCTGTAACTTTTGTCAATCAATCAGACAATCATGTTGAGATTGGCAATATGGATTTTTTTGTAAAGACAAAAAAGGTGATTGTAACTGCACCAATAGCCGTTGTTAAGCAGATTAAATTTACACCTGCCCTTCCTGTTGAAAAACAAACACTGATTAGTGCCATGGAAATGGGAGTTGTGATTAAATGTCATGCAGTTTATGAAAAACCATTTTGGCGGGATAGTGGGTTATCCGGTTCCAGTATTTGTTTGGATGAAGTCGTCGAATTATCAATCGATAACTCCGTGGCCGGTTGCGACAAAGGAATCATTGCTTCTTTGATTCATGCAGAGCGCGCAAAATCATTACTTGATTTTTCAGCCGAAGAAAGAAGGAACGTGATATTGAGAAGTTATACGGAGCTGTTTGGTAGAGAGGCAATGAAACCTATCATGTACCATGACTATTCCTTTAGTAACAATCCATGGATTGGAGGGGCATATTCAGGTTATTTTAAGAAAGGGATCTTCTCAAAATATGGGGAGTATATATCCAAACCAACAGGCAATGTATATTGGGCGGGTACTGAAACATCTCATTCATTTAAGGGATTTATGGAAGGTGCAGTATTGTCTGGGGAACGGGTGGCGAAGGAAATTGTGTTGTAATTTTCATTGCTGCCATGCTGTACTAAAAGATTGGATTCATGAATAAAGTGACGGCAGATTCAGTTTATATTTTCACCGTAATTCACTAGCCAATTTGATGATGCTGGGAAAATATTGCAGTATTGGCAGTACTTATTATTTGGTATAATAAAGGAAAACTTAATTCATTATGAGATTTTTAATTAGTGACCTGCTTGCTGATTTGCAGTTTCATTCGCGGACTACGCTGAAACTGAAAAGTCTTATTGAAAGAGAGGGTGATTGTACCCAGCTTCACTATCTTTACTCGATAACATAAGGCCAAAGCTACATATAGTATTACAATTCATACACAGGCGTAAGTCAGAAACTATAAATACAGCTTCCATGCACAGATTAATATTCACTTTATTTGTGGTTTCGTTTAGTTTAACGGCATACGGTCAGGAGAAAAAAAGTGACAAGAATCATCATTATGACAACAATGCCTTGATTTTATTTGATGCATTTAGCAAAAGTGCCAAACTTACAAAGGGCTGGGGTTTTTCATCTGTAATTGAGTATAATGGAACACGAATATTGTTTGATGCCGGGAGTAATGCTGACATTTTCAAACAAAACATTGAAGCACTTGGTTATGATTTAAAGAGAATTGATCTTGTAATTGTTTCTCACGCTCATTATGACCATTTAAATGGAATTGATTACCTGCTTTCAATAAACCCTAAAGTAAAAATCTACTTTCCGAATGATATATTCTGGGGCGCCCAAACCATTTTCAACGCTAAAGGGCAGGATTCTTTAATCAGGGATTCCTTACCAACTTCACAACAATATTTTGATGGCGAGGGGGAAATCTTTAAAGTGGAACAATCTGGCGGTCGCTTTCTCCATGCCAATATTGAATTTGTAAAGGATTATGTAGAAATATTACCGGGTGTAAAGCTTATACCAACAAAAGCAAAGTATATGGGATACTTTTCCAGATACCCGAAAAGTTTCACACCTGGAAATTTCAACGACACCACTGAAGCTGTAAAGTTGGATAACCTACCCGAGCTGTCATTATCGCTGGCCACTAAAAACGGTGAAGTATTATTTGTAGGTTGTTCACATAGCGGGGTGGAGAATATTATCCAGGAAACGATTTTAAAAACCGACAAAAGCGTGGGCCTTCTTATTGGAGGGTTTCATCTGTTACCCTTTGACCGTATTGAAATAAACAGGGTCTGCAGTTTAATTAAGGACCAATTGAAAGTTGCAAAGGTTGCCCCAGGGCATTGCACCGGGCATCTTGCTTTTAAAATTTTGCGTGATCTATATCAGTCAGATTTCATTTATGCAGGATTGGGTGAAAAGATAAGCTTCTAAATATTTTCATGTATCTAAACTAATGATATTTTAAGATCACAAAAATTAACAAAACTCCATAGCTATTACAATGACTAAAACCTCTTTTAAATTAGAATGGATTCAATTTGCGTGGGTGATAAAGGATATGGAAGCTGCGAAAATATTTTTTAAAAGCTTGTTTGGTGTCAACAATTTTAGTGCGATATCTATCACCCGCCTTCAACTACAGCTATCAGCAAAATCATAACCTACTGCGGGTTGCAAAACAAAATTCAAGTTAATATCTTCGATTCATGAAACCATCTTTTTTGATTGTCATTTTAATTTGTTTTATATCAGTTGCCAGTTCACAATCTTCTGCGCCCGGATATTATATCACCAAAGAGAATGACACTGTTGTCTCCCTGATCAAGATAAAAAAGGGAGTTTTCGGACAGATAACGAATGATTTTATTGATGAAGTGGTTATCGTTGACAGTGTAAATGGATCAAAAAAATTCAAACCTGCTGATATTAACGGGTATGGTTTACAATTAAAGTCTGGCAGGTATTTATTCGTGTCAAAACCAATAAAGGATGGTTCTTACAAATTCCTGTATCCAGTGTTTATGGGAAAGCAGTCCAGTTTATATAAATATGGCATATATACATCCGGAAGCGGGGCATCATTTGGTTCGCAGAAAACCTTCTATACTTTTGAAAAAGCAGACGGCAGCTTTCTGTTTTTACGGAATATAGTAGATAAGAAATTTAAAAATGCAGTAAAAGAATTTTATAAAGATCGCCCCGACGTGCAGGCATTGATAGACACGAAACTTAAATACTGGTTAGAATTAGAGAAGGATCTGAAGGAAATTTTGATAGCAGTGAATAGGGAATAGGCGAAGGAGCAGCCGGTTCGGGTTGCTGGTTGCGGGTTAAACAGCTAATACAAGTGAGCAGGAGCAGTAAGTAGTGAGCAGCCAATACAAGACTGTAGACAGCAGAGAACAGACTATACGATTTAAAAATTTGTTGGCTGTTCTCTCCGTTAACCTCAAATCCTCCGGTCAACTCCGTGGCCAGGAAAAATTACTACTATGAGATTTTAGTTTTTTTAATACAGGCCACAGAGGTTAGCGGAGGCTTTGAGATGAGCGGAGGAAAAGGCACCACCGAATTCGATTTTATTTGTGTAATGAATCGTTGAGCAGTGAATCAATAGATCAACGAATTGTCAATAATTTCAGTAGCAATAAATAAAGTTTTTAACACATTGATTTTTAATGGCAAAATTTCTAATTATATAGTAGCAGTAAGCAGCAATGGAGAGTTGGAAGACAAGAGAATTAGGAGAAAGTAAACAGTAGGAAACAGCAGAACCTGGTTTGTTTCAAATTTTAGGTTATCTCCGTGAATCTCACGTATTAATACCCCGGATGTTTATCTGTGTAACAAAAAGCGCCAGGGCAAAAAAGATCTGCGATTTCGTTTTAGAAAACAGCCAATCTTTGGTTTATTTCAAACACTCAGGCCGTCTCTATCATCAACTTGCTTATGGGGTGTAGCATTAAAACAAAAGGCGCATAATACATAGCACCCTGAATGCAGAACCGGTTGAATTATCATGATTACTCTTGATACCGTAAAGCAGTTCAGTACCCACGGTGAAATATTTATTGATTGCTAAAATGCCATTGGCAGATATATAGTGGCTCTGTTTAAAAATCTGATCGATTGAGTCCGGTTTCTCCTGGTAGAGATAGCTATAAACATAGGTGGATGACCACCTCCTGAATACAAATGCGTAAGAAAGATAACCGCCGTAATAGAGCAGCGTCTCCAACGTGGCATTGTCTATTGGAAATGCCTCATACCCTAACCCGCCAAAATCATTTACCGAACCTTGTGTCCCACTTCCAATAATTCCAAATACACTGAAGGTTCGCTTTTTTAAACCAATAGGACTGGGTTTAAACCGGTCGTCAAGGCTAATAGAAAGTGAACTTGTAAATCCCCATGCACCTAACTTTTTCTTGAACGAATATTCTTTATCAGTATAAACAATCGGCTTATAGATTAAGGAATTTGACCAGTGTCCATTTCTGAAAGTGTATTTCGGTTTTAGCACCATTTCCGGAAACGCAGCCTTAACGAGATTGGCACTGTCCAGTGGAGTATAATCGGCCTTTGGTTCTTCCAGCGCGATCAGAAAGTTCCAATTTTTTCTGATCTGTTTGTGCCAACTTATCTGTGCCACCCTGGATGCGGGCATTGAATTAGGACCTTCCAGATCAAGTGTATTAGGGGAGGCATTTACATCACCAAAATTTGTCCAGCTTTGACCAATCAGAAAATTACCAAATGTTAAATAGGCATGCCTTAAACGAAAGAAAGTATTTGCTCCTCTTGAACTTGATAGAAAGTCTCCCTCAATGAATGCAGTGGTTCTTTTACCCGCTTTTGGAAATTTAAAACTAAAACCCAGCCTGCTTTGATTGGCCGACATATGGAACCGTTGAAACTTTATGTCCGTTTGCTTTTGAGTGGGAATTTCGGATGTTACGAAAAGATCATTATTTAAAACATTGTTATTGTCATAGTATAGCACAGGTTGTACAAAGCCGGAAATTTTGAGTTCGGCAAATTCGGTTACAAATGTAGGTTTTTGCGAAGGCTGGTAACTGCTGTCAAGATTACTGTTTCGTTTCAGGGAATCGAAGGTAGTCTGGCAGATACCAGTTAAAGCAAGCCCTGAACAAAACAGCATCACCAAAATCAGTTTTGCATTCATCGGTAATACAAATAGGTTATAGTGAGTTTGATAATAGATAAATACAACGGAAGTTATCTGTTTCAAACCATCTTATTATCCGGTTTATGGGTTTGATTGGATAAGCTATCATAATTATTATGGTATTAATGTAATGCATTTACTAATCAAAAGAACTCCTGTTATATTCTTCATCATTAAAATTTTCTACTCAAACCCTCCAGGTTTTATTTTGTAAGATTAAACTCACTCTTTTCGGATACTGCAAATTGAAAATCATCCAGTCTTATCCTGTCGGGACTTTTTTGAATAAATGGATCTTCGAGCAGACTTTGTACATTATACAAAGAAATTAAAATGATGACTTTCAAACCACACATAGAAAAAATATACAGTAAACTGAGTTCAAACCCTTTTTCATTAAGCATTGATGCAGGATACAAAATTGCAAATGCATAAATGGCAATGAGTACAATAACACGTACACCCCATGGGGTATGATGCCGTTTTGTTGCCAACAGGAATTCAATACTTTCATTCACTCTAAACAGAAACAGGGAAATTTTCACTGTAAAGGAACTTTTCAAACTTTCCCTGTTCGTTTCTATAAATCGTAAAACAGGCTCCGCAGCTTTTTGTACTTCAACTGCATCCGAGGACCTGTTTTGCAGATATTGAAAAAGCAATTCAGAAGTATTACCGATGATTTTTTGAACCTGGATGATTTTTTCCTGTTCAAGTTTGCTGTTTTGAAAACAATAAAAGACAGATTGCAAAGAAGATTTGAACAGGCATAGGTACTGTATTGCACGCTCTCTTCTTTTGAAAGCTTCTCGGATGGTAAGTGTAAGTGGGAACGCAATAATCAGACTGAAAATCAGGAAATCGATGTATAATGAAATATGGAAACGAAGTGAGATAAATGAGGATAGGAGAGCAGCAAGTAAAACAAAAATAGTGTGTTTGTTAACGAGTGTGAGATATTTGTTCATATTCTGTTTTTAACGAATTAGATTGCTGATTCCTATGCGGTAAAGCCCGGAGTTATACGCTTCAGATTTATTATCAAACTGGAAATTCAGACTGAGTTCCCGTTGCTTGGGTAGGGCTAACAAATATTCAATAACAATTTTCTGCATATTTTTATCTTGTGTACATAAGCCGTTCCTTTTCTCTGGCTTGTTTCCGGGCAGCATTCCGGATTGTTTATAATTCGAATGCCCACTCAATCAGTTTTTTTGGGTGTTTTTCCTATAGGTATACCAACGGCCACATAAAAGGCTCTGTTATACTGATTGGGCGACAAATCATCTATAAATACATCAATCAAACCAAAATAGTATTGTATCCCTATGTTCATTCCGTTTCCTCCCATAAGGCGGTACCCTATTCCCCCAACGAGGCCTGCATCCAGCGGATGAAACTGATCTTTTATTTTGAGATTGTATTCAAGATCTTTATCGTCAATAACTTTGTTGGTGAATTCATCAAAGGCTTTTGACCGTAATCCGAGTTGTATTCCTCCCTTTACATAAATATTGTTTTTGAATTTATACTTCATCATTACAGGTACATTAAAGTATCTCAACTTTCTTTTTACTGATCCACCTGAAAATGCACTGTCAAGAGACGCGTCACTGAGAGAATAGACTGGCAAATCTCCGGCACCCATCGGAGATTTTACGATCACGCCGGTATTGATCATCCATTGAGGATTTTTAAGTTTGATATCGAAATAAAATCCCAGGTGAAAGCCTGTGAGGCTTTTCGAATTCGGTAGTCCCTGGATAGATGACCAGTTGAGCCCACCATCCAATCCAAATTCAAGTTTATCAGAATTCAATTTGTCGCCAAAGATGAGCGAAATTAATATTTGGGCATGTAACGCATAAGCGCAAAGTAGTAAGCCTGTTGTAAATACGAATTTCTTCATCATCTATGATAAAATTTATAAACCAAAACGGTATTGCAATCCGGTTAAAAATTGCTGGCGACTACCAAGGAAACCATACTCTGCTCTCACCATCCAATGTTTATTCAGCTGAAATTGTCCTCCAACAACGAAATTCCACATATTCTTCACTCTTTTATCCAGTGAATACTGAACTGTAGATGTACCGGCAGTGTTGATTGCACCATCCGCAGCAGTTAAAACATTGCCCGCTACCGTTAGTGCCCTGTTTGCCGTTTCGTATTTTGCTTTATTTATTGGATTGTTTTGCTCTGTTCCCGACAGATTATTCCACCAGTTGTCTATTTCAATTTGTGCTTCGGCTACTTTTTGTAATCCTGCATCAACCTTAGCTCCTGCATTTCCTCTATCTCCAATAACATCGCTGATATTTATCGACCCATTGGTAGAGCTACCGTATTTTACCCTGAATGCGCCTACCCACAATGCGATGTTTCGCTGAGGTGCTTTCAATTTAAAAGATTTGCCGAGACGAGGGCCAAACACAAAAGAAAAAACAGGCTTGTCCAATGCGCTAACATCAGTCCACGTTAAATTCATATCCAGTGCCAGCCAACCGCCAGCCACACCAATGGTAGGTGTAAGTCCAAAACCAAGCGAATTGGCGCTAAAGCTGGCTTTGGTGGAATAGTTTGTAATTTCCTTCCAGTTATTGCTACTATCAGGTATCCATACCCCAAAACCAACAGTAGTACTTGGTTTGGAAGTTGCAATAATTCCATACACATTCAGGAAAGGGAGTATCCATATATCAGGTCTTACATTAACAACATTTGCTTCGGATACGGCCTGGTTAAAGCGGATAACTTCATCCAGATTATACTGAGGACCATTATTAAAACCGACGTTTAAATTTTCGATCACGAGGTCCGACTTCTGCCAAAAATAATTAACACCAATTCCCGCAGAATAGGGCAGGTCGTATCCAAGTTTTGTTACTTTTTTACCCCAGATAGGCAAGCTGTATGGATATTCAGTCTTTTTAAGACTGTCTATCAATTCAGTATTTTTTTTACCAACTTCTTTATTCGAGTATACCTGTGCAAGTGCACCTGTACTAATAAAGTGTAAGCAAATAGCCACCATTAATGCCACACGATATCGTAAAATAGTTTTGCAGGGAAACATGTCAACTGTTTTAAATGAATACTGATTATATTGACTATTTATATTTTCATTTCTGTAAATGAAAAGGCCAGCTTAATGCTTTAAGCACGATATTAAGTCAACTGTATTGTCGGCGAAATGGAACTGTTTTCTTATTCAGCGGGTTCGATTGTATAACCTAACTGCCTTAGCACATCCGCTTCGTTGTAGAAGGTTCTGCTGCGTGCAATTTTTCCATTTTCGATTTTGTAAGCAGCATTCACCCAAACGTTCACCGGTCCTCTGCCATCCTTATATTTGATTGTGAGGTAGGCCCAGTTCGAAACCCAGTTACCCGGATCAGCCTGCTCTCCTTCCTTTACTGTAACCGCTATATTCTGATAACGGGTGTATTTAATCGACTCATACAATTCTTCAACATTATATTTCCAGTTGATGATTGCATCCTGTTTATTTGTAGAGTCTGCAACAGAAGGTCCGAATCCCATATAGTTATCGGCGAGTAAGGAATCCATTGCTGCAACATTACCGGTTTCCACAGCATCCATATATTTTTTAGCAATAGCCAGACTCTCGCTGTTTGATGTATCATTTGAAGATCCGCATGATACAAGACTGATGCTTGTCATCAGTAAATAGATTATATGTTTCATAAATTATTATATGTTTTGATTGTGATCTTGTTTTTATTGTTGCCCGGGTAATATTTGTACATAGCACCAGCGGCGATTATTTAATAGTATATCCTTTTCCTTCAAGACATGCAGAAAATCCTTTAGTAAAACTTTCCTTTGTTGCTTTTTCCTGGGCTGCTGCATCACTGGTTGCTTTTTGATTTGCACCAGCCTGAGCCATTTTACCCTGTCGCCTGCCTGCCAATCCACCTGCTACTGCTCCAATGGCGGCTCCTTTGCCTGCATCGCCGGCTATGGCACCAATTGCCACACCCGCAGCGGCACCTTTAGCGGCGCCTACTACTCCGCCTCCTGTTGGACCCGTTTGAGGAGCCGCAGTTTGTACTTTAGGAAGGTTCAGCGGATCAATACCTGATTGTTCCATTGCCCATTTGTAACACTCAAATTCATCCTTTTTCTGCTGATCCTTAGTTTGATTTTTTGCAGGGAATACATACAACTTTAACCCACTTGAAATTTGATTGTACGTCATTTTTGAAGTGTCGGGCAATGCAGGTGGTGCCTGAGCAAAAACAGATTGAAACGCCCCCAAAATAAATACAGCTGATAAAAACAGCGTAGTAGCTTTTAAAAAGAAAAATAATTTCATACTTTTTGATTTAGTTATAATTAAAGTCACCAGTTTAGATGATTACCTATTTCCCTGTTTCATACATCTTCAGAATGCTATGGCTTAGTATCTATAATAATTTTACGGATCTTCCCGGTAAACTTGTTTTCACCTTCTTTATAATCGCGTGATACATTAGTCTCGTTGTCTGTACCAACATCTACGCCTTCATCTGCCGAAAAAGCAAATGGTTGTGTCTTAGGTATGACTCCCTCTGCTACTTTTGCATTATCGACGTATAAGAAGCATTTACCACCAGCCCCTGGTTTTGGAGAATCTGCAATGTATTCATACTTTATAGTATGCTTACCCGCAGTCAAAGCTTTTGGTGATCCGATATTTGTCCATTCAAGGCCGAAGAAATTATATTCATGATGGGGTTTACCGCCTTTCATATATAAAACCCAACCGCCAAAACGGCCCGCCTGCGAAATGATAACTCCATTGGTATTTGCATTTTTCAAATCCACCTCTGCTGTAATGGTATAATTGCGGCTTTTGACATTGATAAATGCATTTTCAGAAATGCCGGTCATGCCTTCATACACAGTTAAAGAAGTACGGGGACCCATCAGATCTGGTCTGCCGGCAATCGCAGCATTAAATCGTTCCGACCTTCTGTCGTCAATGGGAAATACATGATTTTTTGCCGCTTCTTTATTAAATATTTCCTGGAGCGCTTTTAATTTTTCGGGATTTTTTGCTGCAAGGTTATTAGCCTGGCTAAAATCTTCGTCAACATTATACAATTCCCAAACATCATCCTTTAATGGAGGATTAGTGCCCATTAGCCATGGAATAGAGTGCCGTGTACTGGCCACCCAGCCATTGTCATAAATTCCCCTGTTACCAAACATTTCAAAATATTGAGTGGTATGCCGGTCGGCGGCTTTGGCGTCATCAAATGAAAACATAAATGAAACTCCACTGAACGGTGTTTGTTCCGTTCCGTTAACCGATTTTGGAAAAGGCAAACCAGCAGCTTCCATCACTGTTGGTGCAATATCAGTTGCATGGGTAAACTGAGACCTTATCTCACCTTTTGCTTTGATGGCATTTGGCCAATGAACAACCATTCCATTTCTTGTGCCGCCAAAATGTGAGGCTATTTGTTTTGTCCA
>JANPJC010000324.1:0-11866 GCA_031425315.1 Chitinophagales bacterium
GTATGATGCATCCCCAGGTGCTGATTGAATGATGCAATCCCTTTTTGTCCGCCAAATTGTGCAGGCAAAACTTTATACCACACCACACTGAGCAACCTGGCCATTTAATATGTTTAAGCCTTTACATCCTTTCTTCTGAATTCAAAAAAGACACCGGCTATAAATAAAATAAGCAGGAATATTTGTGTAAAGGTTGTAATCCGGCTACCCAATATATACGACGGAGGTTCGAAACGGAATACAATCGTATGTTTCCCGCCAGGCACCGCTAATCCCCGCAACACATAATTCACTTTCACTATCGGCGTTTCTTTGCCATCAATGATCGCTTTCCATCCTCTGTCGTAATACACTTCACTGAATACAACAAACTGATTGGTAGTTGAATTAAATGAATATTCAATAACATCATTTTCGTTTTTCACCAGCTTCACTGTTGCTGTTGAATCAAATTCAGGCTGAAATGGGATGTCTTTTTTGAATGACTCCTGTACGATTGCGGTTGTAGAAGGTTCAAAATTATTCAGCGCTAACATTTCTTCTCTGGGAGTTGGAACAAAACGGAGTTCACGCACAGCCCATGCATTACCTAAGGCGTTTGGATTCCTCATCGCTGCAGGCTGGCCCTGGCTACCCCCCGAAATAACATATTTCGTATTCAGCATGTCGAGCACTTTTTCATTCAGCGGTTGCCGGCTCAGTTGATTTTCCAGCAAATCCTGGTAGATACTGAGTTTGGCGGCATGGTATCCTCCAATTGATTTGTGATGGTATGATGTGATGGCATCGTTTGCAAAATCTTTTGTAAGATTTAGAACTCTGTAATAAGGATCAGGATCCTGTTTTATTTGAAGGTCAGCAGCGGTAGGGGTGAACGCCCCATCATAATCTTCCGGTTCGATAAACGCTTCAGTGTTTAAAAATCTGCTAGCAACGCCAATCGTATCAATACTTACAAGTAGTAATAAGGAAACCATCAGCGGTACTGCCTTCAACTTATTTTTTAAGAAAAGAAACAATAACCCAAATGTAGCGGCAACAAAAAATAACGAACGTAGAAGGTCTTTAGAGAAAAGACTCTTGCGGTCTTCCACCACTGCCGACATAATATCTTTTCCCAGTGAAGGGTCATTTTTGTTGATCTGACTTAATTGCTGCTGAATACCTCTTTCATAGCCTGCTTTGAAATCAAGACTCACATACAAAAATCCAACGAGCAGGAAAATGCCTGCCATGATTATTCCAGCCAATCGCAATTTTTTCCACGCTTCGTCTCTGTTGTAATCTCCCGCTATTACGCGCTGCAATACCATTATCGCTACCAGCGGAAAAGTAAGCTGAGGGATCACTAAAATAATTGCGGGCGCCCTGAACTTATTATACATCGGCAGGTTTTCAAACAGAAAAGTATTGAACCCCGCTAAATTTTTACCCCATGACATCAATAGCGCCAAAACTGTTATTCCTAATATCCACCACCTGTGATGTGTTTTCAAAAACACCATACCAAAAACAAAAAGAAAGCCCAGAATAGCGCCTAAATATACCGATCCGGAATGGCCGGGTTGATCGCCCCAATAAGCTCTGAACGCACTATACAGCTGGTTCATAAAATCCTGTGGCAATCCTTTCTCCTGCATTTTTTCCACTAGTTTCGATTCTTCTCCTAGAGGATCAGGCGTACCTCCATATACATTCGGCACCACCAAAGAAAAACTTTCTGCCACACCCATACTGCCATATAGAAAAGCATAGCCGGTATCAAGTCCACCTCTTTTCACTGATGTATTCACACTGTCGGCTACTGATATAGAAGCCTGACCACCGCGAATGGTCGCCTTTGAATAATCATAGGTTGTGAACAGCATTACTGCATTGGTGAGTACACCAACGCCTCCTGCCACTGCAGCAAATGCTACTGCTGTAAAAAAATGCTTCAGTTCTTTTTTGCGGAGATAGTAAATGAAATTGCCAACGGCCAGAAACACCGCCAACAGTAAAAAATAATATACTATCTGGTAGTGATTATGGTAAATAAGTATGGAACTGAACAGGGCAGTGAAAGCGGCGCCCAGCCAGTATTTTTTATCAAATATCATAAAGAGTGCTCCCAGCAGGGCGGGCATATAAGCCATTGAAAGCATCTTGGTATCATGACCTGTTACTACAAGAATCGGGCTGTAAGATGCATAGGCATAACCGATAGCGCCTAATGCTGAAATCCATGGATTTACCCGCAGTACGATGCCCATAAAATAAAAACCCAGGCAGGCGAGGATAAAAAATCTGAACGGTTTAGGAATAAAAAGGGAAAAAGCTTCATTCGCCCAATAAGCGGCGTAGTTATTATTGTTGGTCGCAATCTGAAAGCCCGGCATCCCTGAAAACATACTGTTCGTCCATAGCGGCGCAAGGCCATCATGAGCGTCGCGGTAATCCTGGATGTCTTTACTCATCCCTTTCCAGCTCATTACATCACTCTGTTGCAGCACTTTACCATCAAGTGCAGGTTTACAGAAAATCAATGCCACGATCACAAATGAAAAAACTGCAACAATATGTGGAATCAGCTGTTTTAGGCGAATATTCTTCATGCCGGGTTAACTTTTAAGAGGGGGCAAATTAAGGGTTATTTTCTTGATCTCCTCAGTTATGAGAAGTCATCTTCTCAAGCTTGAGATTACAAGAAACCGGTTCAGGAAGTATATTTTAGAAATGAATAATGTTATTTTTAGCGAATCATCTTAAATGTCGTTAGTAAGAAATGATACATGCAATTCTGAAAGATAAACCAACAAGACTCTATCTGGTTCTGGCGGGATTTTTTATCGCCAACACCATCATTGCAGAAATTATTGGAGTAAAAATCTTTTCACTTGAAGATACCTTAGGTATACAAAAAGCAAATTTTTCATTATTGGGTACCGAAAATCTGTCATTCAACCTTTCAGTAGGCGTGTTGCCGTGGCCGATCATTTTCGTGATGACCGACATTGTAAATGAATATTATGGTGTGAAAGGGGTTCGGTTTTTAACGTTACTTACAACGGCTCTGATCAGTTTTGCATTTGTGATATTTTATTTTGCGATTAAAGCTTCTCCTGATACCGGTTTCTGGTTGGGTTCTTATTCCAAAGAAGGAGTACCCGATATGCAGGCGGCCTACAGTGCTATCCTTGGACAGGGGATGAATATTATTGTTGGATCGCTCACAGCGTTTATTCTCGGTCAGTTGATTGATGCTTTTGTATTTCGCCGGATCAAAAGGTTTACCGGGGAAAAAGCAATATGGGCGAGGGCAACTATGAGTACGGTTGTATCACAGTTTATTGATAGTATAGTGGTTACGTTTGTTGCGTTTACATTATTCAGAGGATATCCAATCGGGCAAACGATGGCCTGGGCATTTACAGCGTATGCTTATAAGTTTGTTATCGCACTGGCATTTACACCGCTGGTATACATCATTCACAGTGCAGCCGAGCGATACCTTGGCAGAGAACAGGCCGCGGAAATGAAGAGGAATGCAATGAAGGGATATTGATTTTTTTCTGGATATTTTTTACGCGGACTAACAGCCGGAGATGAAAAGAAAGTGCGAAATATGAAGTGAGAAGTAACAGCCCTTTCGGACGGTGAATGGGTGAATATGTCAATAGGTAAATGAACAGCCGTTGCATGCGTGAAACGTGAATTGTAACAACCCCCAAGAATTGAATTTTGATCTCGCCGCAAGCGAGAGCGGGAGGGGAAGTGGGATGTAACAGCCATTACCCAACTATTTATTTGCAGTTCCGCTGTGTTCAAAACGGCGATAGGAAAAGCCGTATCGTCAGAATTATTCAGTGAGCCCTTTCCCAAAATTCACTCATTGACCCATTCACACATTCACCTTAATAGACGCTGTTCACGTAAAACGTACAACTTAAAACGTAAAACTGTCTTTAACCATATCCGCCACAATTTTATCGATCGGCAACGTTAGGGCCGCCGATGAAAAACTGTCCCAGTCAACCAATCTGAACGTTTCAGTTTCTCCTGTTTCTTCATAAACCAGTAACTGCTGTTCATCAAAGGCAAATGGACTGGAGCGCATCGGTGCTTTTATCTCTTCATTGGGATGTACGAGATAATAAATGGCGATGATTTGTTGAGCAGGAGCGAAAGCCGACATCTGAAAAAAGTCTGTGGTATAAAGATGTTTACCTACAGTTACGTCGAGGTCGAGCTCTTCTTTAAATTCTCTTGTCAAACAATCACGTGTGCCTTCTCCAAACTCCAATCCGCCGCCGGGAAATTTGGTATAGTAGTTTCCCCTGATAAACTCATCACTGACGAGCACCTGCTGCTGTTCATTAATCAATAGACCGTATACCCTCAAATTAAACATAGTATAGAACTTATTTTAAATTAAAGTTGAATTAAAATAGTACGGTTTCCATTCTGTTTAGAACCATTTTTTCTTCACAAAGAAGAATGCCATTAGTGAAGAGATACCCAAAGCAAGCGCGATAGGAATATAAAATGCATGCGGTTTATCCTGAAAGGGGATAGGTACATTCATGCCATAAATACTGGCCACCAATACCGGAAACTGAAGAATTATGGTGATTCCGGCCAGGCGTTTTAATACAAAGTTTTGATTATTAGCAATGATGCTGGCAAACGCATCAAGCGTACTGCTGAGTATAGTCGTATAAATATTCGCCATCTCAAGTGCCTGCGACATATCAATGATCTGATCGTTAAGAAATTCTCTTTCCTCGTCGTTAAGTCCTAAAAAATTGGTGCGCTCCATTTTTAATAGTACCAGCTCATTGCTGCGCAAAGCTGTAACGAAATACACCAGGCTTTTCTGAATGCGCATCAACTCGAACAATTCCTCATTCCGGCTGGACTCATATAATTTCTGCTCCAGTAAATTCCTGCGATGATTGATTTCTTTCAAATACTCCATGAAGGTCTGCGTGATCTTCTCAAAGATCTTCAACACCATCATATTCCTTTTATCAGGATGGCGCTTTTGAAAAGTATACAGAAATTTTTTGATTGCTCCGTTCTCAAATGAGTTAACTGTTACAATCTGATTATGTGTGAGAATAATGCAGATGGGGATGGTGATATAAAAAGCATCACTATCGTTGAAAGAATTATTTTCTGTTGGCGTTTTGATGACCACCAGTTTTACATTATCGGCCAGCTCGAACCTTGGCCGTTCATCGATATCAAGTGAATCCTGTAAAAATTCTACCGGAATGTCCAGTTTCTCTGACACTTCTGTAAACTCTTCCTGCTTGAAAGGTGGAAGAATGTTCACCCATGTGCCATTTTCCGGTTTATCCACCGCAGTGGTAACACCATTGATATTGTGAAATAGCTGGATCATGGGTTAGTATTAATTCGGGGTCCCCAATAATGAACCGGTAAAAGGATTGCTAAAGACGGCGCGAAGGTAATACTCCATACGCGAACAGCATATTAAAGAAACTTAATCTTTCAATGCAGTTTCTCCTTTGAAAACAAATTCAGCAGGACCGCTAAGCCAGATATTGGCATACTTGTGTTCATCCATTCTGTCGAATTCCACACTTAATTTTCCGCCAATGGTTTGTACATCCACCTGGTTAAATCCTGTGTCATTATGTGCCGCCATCAGTGCACTGGCAGTAACGCCGGTTCCGCAGCTGTAAGTTTCATCTTCTACCCCGCGTTCATATGTGCGTACAAAAATAGTATGGTCGTCTATGTTTTCAACAAAATTGACATTGATTCCATCGGTAAGAAATTTCTTACTGTTGCGAATGGCCTGGCCTTCCTTTACCACATTAAAATTATTGGCGTCTGCAATGAATTTTACAAAGTGCGGAGACCCGGTGTCCAGTACAAAATGATCTGAATTAGCCTGCACTTTGTCAACGTCTTTCATCTTCAGGCGAACGACACCATTGAGGTCTATTTCACCTTCATGGATGCCATCCACGGCGAGAAATTGATAGGAACTTTTATGAATGCCAAGATCGTAGGCAAATTTCACCATGCACCTTCCGCCATTTCCGCACATGCTTCCTTCTTTTCCGTCAGCATTATAGTACTTCATGCTGAAGTCGTAACCCGTGGCTTTGCCCAATAACATTAATCCATCTGCACCAATGCCGAATCGCCTGTCACAAAGATGTTTAATTTCTTTAGTTGATAAGTGGCCGTTTGTACTTTCCCTGTTATCAATGATAATGAAGTCATTACCAGTTCCCTGGTATTTATGAAAAAAGATGGTCATAATAATCGATTGTCATTCCTTAAACGCCCTTCAGGCGGTTTGATGTATGTGCGTGCGAAATTAGGACAACACACGCCATTAAGACAAATCATGTTGCAGGAAGTTGCTTTGAATACCTTAAAATTTCGTTGAAGTTCCAGCACATCGTTAAATTGTATTTCAAATTTCACTGTCAGTAATTGCCGTTAAAGTATTGGTAATCAAATTATCCATGCTTTTGTCGGAATGTGATGAGAAGGTTTTGTTCACCCGGTTAGCTACTATGCAACTTAAAGAAAGACATCGGTGCCCCATGGCTTTTCCCAGTCCATATATAGCTGCTGTTTCCATTTCAAAATTGGTTACCCTGATATCTTGATAGTTGAAGGTCGTCATCAAGTCCACAAGTCCCGGCTGAGCCAGACCTAATCTTAACACCCTGCCCTGTGGTCCATAAAATCCCGGACAGGTTACTGTGATACCTTTATAATGCCTGGCAGCAAGCGAATTAATTAATCCTGTATCGCCGGCATACATGTAAGGGTAAGATAAATGATTATCCAGCTGGGTATGCCGGACAAACGATTTAAGAATTGCAATTTCATATTCATCATGATCTTCCTTGTAAAAGTGCATCAGGTTATCCAGGCCAATTCCATGGGTACTGGCTACGAAGCTATCAACGGGGATGTCAGGTTGTAACGATCCGGAAGTGCCAATTCGGATAATGTTTAATGAACGTAGCTGCTGAAGAGGAATTTTTTGA
Source organism: Chitinophagales bacterium (assembly GCA_031425315.1). Taxonomy (GTDB): domain Bacteria; phylum Bacteroidota; class Bacteroidia; order Chitinophagales; family Chitinophagaceae; genus Pollutibacter. Next base: position 7,023 of record JANPJC010000324.1, read on the forward strand.
TCGAAATCAATATTTACCAGTGCGTCGAGTTCATTCAATACTATATCGATATTGTCGGGGCCGATTCCGGTGGAAACCACCGATATCCTTTTTTTTCCGCAGTAACCGGTATGGGTAATAAATTCCCGATGTTGATGCGATACTTCAATACTGTCAAAATGCCTGCTTACAAGTTTAACACGGTGAGGGTCGCCAACAGTGATTACAGTATTTGCGAGTTCTTCCGGGCGCACATTTAAATGATAAATTGCCCCTCTGTTATTAATGATGAGCTCCGAATCTCCAATTCTTTTTGGCTTATTCATATTTTTCCCGGCAAATGGTTTTGCTTATTTAAGGCTAAAAGTACTATTTTTGCGCAGCTTTTTTCTGTTGCTTACATTCAATGTAACTGCAGGTCAAAAACGAACAGGGTGCTGTGGCCGAGCGGCTAGGCAGAGGTCTGCAAAACCTTCCACAGCAGTTCGAATCTGCTCAGCACCTCCAAAAGCGAAGGACAAACCCTTCGCTTTTTTAATGAAATGAAAACTGGAAAATATTCACCGTGGTTTGCATTGGTCGCTTTTGGCTTGCTGGTAATGGCTTGTTTTATGCCATGGACTTTTCACGAAGACCTGGGCAAAAGTTTCACCGGCTTTTTTTCTGAAAAGAATATCTACGGAAAACCAGGAAAATTTTTGCTTATAGCTGGAGGACTTACCACACTGATTGCTTTTGTTAATATTGTTTGGTTGAAACGGGTGGCGTTATTTTTAAGTGCCATTAATGTAGCATATGCAGTAACAGCTTTTATTCGTTTCGGATCCTGCTATGATGGTTATTGTCCCGAAAGAAAAATAGGATTGTTTCTGATGCTTATATGCACTATTGCGTTGTTGGCTGTATCTATGTTGCCAAAAGGTATTGTAAAAAGTATTGATACCGTTCAGCCTCCTGCTTCTACAAGGGAGAACCCTTGAAAAAAATATTGATTAAAAATACCCCCCGGCAAAAAACTACCAGGTTACTGTCATAAATAATGGTGAAATTATTTTTTCTTCACTTCTTTTGCCCAGGCATCTTTCAGTGTCACAGTACGATTAAAAGTCAATTTACCATCAGGTGATGATTTTTCATCGACGGTAAAATAACCTTTGCGAATAAACTGATAATGCTCGCCAATAGCAGCAGTACTCAGGGAAGGTTCAACCCACGCATCGTGTAGAATCTGCAATGAATCAGCATTCAAATATTCCTTAAAATCTCCTTCTTCAGCTGAAGGGTTTTCAACTTTAAATAAACGATCGTACAATCTCACCTCAGCTGGTACAGCACTTTCAACCGCTATCCAATGAATGGTTCCTTTTACGCTCAGGCCACTGTTATCCTGCCCACTCCTGGTTCCTTCCATATAAGTACAGTGAACTTCAATTACTTTTCCGTTATCATCTTTTTTAAAGCCGGTACATTCAACGATATAAGCGTTTTTCAATCTCACTTTATTCCCGGGAGCCAGCCTGAACCATTTCTTGGGTGACACCTCCAAGAAATCTTCTGCTTCTATCCACAACTCCCTTCCGAATGGAATTTCCCTGAATCCACCCTGATCAGGCGCTTCAGGATTATTTTCTCCATGCAAAATTTCTTTTCTGTCTTCGGGATAGTTGGTGATAATTAATTTGATTGGATCTAATACTGCCATTCTGCGCAGTGCAATCTGATTAAGATCTTCCCGCACACAAAACTCAAGCAGTCCCACATCTATAATATTCTCCCGACGTTGTACACCAATACGATCGCAAAAATTTCTGATGGCAACTGGCCGATAACCCCGTCTTCTCATACCCGATAACGTGGGCATTCGGGGGTCATCCCATCCTTCAACAAAACCTTCCTGTACAAGCTGCAGTAGTTTTCGTTTACTCATTACCGTATAGGTCATGTTTAAACGGGCAAATTCAAATTGCTTTGATGGGAAAATGCCGAGCTGCTCAATGTACCAGTTATATAACGGACGGTGAACTTCAAATTCGAGTGTGCAGATAGAGTGGGTGATGCCCTCTATCGAATCAGACTGCCCATGAGCAAAATCATACATAGGGTAGATGCACCACTGATCACCGGTTCTGTGATGGGCGGCATGCCTGATCCTGTACATGATGGGATCTCTCATATGCATATTTGGCGACGACATATCAATTTTTGCCCGCAAAACCCGATCACCATCTTTATATGCGCCATTTTTCATGGCTTCAAATAACGACAGGTTTTCATCTACAGAACGGTTGCGGAAAGGACTTTCTTTTCCGGGTACAGTTGGACTACCTTTTTTAACGGCTATTTCATCCGGACTGCTTTCGTCTACGTAGGCCAAACCCTTTTTTATTAGTTCCGTTGCAAAATCATAAAGCTGGGCGAAATAGTCGGAGGCATAATGTTCGCCTTCCCAGTCGAAGCCCAGCCAGTGAAGATCTGCTTTAATCGACTCCACATATTCAATATCTTCAGTAACAGGATTAGTATCATCAAAGCGGAGATTAGTTTTGCCGCCATATTTATCTGCCAAACCGAAATTCAGGCATATGCTTTTGGCATGCCCGATATGGAGATAACCATTGGGCTCAGGTGGAAATCGGGTATGGATGCTGGTGTATTTCCCGGACTTCAAATCCTCTTCAATAATCTCTTCCAGGAAATTCAACGATTTTTCTTCAATCATCATTATTCAAGTTGGGGAGCGAATTTACAAAAAATTAAGCCTGATTGGATGCAATTCGCCTACCAACTGCATTTTTTACAGAACACTAAGACTTTTACTGATAATCGACACACATTCATGAATTTGCTCAGCTGTTATGACCAATGGAGGAGCAAACCTGATTTTATCGCCATGGGTGGGTTTCGCCAGCAGACCGTTTTCTTTCAATTCGAGACAAAGTTTCCAGCCTGCTTCCGGATCAGAATGATTGATAACGATGGCATTCAGCAGCCCCCGTCCACGAACGAGTGATATAAATGGCGACTGCAGTTTGTCTATCTCTGTACGGAATAACTCACCCAATACTGCGGCGTTTTCAATCATATTTTCTTCCTTAAATACTGCGAGCGACTCCATAGCAACGCGGCATGCAAGAGGATTGCCGCCATAGGTTGATCCGTGTTCACCCGGTTGAATCGTTAACATTATCTCATCATCCGCCAGTACCGCACTAACAGGTAAAGTTCCTCCGCTTAATGCTTTGCCAAGGATTAATATATCGGGCCGAACATTTTCATGATCGCAGCACAAAAGCTTTCCTGTTCTTCCCAAACCCGTTTGTATTTCATCTCCAATAAAAAGAACTTTATTTTCTTTACAGTATGTTGCTGCCAGTGACAGATAACCATCGTCTGGTACCACTACTCCAGCTTCGCCCTGTATAGGTTCCACAAGGAAACCCGCCACTTCCGGATCCTGAAGTGCCACATGTAAAGCGTTTATATCATTGTAAGGGACTATGACAAATCCCGGCATATACGGGCCAAACCTGCTGAAAGAAGAAGGGTCAGTACTGAACGAAATAACAGTACTGGTGCGCCCATGAAAATTATTTGCACAAACTATAATCCTGGCTCTGTTGGCGGGAATGCCTTTCACATTATATCCCCATCTTCTGGCTAATTTGATAGCTGTTTCAACAGCTTCCACGCCGGTATTCATAGGTAACACCTTATCATAGCCGAAATAATTTGTAATGTATTTTTCGTATAATCCAAGTTGGTCACTATGAAATGCACGTGATGTGAGAGTAAGTTTCCGAACCTGATCAATCAGCGAATCAACAATACGGGGATGGCAGTGGCCCTGGTTGACAGCTGAATACCCGCTCAGGAAATCAAAATATCTTTTGCCTTCAACATCATATAGAAAAACACCTTTTCCTTCGCACAACACTACCGGAAGCGGATGATAATTATGTGCACCATATTTTTCTTCCAGTTCAATATAATAACCTGTAGAAGCCTTTTGCGGCATTGTACTTAACATGACAGTAAATTTAAAAATTGATGGAAAATAATACTAAGCAACGGTGGTTACGAATACCGTTAGTGATTGAGCAGGTCGAGGTTACCTGAAAGAATATTTGATATGGAAAGAAGAGATTCGATAGCGCTGCGATTTTTGCTAAGGTAATTAATAATTGCCAAAGGCAAAAGTGCTGATTGTGACCATTTCAGTTTAATGGAAGAGTGCGGGTAAAATAATGTTCCGGGAATGCCGGCAATGAAAATTGTTGATGGTCAAAAATGCCGAAAACGGTGGATCCGCTACCTGAAAGAGAGGCATATACTGCTCCGGACGCATATAAATGTTCCTTAATCAAACCGATTTCAGGGTAGGCTGCAAAAACTGCCGCTTCAAAATCATTACACATCAATGCTCTCCAGCTATCAATAGGCTGTGTAATGATCTCTTTTAATATGATTGGAGGCAAAACAGGCGTAATCTTTTTGAATGCCCATGGCGTTGAAATATGTATGCGGGGGAAGACGATTGCGATATGATAAGCTTTCAGCGATAGATTCAATTCCTGCATCTGTTCTCCACGACCTTCTGCAAACACAGGTTTGTTATGTATAAAAAAAGGGCAGTCACTTCCCAGTTGCAATGCGTAATCTATCAGCTGATCTTTACTGATTCCCAGACTGAATTTTTTGTTCAGCAACATCAGTGTGAAAGATGCATCTGAAGAACCGCCACCCATTCCGGCACCCATTGGAATAGCTTTGTGAAGATGAAATTTTATAGGTGGAATACCAGGGAAATCTTTTTTTAATAATGCCCAGGCTTTGTAACATAGGTTGTCCTGCTGTAATCCATGGAT
>JANPJC010000325.1:0-12909 GCA_031425315.1 Chitinophagales bacterium
TTATGATGATGGGTGTTTTGCCCGATGTTTCGAATTCATTAAATATCAGTATCCCTGACGCGGGTCACCTTATTTCAATTTACGCACTGGGTGTTGTAGTAGGGGCACCATTAACAGCAGGATTGGCGGGGCATTTTCCACAAAAAAAAATGCTGATGATATTGATGGGTATGTTTCTTCTGTTCAATGCATTATTTGCATTGGCGCCGGGATACCCTCTTCTGCTGGTCGCCAGGTTTTGTGCCGGATTACCACACGGTGCGTTTTTTGGAATGGGTGCCGTGGTAGCCAGCAAACTTGCAACCCCAGGCAGGGAAGCAAGAGCTATTTCTTTAATGTTTGCAGGGTTGACAGTGGCTAACATATTAGGCGTACCACTTGGTACATGGGTGGCGCAACAATTTGGTTGGCGGTTATCCTTTGCGGTTATTGCTTTAATTGCCGGTGTTGCAATATTAAGTATCCAACGATGGATGCCTGTAATTGCTGCCGCACCTAAAGTGGCATTAAAAGAGAGCCTTAAAATATTTACCCGATCAGATGTGTGGCTTATCATCGGTATTTCATCAATTGGAACAGGAGGATTATTTGCATGGATCAGCTATATCGCACCAATGATGATTGAAGTAACAGGATTTGACCCAGCCTCTATTACCGGAATTATGATTGTGGCAGGACTGGGAATGGCGGTTGGTAATTTTGTCGGCGGACGCCTGGCAGATAAATATTCGCCATTAAAAACCACCACCATGCTGCTGTTGACAATGGTGGTGGCGTTGCTCATAGTAAAGTGGGTTGCTCCATTTAAAATTGCTGCCATTGTTATGACATTTATAACAGGAGCAATAGCATTTGCGGTAATTGCTCCGATGCAAATGCTGATGATCAATACAGCAAAAGGGGCAGAAATGCTGGCTTCGTCTACCATTCAGGCAAGTGCAAACACTGGGAACGCATTAGGCGCATACCTGGGCGGATTGCCTATTGCAGCTGGATTTGGTTACACTGCTCCACAACTTGTGGGAGCTGGATTGGCTTTCACGGGTGTAATTTTTTGTATTGCTCTATTTCTGATCAGTCAGCCCGTTTCAGGAAAGGAATCGTTCAATATCAAATCATTTCAACTGTTGAAAAAGTGGAGCGGAATTTTATTTAACAGGTAAATACTACAATTATGAAAGCTATAGATATCAATATAACTCCTCTGCAAAAGTTTTTCAATTTATTCAGAGTGAATAAAATGCCTGGAGGAAAAGTCAAAAAGGATTTTAAAGAAACAAAGCAGGAATGCACTATATTTCCAGACAGCGAATCCATAACACAGTTTCAGCGAAAGGCTTATATGGGTAATTTTATGGCCGGTCCATTTACTATGATTGCTCCCGGTTTTTTTAAAACTGAGAAATAGTTCAAGGCAGGTTCGAATGCGTTACTTATCTGAGGGTGTTTTCGTTTTTGTCAGCACCATCATTAGTATGCCAAAAATGCCAAACACTATAGCGGTGTATAAATTCATTCTTCCACCAGTTTCCGTGAGCAGCGAGTTACCCAATAGGATGACAGCAACAATGGTAAAAAACAATCCGATTACAAAACTGAGGTGATTGAGTTTATTAAGCATGTCGGAATATTAGAAGAAAATGATGTTAAGAATGATGGTCAGGAGTAAAAGAAATAACGCTATAGGTGTTATCCGCAGATACCATTTTGATTTCGGATAAACAGGTTTCTCGGTTAATGAATATACCAATCCTCTGAGTTCTTCATCTTTTTTAGGTTTCGTAAGCAGACTCACAATAATGGTGGTAAAAAAATTGACTACCCATGAAACACCTGCAACGATAAACGCTTGTCCCATGCCACTTTTCACTTCATAAATTGTGGTAATCCATCCGCCTTTTCCTTCAGCCATTGTCAATCCGTGAGTTAACGCTGCTCCAACCGTACCCGCAACCAATCCCCAGAAAGCGCCGTGCCCTGTTGTTCTTTTCCAGAACATGCCCAGTAGAAATGTGGCAAATAGTGGTCCGTTAACAAAACCAAAAACAAGCTGAAGAAAATCATTGATATTGTTAAATCCTTTCGCGATATATGCAGTGGCAATAGAAATTAAAATGCCAGCCACAGTAACTGCTTTTCCAACGACCAGGTAGTGCTGGTCACTTTTATTCTTAACGATATAAGGCTGGTAAATATCATAAGTGAATACAGTATTAAATGCTGTTACATTACCTGCCATACCACTCATGAACGAAGCCATCAAAGCAGTAATGCCTACGCCCAACAAGCCACTGGGATAGTAGTAAGCAATCATCGAAGGTAACGTCATTGTATAATTCAATTGCCCTTTATCATCCAGGGGAATATCATATCCACCCGGCGTTTTCATCAAACTGATAGCAATTATTCCGGGCAATACAACGATCAATGGCATCAGCATTTTTGGAATAGCGGCAACAATTGGTGTAAGCTGAGCGTCTCTCATGTTTTTCGCCATCATAGCCCGTTGTACCACCAGGAAATCTGTACACCAGTATCCAAATGACATCACGAAACCAAGTCCGAAAATGAGCGACATAAAATGCAGGCCCATCGGATTTGCATCTGCATCACCCATGTATCTCCAGGCATGGGTTAACTGTGGTTCAAGTGACGATTGAATATGTGCCCAGCCGCCGGCATCCTGTAATGCAACAATTACAAGCGGTGATAATCCCAGAACAATCAGGAAAAATTGAAGCACTTCATTATAAACCGCACTTGTTAATCCGCCGAGAAATGTATAGATCATTACGATACCGGCAGCCACCCAGATAGATACATCAAAGTCCCATTGCAAAACTATTTCTAATAAACCTGCGAGTGCGTAAAGTGATATGCCGGAAGAGAATACCGTCATCACGGCAAAGGTCAGGGCATTAAGAGATCTTGTTTTTTCATCAAACCGCATCGCCAGATACTCCGGTACTGAGCGCGCTTTGCTGCCATAATAAAAAGGCATCATGAAAACACCAAGAAACAGCATCGCGAAAATTGCACCTACCCAATAGAAATGCACCGTCATGATGCCATATTTTGCGCCGGACGCCACCATTCCAATCACTTCCTGTGCGCCAAGGTTAGCCGAAATAAATGCGAGGCTGGTAATCCAGAGCGGAGTGCCTGTGGAACTGGCCAAAAAGTCTTTGCTGGATTTAATCTTGTTCTTAATCAAAAAGCCTACACCGATTACAAATACAAAATAAACGATGATAATCAGGTAGTCAGGAAGAGTCAGCTTCATTGCAATCGTTATTGAAGAAAAGGGTGGTTGATAACACAATATATCTGATTTGACATTACGACAGTATATTTTCGAAAAAAGGTATCAGTATGTTTCGGGTTTCATTTAAAAAGCCGGAACTTTATCAACGCTGTAATTCATCATTAAAAACGTTTGTCATGTCGGTTCCTCCAAATTCATCGCTAACAGAACAGGAAATCAATCCGTTAAAAAGTCTCGACGAATGGGAAGAAGCAGTGCTGGAAAGATATCCTGAACCGGATGTGACTGCGAAGTCCAAAGAGGAATACCGAAATTATGCTGATCCTGTAAGGGATACAGTGAGGGAATTTTATCGTCTTAATCATACCTATCAAACATATGAATTTGTGCAGGAAAAGCGAGCCGACTATCTGCAGTTCAATAAAAAAGAAATGCCGGTATGGGATGCATTTAATTTTTTAAATGAATTGGTAGATGACTCTGATCCTGATACAGACCTTGACCAGTTCCAGCATTTATTACAAACCTCAGAAACCATAAGGGCTGATGGTCATCCTGATTGGATGGTATTAACCGGACTGATGCACGATATGGGAAAGACGCTTTGTTTATTTGGCGAACCGCAGTGGGCTGTAGTTGGCGATACATTCCCTGTAGGATGCGGTTATTCCGATAAAGTGGTATATCCTGAATATTTTAAAGATAATCCTGACTATAATAACCCATCATATAACACTGAACTTGGGGTATATAAAAAAGGATGTGGTTTGCGTAACGTAAATATGTCGTGGGGACATGATGAATACGTATACCACATGATGAAGGATTATATTCCTGAAGAAGGTTTATATATGTTGAGATATCATTCGTTTTACGCATGGCATCGCGAAGGTGAATTTGAATATTTACTCGATGATCATGATCGCGAAATGCTGAAATGGGTGAAACTGTTTAATCCTTATGATCTTTATTCTAAAACACCCACACCTCCGGATTGGAAGGTACTTAAACCTTATTATGAGGATTTGATTGCAAAATATCTACCGAAGACCTTGAAATTCTAAATTTAATATTATAAAAAAAGCTTTCCCATCGGAAAGCTTTTTTTATTAATTAATATATTGATTAGGATAAATGGCCTACACGAAAATGTAAAAGTTTCGTCTCATTGTGAACACCATCTTTAAAAAATTTCACTTCATTTTTTGTGTACTCCAATTCTGTTAAGAACTCTTCTGTACATTATCGTAGTACTCTGTACTGAGTTATTTTATTTTGAATAAATGTTTGCACCGGTACAACTTATTTTCTATACTTCCAGTGTTGAATAATTTGATTATGATGAATACCATTCCGGCACAAAATTTTTTATTTTAATTCATGGATAAAATGATGGGCAATAATATTGTAGCCTTCGTTTAAATATAATCTATGAGCCGTGTACCGATGATGGCCGCTATCGAGATGCACTGCAGTCAATCCCTGTTCCCTGGCTATCTGATGGATAAAATTCAGCAACATTGTTCCGCATCCTTTTCCACGATGATCTGTTAAGGTGCCAAGATCATCTATGTAAATGATTTTGCCGGAATAAAACATATTCATATTTCGATAACCGCAAAATGCAATCGCTTGTCCATCTTCTTCAATAAAAATCATTCGGTATCCTTCTTCCACCATCTCCCGGGTTTGTGCCAGGTAATTTTCTTTTTTGAGATGAGGTCGCAAGGCTGCTACAGGTTCCCAACATTTTAATATGTCTTCATCTGAGATCGCCTGCTTTAATATCATCGTTTTTACTTCCATATTTTATCAGTTTAATCTGTTATAAAAATAATTCACGTATGGACTATCTTTATAGTCCAGATTTAATATATTAAGTAGTCCAGTATGTTACCTTTCCAAAGTCTCATTATAATTGACAGGAAACAACCAACAGCTATTTATCTGCAAATCGCCAATCGGCTGATTCAGTTGATTACAGAGGGCTTGCTACAGCCGGGTAGTGAATTACCCTCAACGAGGATGCTGTCAGGATTGGTCAGTGTACACCGTAAAACAGCTGTAGCTGCTTATGAAGAGTTGTTTTCGCAAGACTGGATAGAAATCATTCCCAGGAAAGGTGTAATTGTTTCAATGAAATTACCTGAGGTGAAAGCGCGGCGCTTTAAAAGAACAATTATTGAGCTTTCGTATTCAGGCCCATCTCCATTTTCTTTTAAACCTCCTGTCCCGGTTAATTATCCTTCAACATTAAGTTCATTTAAGCTGATTGTGAATGATGGATTACCTGATGCAAGAATTGCTCCTGTTCATTCTCTACTGGGAGAATACAAAAGTGGATTCAAATTTTCTGCAAAGCATAAGGCAATGCCACCTGGAGATGCTGCAGGGGCTGTGGCGTTACGCCAGGAACTTTGCTATTTTTTTGCAGATACCAGGGGGTTGCGAATCAGCATTGATAATATTCTTATCACACGCGGTGCACAGATGGCAATTTACCTCGCTACAAAGTTAATATTGAAACCAGGCGCTGTTGTATTGGTAGGAAATCCCAATTATTACCTCGCGGATTTGTTATTCAGGGAGGCAGGCGCTATTATACAACGCGTACCTGTTGATGAACAGGGAATGGATGTGGAATGGATTGCTTCATATTGTGAAAAGAAAAAACCTGATCTGCTCTACATTATTCCGCATCATCATCATCCTACTACAGTTACGCTAAGTGCGGGAAGAAGGATGCGATTGTTGGAGATAATCAGACGCTTTCGGTTTCCGGTTATCGAAGATGATTACGACTATGATTTTCATTATAACAGCAGTCCGATATTGCCATTAGCAAGTGCGGACCATTCAGGACTTGTTATTTATATCGGTTCATTGACAAAAGCTCTTGCGCCTGGTTTCAGGGTTGGGTACATGATCGCTAACCCTGATTTTATTTATGCGGCTATGCAATACCGAAGGGTGCTTGACATTCGTGGCGATCAACCATTTGAAAATGCCCTCGCAGCAATGTTCCATAATGGTGATATGCAGAGACATTTTAAGAAGTCTGTTAAACTATACCGCGAACGACGCGATATTTTCTGTAATCTGCTACATAATCATTTCTATAAAAAAATGTCTTTTATTCCTCCATCCGGAGGTATGGCAGTATGGACAATTTTTTCATCATCTGTTGATTTAATCAGGCTTGCACAACAGGCTGCTCTCAAAGGTCTATATATCAGCGACGGTAAAAACTATTCGTATGCTGGCCCCAAACTTAATGGGATAAGGATGGGGTTCGCAAGTCTCAACGAAAAGGAAATGAAAGAGGTAATAAAAATAATTGATGGAATTATCGGCAATTAATTTTTTTCCGCTCTTTCCTTGAGTGCGAGATTCAGGTTTTCAAACCCCTCTTTTGTTTTTTTGTCCAAAGTTTTTGAAAACACAGGTACCAATACTCCATTGAAGTATTCGCCATGTGTGAGGGTGGTTGTACCGTCATTATTTTGATTTAGGAGAAAATAATGTTCGCCATCAAATAGTCCTTTTATAATGAAATTTCCCAGCCATCTGAATTCCCGGTTCGCCCTTACAGCAAGCACCACCGGAGTGAATTTCATCCCCTTAATGTTCGCCTTTAATCTTGCACCTTCGTTTACTTCTCCTTCCATTGATAATATAAAAGGATTCCATTCAGGATATCTTTTAAAATCAATTAAAATTTTCCAGATTTTTTCCGCTGTAGCATTGATGACGATGTTTGTTTCAATATTCTTTTTCATGTTATAGTTGTCGTTGGATTGATTTGCCATTGACATCACAAAGATGAAATTGAAAAAGGCGGCTTTGCTTGATATAGGTCAAGAATTTTGTAACCAAGGGTATTTTCTCCCTTTTTTTCTGAATAATACAATGAAATTCGGGTGTTCCGCACTTGGGCGGAATCGGGTGTGCGTATTATTTTTAAAATCCGGCTTTAGGTGTCAGAGACCTTCGCGGGGATTGGTCAGGGAATGTGCTTCGAGGTGTCTGACACCTGGGGTTTTTTCCGAATCCTGCTAAAGGTTTCAGGTGTCATACCTAAAAGTGAAGCGATATACTGGAGGGGAACCTGGTTAAATAATTCAGGATAGGCTGTAAAAAAAGACTGATACCGTTCCTCTGCCGACAGTGATAAAAGGTTGAATATTCTGTCTTCAAGAATACTAAAACATCGTGCAATAAACAGCTTCTCGAGTTCATGCCACTTGGGCACCATTATCCCTAGTTTTTGATAACTCTCTTTGTTGATGGTATATAATGTCGTATCCGACAATGCCTGGATATTCCATTTTGCAGGGGTATTAAAAATAAAGCTCGACAATTCTGTGATAAAATAGTCCTTGCCTGAAATCCATTGTGTGATTTCTTTCCCATCTTGCGGAGCATAAATTCTGAAAAGTCCGGAGCGGATGAAACTCAGTGTTTGACAATACATCCCTTGTTTCAAATAATAGTCACCCTTTGCGATTTTCTGAGGAGTGAACAATGAAGCGATTTTTTCCAGGTCGTCTCTTTGAATACCAAAATACGTTTGAATATATTTCTCGAGATCTTTCATTAAAACCAGATGTTATAGTATTAAAACTTCTGTTTAGATGGTAGCAGTAAACAGCTTGCGGCAGTAACTTTTGACGATTAACTCACCTATGATTAAACATTATGATAACACAGACGCTATTATTAACAGAAACGGCTGTTTACCTAAAACCTAAAACTTACAACCTGTATTGGCTGTTTCAACCAGCAACCAGCAACCTTCTCTAAAGCCAACCAATCACTTCCCTCACAGATTCAATTTGCCTGAAATTTTTATGTTCTATGTGATGCTCAACTTTTTCGTGAGCCCAGGTGGTATGATATGGAATATGAAATGCATACCCGCCCACTTCAAGTACAGGTAAAACATCTGACTTTAAGGAATTCCCCAGCATCAAAAATTCTTGCGGTTGAATATCCAGGTGGCGAATAAGTTTCTGATAATCCGCCACCTGTTTATCACTCATGATTTCAATATGATGAAAGTAATGCTCTATACCTGATTTTTTTAGTTTCCTTTCCTGATCTAATAAGTCACCTTTTGTAGCCACTACCAATCTGTACTTCCCTTTTAATGCATTTAAAACCTCTTCAACACCATCCAGTAGTTCTATCGGTTTTGCCAACAGATCTTTGCCGTAAGCAATCGCCTTTTCAATAACCTCCATACTTGCCGTGTTGTTGGAAACCCGCAGAGCCGTTTCCACCATCGACAACATAAATCCCTTTACTCCATAGCCGTATAAAGACAAATTCTGCATTTCTGTTTTAAACAATTCCTGACCTACAGTATGGTGAGGAAGGTAATCTTCCAGTAGCGCACAAAATTTTTGCTCCGTTTCCACGAAATAAGGTTCATTCACCCAAAGCGTATCATCTGCATCAAATGCAATTACTTTTATGTCCATATTTGTTACTCCTCAAGATTTCACCAGTGCAAGTTACTGATGATCTCATTTATTTCGAGGTTGGGCTAACAGGTTGTACGTTTTAGGAGGTAAATTATACGTAAACAGCACCGACTGCTACACTGAATAAGCAAAATAAAATTGAGAGTAAATCTCAATTTTTGGACACAGCGTGCCACAAAGGGACAAAAGGCGCAGAGGAACAGCCAATACAGTTGTAGGATTTAAGTTATACGTGTACGTAGAAAGCCAATACAGGGTAAACGGTTTAAGCTTTAGGTCTATAGCCTTCAATAGTAGCGACAGGGCATGCCATGTCGCTACTATTGAAAAAACACCCCAATACGGTTGTACGTTTGAAGTTTTTCTTATAGCCAATACGGTATCCGGCTGCGGATCCCATTGGCAATTTGTATTCACTTTGCACCTCGCATTTTATACTTCGCACTTCAAGATTTTTCCGTATTTCGTAAATCGGTTTTCCCAATTATGTAAATGATATCCACCCCGCAGTCGCAATTTCGTGCCTTCAAATGAAGAATATGAGAAAGAGACTGGTATTTGTTTTGGCTACCTTACTGATAAACCTTGCAGTTACTGCCCAGGAAAAGCCCATTGATTCCGCCCAAACCCTTCCGTTTAACCACAAGTTTTTAAAGGATATTACTATAGTTGGCCGCAACAGTAAATCAGATTTCCAACAAATGCCGGAAGTGGTGGGCGTATCAATATATGCAGGCAAAAAAAATGCGCTGATCGTCCTCGACAACGTTCAGGGAAATATAGTCAACAATAACATGCGCCAGGTAATGGCAAAAATTCCCGGTATTCATATTTGGGAAAGTGACCCCAGCGGCATACAAATTGGCATTGCAGCCAGAGGATTAAGCCCCAACCGCAGCTGGGAGTTTAATGTAAGGCAAAACGGTTATGATATCGCTGCTGACCCCTTTGGATATCCCGAAGCCTATTACAATCCGCAACTGCAATCTGTACAGAGAATTGAAGTTGTGCGGGGTGCAGGGTCGTTACAATATGGACCTCAGTTTGGTGGTTTGGTAAACTATATCTTACGTAACGGAAGTGAGTTGAACAAACCCTTTGAATTCGAAACCCAGCAAACCGTTGGTTCAAATGGTCTGTTCAATTCATACAATGCCATTGGTGGTAAAAAAGGTCCGATTCATTACTATGGTTTTTTTGATCACCGCAATGGCGACGGCTGGAGGAAAAACAGCCGTTTCTTTACGAATTCCGGGTATGGTACAGTCACGTACCAAATCAATCCCAAATTTTCTCTCACTGCAGAATTGATGCATTCTCATCTGCGAAGCCAGCAACCCGGCGGATTAACAGATACGCAGTTGCAGGAAGATCCACAACAAAGTTTACGCAGCCGCAACTGGTTTGATATCAGGTGGACGACTCCAGCATTTATTGTCAATTATAACTTTAGTGAAAAGACCCGCTGGAACACAAAAGTATTTGCAACTATAGGTGACCGTAACAGCGTTGGTTATTTGCAACCTATTAATGTAAAAGACAGTATCAATCCTGCAACGCAACAATATAATACAAGGGCTGTACAAATTGATAATTACCGTAATTACGGATTTGAAAGTAAAATCATTACTGATTACAATTTGGGTACACTTAATAATACATTCTCTGGCGGGATTCGTGCATATACCGGTACAACGCACAGGCGTGCAGATGGTAAAGGCACCTCTGGTTCGGAATACACAGTTGCACTCACAGAGGATTTTTTACGCGACATTAATTTTACATCTCAAAACCTTGCTGCATTTGCAGAGAGTATTTTTAGATTAAATGAAAAGCTGATTATCATTCCAGGTATAAGATACGAATGGCTGCAGGGATCTGCGTCTGGTCGTAATGGCTATACCAGTTCCGGCGACCCGATTATGTTGCAGGATGTATCCAGGAGCCGGGGATTTTTGCTGGCAGGAGCAGGAGTTGAATATCATATAACACCTTCTACTGAATTTTACGGCAATATTACGCAGGCTTATCGCCCTATTCAGTTTGCAAATTTGCAGGCGCCGCCAACTACTGATATTGTGGATCCTGATCTCGAAGATGCAAAAGGCTACAATGTTGATTTGGGATACAGAGGAAAAGTAAAAGACTTTCTTCAGTTTGATGTGAGTGGATTTTATCTTATGTACAATAACAGAATTGGTACCATTACGCAGGCTGATAACTCCAGGTTGATAACTAATGTTGGCAACAGTACGAGTAAGGGAGTTGAAAGTTATATAGAGTTTAACCCTGTTCGGGCATTCACCTCCAACAAAAACGCTGACCTTTTATTATTCACTTCTTATGGATTTACAGATGCCCGTTACAGTGGCGATCACAAAGATGCAAACACAAAAGGTAAGAGAGTAGAAAATGCGCCGCGTAATATTTTCCGCGCCGGAATCACTGCAGGGTATAAATCTTTTTTACTGACTGCACAGGTCAGTCACGTGAGTGAAACATTCAGCGATGCCAATAATACACTGATGCCAACTGCAAATGCGAACAATGGCTTAATTCCGGAATACACCATCACAGATTTAACTGGCACCTATAAATTCAGTAAGAACCTGAATATTAAAGCAGGCATCAACAATTTATTTGATAAAACATATTTCACCCGTCGTGCCGGCGGCTATCCGGGTCCAGGTGCTTTACCTGGTGATGGGCGTACATTCTTTATATCTGTAGGGGCTAAGTTTTAAATAATGCTGAGAAAGAAAACTTCTGCCTTTCCAATGAAGCACTGAATACAATGAATAAAGAAATATTGATGGACATTCAAACAGAAGATATCGCCTTCCCCTCATCCACTGTCATTAATGATTGTTATGCGATACGGGTGACCATCTGCAATTATTCGCATTACCTGTGCTGACTTTGATTTGCCTGTCGATACGGTTATTGCGAAAGCTGTACTACGTTATTCTTAAGTTAGGTAAGTCAGGCATCAACAAACAAAGTCTTTATTCCTGATTGAAATATTGAGGTTGAATTGTTAGCGTCGGAAACAATTTGAAGCGGCAAGGCATGCCTTGCCGCTACGAAAGGAAACCAATCCGGTCATTAATTAAAAAATCTATCATCCTGCCAGTTAAGCGGATTGTTTTCAATATATTTTGAAATCCTGCAAAATTCCTCTTCATTCCTGATGATATGATCGTGGAACCGTGATTGCCAGCCAAATTCGATTTGTAATCTGTTTGCATGTTTAGTAACCGCAGATTTGTATGATCCTACGAATGAAGAAACACTGTTTTTTCCCTGGTTTTGAAAACGCGGTATTGCGTCATGATTTAATGGATATTCATTTCCATTTTGTAGCGGCAAGGTATGCCTTGCCGCTGCAAAATGGAATTCCTTTCCTGTATCCAATTTAACATGGTGGTATTTGAAATCATCTTTGTCTAAATCAGTGCATTTAATGATCAGTATACCGTGAAGATGATTAGGCATTATCTGAAAGGGACCCAATTCTATATTTTTGGTATGATTCTTTATTTCATGCCAAAAAATATCTGCCAAAAGGCCTGCGCTTGACAGTTGCATTTTTCCCTCATTGATCTTACCAAAAAAATGTTCCATTTCCTTAGTGCAAATCGTGATAAAGTATGCGCTAGGGTTAGCATAATCCCACCAACTGACCCTGCAATTAGCCTTAAGGAATTTCTTTGGGTTTATTTTCATAGGTTGAAGCGCTCATTTTAATCTTTTTACCTTGTCAATTTATTTAAAGTAGCCAGGTCAAATCACTTTGCAAATTAACAACAGGCTATGTCGCCAGTCGGTAACTCAATACTTAATTATTAGAACCATGCAGCCATTGATAGTAGCGGCAAGGCATGCCTTGCCGCTACTATCAATTGGAAACGTTGCTCATCATTCGGACACACCCTTCCTGCTGCTACAATATATCGCCACTAACAATAATTCAAAAGCCAATACTATGCGGCGTGATTTTTTTGATTGGGGGAATAGGGTTGATTTATCATTTATTAAGTCATTCCCCTAGTAGCGGTAAGGCATGCCTTGCCGCTACTATCAATTGGAAACGTTGCTCATCATTCGGACACACCCTTCCTGCTGCTACAATATATCGCCATTAACAATAATTCAAAA
>JANPJC010000326.1:0-6861 GCA_031425315.1 Chitinophagales bacterium
GATTTCCATTGGTAAACTGTGCCGTGGCGCTTGACATTCCTGCGGCCAGCACGATACCGGTTAACAAGATAGCCTTCTTCATGTTCTGTAATTATTGTATCACGCTTAGTGTCAAAAAATCTGCTTTTTCTTTTCTGCTCTAATCATTTCGCCGTAATTCATCCCATTACAAAGGGCATTTATGGCCATAGCAATTCTTTTTATCCTGGTGGTATCGGTTTTGGCGCTGTCAATCCATTTGATAAAATAATGTTGATGTGAACGGGCTAATTTATCGAATGCTCCTTTTGCAGAGGGTTCTTCATCCAGACATTCCTTAAAATCGCCAGGCATGGGAAAAGGATCAGGATTGTCGTCTTTCTCCAACGCGACGATCAATGTAGCACCCGCATCTTTTTTGAGCGCCTTGCGGATCTCCTTTTTCAGGGGTAATATAAAATCTCCCCCTCCGCACGGTACAAGGGCGATAGCTGCCACTTCCACTTTATCGAGCATGCCTTTCACCCTGAATGTCTTTTTACTGCCGGGGCTGAGCTTATTGGCCAATTCAGCCGGAATGTAAATGAAATTCCACCCAGCCTGGGTTCCATTTGCCCCTTGCTTCCTGATTTCCGCCTTAAATTTCAACATAGTCGCCTGGAAGAATCTATGAAGTTTAATTTATCAAAATTGTTCAAACTTATACTACACTACCCTGTTGCTAAGTTAATATATCTTGTGCAGTGCACGAATTGACCTAACTTTATATTTAGCTAATACAAAACGCAACCCTTATTTTAATTTGAAGTTTACAGCATTCAATTTCCACGAAAACTTATTGGAGAGTATTGCCGCAAGCGGTTATGAAGACGCAACTCCTGTGCAGGAACAGGTTATGCCTTTGATTCTTGACGGCAAAGATGTAATTGCTTCGGCACAAACCGGTACCGGCAAAACAGCAGCCTTTCTACTTCCCCTTCTGCATAAACTTTTAACAGAACCGAGCCACGATCATCATATTAACGTTTTGATCATTGTGCCAACGCGTGAACTGGCTATTCAGATCAGCAGTCATTTAGATGGCTTAACCTACTTCACCTCTTTGAGTTCAATCGCAGTATATGGCGGCGGAGATGGACAGGGATTTGTGCAGGAAAAACAGGCTTTATCCAACGGAGCCGACATTGTAGTAAGCACACCCGGCAAACTGATCACGCATATTAATATGGGCTACGTCAAACTTAAAGAGCTCCAATACCTGGTGCTTGATGAGGCCGACCGTATGCTGGATATGGGTTTCCATGATGATATCATGAGGATTATCTCCAATGTGCCTGAAAAAAGGCAAACGCTTCTTTTCTCAGCCACGATGCCACCAAAGATCAGGACCCTGGCGCAAAAAATATTGAAGAACCCTGTTGAGATCAATATAGCCCTTTCAAAACCACCTGAAAAAATCAACCAGCAGGCTTTCGTAATATACGAACCTCAGAAAATTCCTTTGGTAAAGTTGTTGCTGAAAGACAGCCCATTCAAATCTATCCTGATATTTTGTTCCAAAAAGCAAAATGTAAAGCAGTTAACCAGGGATCTTAAGAAAGCAGGTTTTAATGCAGAGGAAATTCATTCTGATCTGGAACAGATTCAAAGAGAGGATGTATTGCGGGCATTTTCTAATAAACGTTTACCGATATTGATTGCAACAGATATTTTAAGCAGAGGAATAGATATTGATCATATTGAACTGGTAATTAATTTTGATGTTCCACACGATGGTGAAGATTATGTACACCGTATCGGTCGTACCGCCAGGGCAGAAACAGAAGGTACGGCGTATACTTTTGTTACTGAAAGAGAGCAAAATAAAATGGCTTCGATCGAAAGATTGATTGGAAAAACTGTCCCTAAAATGGTAGTCCCGGCGGAGCTTGGCCCCGCTCCGGATTATAATCCCGGGAAAAAGAAATTCCATCATGTCAAACGGAAAAGATGACAATCACGACTTCTTAAAACATAAAAAAAACCGGCGGAATATTTCCTGCCGGTTTTTAGTTAGGACCAATTATTTATGCCCGTTGTTTACTGCTTTTCGATAATTCAGATTCTATCGCTTTACTTAAACCGGCGTAATCAAGCTTTCCCACATATCGCTCACCATTAATAAAAAATGCAGGCACTTCTTTTACATTCAATGCTACAGCCTCTAAAACATCTTCCCTAACGGTCCAGCCAAAAACGGAATCCACGAGGTGTGGAATAAAATTTTTGTCTGTTACCCCCGCTTCCCTAGCATATTCCCTTAAACTTATAGTTCCTAAGCTTCTTCTGTTTCTAAAAATAAGATCGTGCATTTCCCAAAATTTTCCATGTTGTGCAGCTGCCACCGAAGCTTCAGCTGCCTTGTGCGCTTTCTGATGAATTTTTGTTTGAGGGAAATGCCTGTAGTTAAACTTCAATTTTCCTTCATAGTTGTCCATTAATTTCCTCACCACTTCATGAGCCATGGCGCAATCTTCACTTTCATAATCTCCAAACTCCACCATTGACACTGGTGAATGCTGATCACCTACCCAAAAATTCCTTGTAGGAATAATATCGATTGTTTTGTTTTTATGTGACATAATTGAACTTTGAATTTTTTAAAATGCAAAACCATCCGCTGTGCAGATGGTTTTGGTTTGATTTATATTGAGAGTAACATTCATGCCGAAAACAATCTGTTACCCGGATAGCAATTCAACTAATCAGGCTTTGACTTTCTCCTGAGAGGCATCGTTTCGGAATACTACCACTCCGTCGAATACATCCACCATTACCGGCCTGCCCTTATCGATATCTCCCATTAACATCCGCTTAGACAACTGGTTGATGATCGACTTCTGTATCAATCTTTTCAATGGCCTTGCGCCGAACTGTGGATCAAATCCATTCTCTGCCAGGAAATCAATTGCATAATCACTGAACTTCAGTTCGATTCCATTTTCCGCCACCTGTTTTTCAAGGTTCTTCAATTGAATAGTGATAATGTTTCTGATTTCTTTTTTCATCAGTGGCTGGAACATGATAATTTCATCCACACGATTTAAAAATTCTGGTCTGATGGTTGATCGCAATAAGCTCATCACTTCCACCCTTGCCTTATTTGCGGCAGCCTCAAGCGTACCCTCATCCACATTTTCAAAAGCATCCATGATCAGATGGCTCCCGATATTGCTGGTCATAATAATGATCGTATTCCTAAAATTCACCAGGCGCCCCTTACTGTCTGTCAGCCTGCCCTCATCCAACACCTGCAGCAATACGTTCCATACATCCGGATGTGCTTTTTCAATTTCATCAAGTAAAACCACACTATAGGGCTTTCGCCTGACCGACTCCGTTAGCTGACCTCCTTCATCATATCCAACATATCCCGGAGGAGCACCTACAAGCCTTGACACCGTGTGTTTTTCCTGGTATTCACTCATATCGATCCTCGTCATCATACTCTCATCGTCAAACAGATATTCTGCCAATGCGCGTGCCAGTTCGGTTTTACCTACTCCGGTTGTTCCGAGAAAAATGAAAGAGCCAATTGGTTTCCGCGGATCATGTAACCCTGCCCGGCTCCGTCTTATTGCATCAGCAACTGCTATGATAGCTTCTTCCTGTCCAACAACTCTTTCATGCAAATGTTCTTCCAGTTGTAACAATTTTTCCTTGTCGCTCTGCAGCATTTTAGAAACAGGGATGCCGGTTGCTCTGGCTACATTTTCAGCAATGTCTTCTGCATCCACTTCTTCTTTTAACAACCTTTTTTCGTTTGAAGAAGAAAGCTGATCCGACAAACTTACTATCTGCGCTTCCTGATCTTTGATTTTGCCATACCTGATTTCAGCCACTTTACCATAATCGCCTTCCCGTTCAGCACGCTCTGCCATAGCCTTCAGCGATTCTATCTCCGCTTTGGCATTCTGCACTTTTTCAACAAGGTCTTTTTCTTCTTTCCATTTTGATTTCAGGGTATCTCTCTCTACTGAAAGGTTGGCAATTTCTGTATTCAATTCTTTTAACTGCACCTCATCTTTTTCTCTTTTGATCGCCTCCCTTTCAATTTCCAGTTGCCTGATTGCACGCTCAAGTTTATCAAGTTCTTCCGGCATTGAATTCATTTCAAGTCGCAGTTTGGCTGCACTTTCATCTATAAGATCGATGGCTTTGTCCGGCAAAAAACGGTCGGTGATATAACGGTTTGATAATTCAACGGCGGCAATAATCGCTTCATCTTTAATTCTTACATGATGGTGAGTTTCGTAACGATCTTTTAAACCACGCAAAATAGAAATAGCATCTTCGACCGTTGGTTCGCCAATCATTACTTTCTGGAATCTCCTTTCAAGTGCCTTATCTTTTTCAAAAAATTTCTGATATTCATTCAATGTGGTGGCTCCAATTGCGCGAAGCTCTCCACGAGCCAAAGCCGGTTTTAAAATGTTCGCAGCATCCATTGCACCGTCTCCCCCACCTGCACCTACAAGGGTATGGATCTCATCTATAAATAAAATTATTTCCCCATCACTTGTACTAACTTCTTTAACAACGCCCTTCAATCTTTCTTCAAACTCACCTTTGTATTTGGCACCAGCAATCAACTGGCCCATATCAAGCGCATAAATAATTTTTGATTTGAGATTTTCCGGCACATCGCCATTTATAATCCTCATAGCAAGGCCCTCTGCAATGGCAGTTTTACCAACGCCGGGTTCACCAACCAGAATGGGATTATTTTTTGTACGACGCGACAAAATATGAAGGGTTCGTCTGATCTCTTCATCCCTTCCGATCACGGGATCCAGTTTGCCCTGACGCGCCAGTTCATTCAAGTTCTTCGCATACTTATTTAAAGCATTAAACTGAGTTTCCTGCGTTTGACTTTTTACAGTGTCGCCTTTCCTTAATTCTTTAATCGCGGTAATCAACCCTTTTTCATTCAATCCTGCATCTTTCAGCAATTTTGCTGCAGCGTCGTTTCCCTGCAAAATGGCCATCACCAAATGTTCCGGTGTTACAAACTCATCGCCAAACTGTTTCAAAACAGCACCTGCTCTTAATACAACATTGTTTGCTTCACGGCTAATGGATTGGGCAGCCTCTCCCTGTACCTTAGGCAACTTTGAAATAAGTTCCTCCAGTTTGCTTTCCACCAGGTTTAGCGTTACATTATTCTTCTTCAACAGATATTCAACAGGAGAATTTTCCTGATCAAGCAACGCCTTCAGGATGTGTTCCGTTTCGATGTTGGGATTCTGTGAATTAAATGCTAATTGCTGGGCCTGTTGTATGGCTTCAGCAGCCTTTATAGTAAAGTTGCCTAAATTCATAATCTTATAATTAATTTGTACACTCTTGGAATCGCAAATCATAATCCAAAACAACAGTAAGGAAATTATGTCAGCTAAAATGAAGTTAAACTGCCTGAAATGCAGTCTGTTCGCGGCTTTCCTGCTATTCTTACAGGTTTCTGAAGCTCAGCCGGATTTTACAGGAGTAGAAACAACTATTAAACAAAATCAAAAAGCTATTACAAATAATGTCACTGTAATTGTAAATAAAGATGGCAAAAATATCTATGTGAGAGAAAACCCTGAATTCAGGTTGAAAAATCCGGCACCTGTTTACCAAAGCAGTCGCTGGTTTACTGCAGCTGTTGTAATGGTACTGGTCGATGAAGGAAAAATTTCACTGGATGATCCAGTCAGTAAATACCTCCCCATTTTTGATAAATATTTCAAGGGGTATATCACTATCCGCCAATGCCTCGGTCACACAACAGGTATCCAGGCAGAAGCCAGTGGCGTAATGAAGCTGGCGCAAAAAAGCAGATTTGCTTCATTAGAAGAAGAAGTGAATGCATTTGTATCTAAGAGGGAAATTCAGGACAATGCAGGTACGGCGTTTTTTTATAGCAATATTGGTCCTAATATAGCGGGACGGGTATTAGAGGTTGTTGCGAAAAAAAGCTTTGATCGTGTGGCGCAGGAAAAACTCTTCAGACCTTTAGGCATGCGCAACAGCAGCTTTTATGCGGAAAAAGGATCGGTAGATCCATCTGAGGGCGCCACGTCCAGCGCATTTGATTTTATCAATTTCCTGTCGATGATTTTAAATAACGGACAATTCAATGGTAAGAAAATTTTAAGTGAAGAGTCGGTTGCCTTTTTGAAAACTCAACAGTTTCCTGATGTTCCCATTAAATATGTTCCGAAAGAATTGAGCGCGTTTACAGCTGTGCCGGGCGCCTGGGTGGAAGAAAAAGCTGCTGATGGTTCACCAGCCATTATCAGCGGACCGAGTTTTTCAGGTGTTATACCATGGATAGATTTTAATAAAAAGTACGCTGCCGTTATTTTCCCCAAAAACGAACTGTCAGAAGAAAAAAGGAAACCCATTCAGCAAGTACGTAAGGAAATAGAAGACGCTCTGTAGCAATGATTCCTGAAAGAGTGAATGGGTGAATGAGTAAATGAGTGAATGCTGAAAAGACAAACATTTTACTCACCACTTCCTGCCTCGCACTTCATAGGCTGTTCCATTGTGTCCTCTGTTCCTTTGCGGCCCTCTGTGTCCAAAAAATCAGAAAGTTATTTTTAGCTCCTTATTTCAACTTCTTCTTTTTGTCAGGATAGAAAAGAAGTTTCGCTTTGAAATACATTGCCGGGAAGACGAGAAGAACGGTGAGACGCGGGAAAAGAAAGCTGATAAAATAAAATCCTCCTCCAAACAATATTGCATCCTATCTTAACAGCGGAAAATGGATACTGTTATTAACCACACGCGTTTCATCAAATCTGCTGCAGCTGAGTTGGGATTTTCCTATTGTGGAATTGCCCGGGCACAAAAGCT
>JANPJC010000327.1:0-7340 GCA_031425315.1 Chitinophagales bacterium
AGTTAGCAAAATTTTTCAACCTTTCTTTACAACCAAACCTACCGGCGTGGGTACAGGATTAGGATTATCGTTGAGCTATGATATTGTAAAAGCGCATGGTGGGGAAATAATGGTAAATAGTAAAGAGGGAATGGGTTCGGAGTTTTCTATAATACTAAGGGCCGAGTGATGCGAGGGATCATTCAATTTCATTGACTCACGCGAAACTGTTTTTACACTTTGTACTTCGTACTTAATTCCCTGCCGTCTTTTGCCATAATATCAAACTGACAGGGAACGCGACAGGGTTTATCATTTGCTTTTATTATTGTAACAACGTATAGTGGTGAACAAGAAAGGGCATAGTGCTGACATTATTATAATACTGTCAGCTCATAATTGTCCGATCAATGTGTTTTGAGAAAGATGCTATGTACCAAAAAATATTCCCAATGGAAATTATCAGTATCTTCTTTATACGATTGAACGCACGATTTGAGCTAACATAATCTTTATACATGCTAACTATCTTTTTCAATAATAGAAAATGGGGAAGACTAGGGATTAAGATCTTTCTCTTTTTATTACTCTCTATACAAGAAGTTCCTGCCCGGGGACAAGTAGCGCAGAATAATTTTTATCTGAATAATGAAATAAGGTTTGAGAGATTAGCCATCGAAAACGGGCTTGCCAATAATATAGCCTTTGGCATGATGCAGGATAAAAAGGGTTTTATGTGGTTTGCTACCCTTGATGCATTAATTAAATACGATGGATATACGTTAACCCGGTATCAGAACAATCCGCAAGACACAAATAGTCTCGGAGACAATATTGTAATGTCGGTATTTGAAGATCATACAGGGCTGATTTGGGTAGGCACAGCTGGCGGTGGTGGTGTTAACTCATTTGATCCATTGACAGAGAAATGGAAGCGGTATCCGCACAATCCGAAACTTGCCAATAGTATGGGCAAAGGCTCTATAGAAGGGATCACCGAAGATAGGAATGGTATGCTTTGGTTTGGAAGCACGGATGGTTTAACACGATATAACCCTAAAACAGACCTGTTTACTGTATTTATAAATGACCCTGGGAATAAGCATAGCTTAAGCAATAACCGGGTTTTTTCGATAGTAGAAGATAAAGCAGGTAAGCTTTGGATTGGAACAGATGCAGGGGTCAATCTTTTCGATCCGGAAGGGGAACATTTTTCACTTGTGAGTGGTGATTTCAAGGATTCTTCACTGATGAAAAATGTAAATATCCATCATATTTATAAAGATAAAAATGGACTCCTGTGGCTGAGTTCGTTCGGGAATGGGGTATTCGTCATTGATCCAAATACAAAAAAATGTATAGCGCACTATAATCACGATCCAAAAAATCCGAAAAGTATTGGAAGTGGAGTTGTGTTTGCTATAACGCAGGATCTTTCAGGTAACTATTGGGTGTCCACAGAAGGTGGTTTGTATCAGTTTAATCAACAGACCAAATTTTTCACTCTAAATGAGAACAAAAGTTACCTGCCAAAGACGGAAACAAAAGGTCATACTATTATGACAGATCATGCGGGTTTGATTTGGCTTGGTACAATTGGAAGAGGTGTAATTTATTTTTCACCTCACACCCGAAAATTTCGCCGCTATCTGAATGATGAAGCAAGCCTGCAGTTTGGGCTGGGTACTAACAGAATAAAATCAATTTTCAAATCTGTAGATAACCAACTGTATGTGGCCACCAGCCAGAACCTTTTAAGGTTCAACCAGTCTTCAGACAAATTTGAAGAGGTGTGCCAATTAAGAAATTTAAAAAAGAAAGACAATGCATTTATTGTTTTAACAGCGGCCTGTGAAGAAAAATCAGGCATTTTCTGGTTGGGAACAAATAACGCAGGAATTATCAGATACGATAATAATAACGGCAAAGCTACATTCCTGCAGAATAAATCTACTGATTCAACGAGCCTGGCGAATAATTGGGTTAACATATTGTATAAAGACCGGAGCGGTAAATTATGGGTAGGGACAGAAGGGGGTGAACTGCAATGGTATGATGCAACCACTAAAAAATTTATACGCTACCGGTATCTTGGTGCCAATGAGGAAGCGCCGCCAACTGTAGGGATAAGGTTCATTTATGAAGACAGCAAAGGTGATCTTTGGCTAGGTATCAGGGCGTTTCATTTGGGTTTAGGGGGAAATGGTTTATACCATATCAATCAAAGTACAGGCAACATAAAGCAGTATAAACATCTTTCTGCCGAACCCAATAGTCTGAGCAATAATAGTGTTACTTGTTTGCATGAAGACCGGCAAGGATTGTTCTGGATAGGGACATACGGTGGAGGGCTGAATCAGCTTGATGCTACCACGGGAAAAATAACTGTTTATACTAAGGAAAACGGTTTATTGTCGAATACTGTGCAAGGTATAGAAAGTGATAGCAAAGACAATCTTTGGCTGATGGCTGATGAGGGAATCACACGCTTAAATAGCATTACCTCCACCGCAAAACAATTTGGCCTGGCACATGGGTTAGCTACCTCTCCATTAGGTGTGGAATCAGAAGATTACAATGCATATTTAAGCATACAAAATAATGACGGTACTATTTTCTTTAGCAGTAACAATGGTTACAACGGATTAGTAGCTTTTAAACCGGCATCGGTTCAGGAAAACAATTTTAAACCCTCTGTTGCGCTGACGCAGATTAAAGTGTTTGATAAAAGTTATCCGGTTACCGATAAAGAAATTTCACTCCCTTACAATCAGAATTTCCTTGACTTTGAATTTGCATCTTTAAGTTATCTCTCCTCAGGAAAAAATCAGTATGCTTATAAGCTGGATGGTGTAGACAATGAATGGGTAAATAATGGCACCCGGCGGACAGCCCGTTATACAAAAGTACCGCCGGGCAAATATACATTTCATGTAAGAGGTTCTAATAACGATGGGGTCTGGAATGAACAGGCTGCATTTATAACCATCATCATACACCCACCATGGTGGAAAACCTGGTGGGCCTATACACTTTATGCACTGCTGATCGTAAGCAGTATCTGGTCGTTTGTGCATTACCGATCCCGCAGCCTCGTAAAGCAGAAACGGTTACTTGAAACACAGGTGGTTGAGCGGACAGCAGAAGTGGAGCACCAGAAGCAAGAACTGCAGAACACTCTTGAAAATTTAAAATCCACTCAGGCACAACTTATCCAGTCCGAAAAAATGGCATCATTGGGCGAACTGACTGCAGGCATCGCACACGAAATTCAAAACCCCTTAAACTTCGTGAATAATTTTTCAGAGGTGAGTGAAGAGATGATTGTCGAGGCAATAAGCAATAGACATGAGGCAGGAGAGATCAGCCCTTTAGTTACCGAGCTGCTAACGGATATCAAACAGAATCTGGAAAAAATCAATCACCATGGCAAGAGAGCAGAAGTCATTATTAAAGGGATGCTGGAACACAGCCGAAGCAGAAGTGCCATAAAAGAACCAACTGATATCAATAAACTCGTTGAAGAATATTTGCGGCTCTCTTACCAGGGCATCTTGGCGAAGGACAAGGCTTTTGCTGTTGTGTTGAAAACAGAATATGATGAAGCCCTGTTTGCCGGAGAGAAAGGGATGGGCAAAATCAACGTCATACCGGCAGATATCGGAAGGGTTATCCTTAACACGGTAAATAATGCTTTTTATGCAGTGAATCAGAAAGTAAATGAGGAAAAAATCAGACTTCAGGAAACAGAAAATAATATTGATAAACCATGGATTGATTCTGTTTCAGTAAAATACAAACCCGAGGTGTCAATTTCAACAAAAAAATCCGGTGGTAGGGTATATATAACGGTAAAGGATAATGGCAATGGCATTCCAGACAACATAATCAGTAAAATTTTTCAACCTTTTTTTACTACTAAACCGACCGGGTCGGGAACAGGATTAGGTTTGTCGTTGAGTTATGATATTATAAAAGCCCATGGTGGTGAAATTAAAGTAGAAAGTATTCCAGGAGAAGGCGTCGTATTGATAATCAGTATACCTTCCAATGCATGAAAAGCTTATCTGCAATCGATATGGACTCCCGTACGCTAAAGCTAAAGGCCCTGAAGACTGCTGTTTCCTGCTTACTGCTTACTGCTCACTGCTTACTTTTTTTTCTGCAGCAGGTTACAGCTCAGCTCAACCCTGCATTCCTTAAACAATACACCGAACAAAGTGGTGTGCCCGGTTCACAGGTAAGCAATATTTTGCCCGACCGCTTTGGTTATATCTGGCTGGGTACCATTAACGGTCTTGCTCGGTATGACGGTTATGAATTTAAAAGGTTTTTTAATAACCCCAATGACTCTGCCTCCATCGAAGGATTGGTGATCTGGTCATTGTTTGAAGACAGTAAAGGCCGGATCTGGATTAGCAGCGGTCCGGCCCATTTGAATATGTATGATCCCGCTACTGAAAAATTTAAACAATATAGTTTTGAAAAACTGGTTGAACATCCGGCAAATATAGAAATTGGTATTGCGACGATTGGCGAAAATGCTAACGGCCGGATTTATCTGGGTGTATCTACACAGTATGGAAATCCAGTCAACGGCTGTATTTTATACGTTGATGAAAAAGATGACATCATAAAAAAATTCAATACTGCCGATGCTAAGCCTGTTCAAAATGTGGTGAGAATTGAAAGTGATGCGGATGGAAATATCTGGTTACTGAGTTATAGTGGGATCTTCAGGATAGATAAATTTCAAAAGATGAAAGAGGTCATGGCGCCCCTCAGGCATTTCATTACCGACGAGTACCCGACTGATCTTGATTTCGATCAGTCTGGCCATATGTGGATGATCACAAACAGATCCCGGCTTTTTGATGTTGATTTTACTGATAGCAGTGTAAAAGTTCATCAGTACAATCAGTTATTAGATGATAATTTCAGAAACAATATTTCTTTTGATTCGGAACAACGGATCTGGATGGGCACAAATGCCGGTGTCATGCGCTTTAATAAATCAACATCCTTCTTTGAAAAGTTTCAGGATAGTGCCTCGAATCCACTATATAAGGCCAATATATTCGATATCGCAATTGATTCTTTCGGTACTGCGTGGATGGGAACCGTAGATAAAGGGATGTTTAAGTACGAAGAAAAGGCACTTTTTCGCTCGTATAATAATCACACCGGGGAAAAAAACGCTATTACAACGGGCTGGGCCAGTGTGATATACAGGATGGCTGATAATTCTATCTGTATAACCACATCTGATCAGGGCAGCGTTGGAATTAATCTGCTTAATCCGGCGTCGGGAGAATTGCAATCCAATGTTTTATCAGGTCAACTCCCTGGTGTATTCAATATCAATTCGGTTTATGAAGAAGTTCCGGGAGAATTGATACTAACAACGGATAGAGGGATGTACCGGTTTTCGATAAGCTCAAAAAAAGTTTTCCCCTTTGTTGCCAATGAATTTCCAACAGGTGTTTCGATTTTTCGGTTTTATGATGATAGCGCAGGTAATCTTTGGCTATGTACAACGGGAGGATTGTTTAAAAGAGTAAAAGGAACGACAGGCTTTAAAAAATACGATTTAAGCATCTTACCCGGAAGCAATGCAAGCAGTAATGAAATCACGATTGCTTTGGAAAGCAAAAGGGGTGGGCTGTGGTTAACTACTAATAACGGGTTGTTTTTTTACAACTATCAAACCAATAAAATTGAGAGACATGGATTAGATAAAATTACAGGTGATGTTTTTGTCACCCAGGATTTCAACTCGATATTTGAAAGTAATGACAGCACGCTTTGGGTAGGTGGATGGCAGGGAGGTTTAAGCATGTATAATGCCAATACAAAAAAAATAAAAACATATACCCGCAATGATGGACTCCCGTCTATGAGCGTTCAGGGTATATTGGCAGATGTAAATAATAATGCGTTATGGTTAAGCACTTTCGATGGACTAAGTTATTTTGATCTATCCTCGAAGCAGTTCATCAACTTTACTATTTCCGATGGTATTCAGGGACAGTTATTTGCTGATGGCGCCTTCTTAAAAACTCCTGATGGTCTGTTTGTTTTTGGTGGATCAAACGGCATCACTATATTCAGAACAGATGACATCATCAAAAATACATCAGCACCAAAAGTTTTTCTTACCGACTTAAAATTATTTAATAAATCGGTTTTACCTGGTGAAAATTCCATTCTCAAAAATCCTATATACGAAACAAAGGAAATTACACTGGCGTATAATCAGAATAATATTGCTTTGGAATTCATCGCACTTCATTACGCCGATCCGGAAAAAAATAAATATCTCTACAGGCTTGAAAACTATGAAGAGGAGTGGCGCGAAGCAGGTAGTCAGCATACAGCATTCTATCCCAATCTCCCACCGGGCAGTTATCAATTCATTGTAAAGGCTTCGAACAATTACGGGATTTGGAATGAAGAGGGCGCAAGGCTGAATATTATTGTACAATCACCCTGGTGGCGGACGGCGTGGGCTTATTTTGGGTATCTTTTACTGCTGATTGCAGCAGCAGTGGTGTTGAACAACTATATGCGAAATCGCCTCCTCAGCAAAGAACGGGAGAGAACCCGGGCAAAAGAACTTGAACAGGCAAAAGAAATTGAGAAAGCTTATTATACACTTGAACAGACACACGAAACATTAAAAGCTACTCAGTATCAGCTGATACAATCTGAGAAGATGGCTTCACTTGGCGAACTCACAGCAGGTATTGCACATGAAATTCAGAACCCGTTAAATTTCGTGAATAATTTTTCAGAAGTGAACAGGGATCTCCTGTTGGAAATGAAATCAGAAATCCGGAATGGTAATCTGGATGAAGTGAAAGCGCTTGCAGATGATATCATTATCAATGAAGAAAAGATCAATCATCATGGAAAACGTGCCGACGCCATTGTAAAAGGGATGTTGCAGCATAGCCGCACAAGTAATGGTGAAAAAGAACCGACGGACATTAATTCTTTGTGTGATGAATATTTACGGCTTGCCTATCACGGCCTCAGAGCAAAGGATAAAGAGTTCAATGCATTACTGAAAACTGATTTTGATAATACCATTGGCAAGATTCATGTCATTCCGCAGGATATCGGCCGGGTGCTATTGAATTTAATCACAAATGCTTTTTACGCTGTGGGTGAAAAAAAGAAAGCTGCTATCGTGGGATACGAGCCAGCAGTATCGGTATGCACGAAAAGGAGAGATGCAGCTATTGAAATTAAAGTAACGGATAATGGTAATGGAATTCCGCAAGAATTAGTTAGCAAAATTTTTCAACCTTTCTTTACAACCAAACCTACCGGCGTGGGTACAGGATTAGGATTATCGT
>JANPJC010000328.1:0-12504 GCA_031425315.1 Chitinophagales bacterium
AGTTAGCAAAATTTTTCAACCTTTCTTTACAACCAAACCTACCGGCGTGGGTACAGGATTAGGATTATCGTTGAGCTATGATATTGTAAAAGCGCATGGTGGGGAAATAATGGTAAATAGTAAAGAGGGAATGGGTTCGGAATTTTCTATAATACTAAAAGCAGATTCATGACATATAATATTCAATTAGCTGGCTGCTTTAGTTACTTCGCACTTCGCACTTCGTACCTCGCACTTCTCTTTCAGCCATTCTTTACTACAGAGCCGCCGGGACAGGGAACAGGAATAGGATTGAGTTTGAGCTATGATATTATTAAAGCCCATGGTGGTGAAATAATAGTGGAGACGAGACAAGAGGAAGGAAGTGTTATTACAGCTTATCTCATTAACAAGTAGTACATCATGAAAAAGTGTATTGTCATACTATTGTTCCTCCATGTAATCTGCAATCCAGGTAAAGCGCAGGATGGTTTAAGTGATACGCTTCTGGCATTAAAACAAAACCTTAATAATTCAGAGGAGGATACCACGCGTGTATTGACGCTGATTGCAATCGCTAATTCTTTCGGCGTAGACCGGCCGGATTCTTCGCTGTTTTATCTCTTCAAGGCCGTTCAGCTGACTCGAAATATCGGGTATCAGAAAGGGGAATTGAGAGCGCTGCTGGGCATTGAGGTCACGCTAAGGCATAATGGAAATGTGGTTAAGGCATATAGTACAGCTTACAAAGGACTTAAGTTGGCGAGAATATATCAGCAACCGTATTATCGTGCACAATTCTTAGGTGAATTGGGAATTATTGAGGGGGAGTTTGGAAATTATGGCAGGGCTTTGGAACTGCTAAGGCAGTCACGAACATTGTTCGATTCAATTCAGGAAAACGAATTAGCCATATATCAATGGAATAATATGGGAGAAGTTTATTTGATGCAAGGTAATCTTGATTCTGCGTTATACTACTGCCGGGCTGCATTTGAAGGACAAACTCCAATAAATTTTTGGATTAACTACTATTCGTCTGCTAATCTGGGCAAAATATATTTACGCAGACAAGAATATGAACTTGCGTTGTCGTATTTCAGGAAATCTTTAACTATGGCCGCTTTCTTTTCCCACAAATTCAATTCCAGTCTTTCGATTGCAACAGCATATAATTTTTTAAACAAACGCGACTCCTGTATTCATTACGCTGAGCGGGCAATGGTCATTGCCCGTGAAAGCCACATATTTACTCAGTTAGTTGACGTAAACATTTTTTTAGCCTCGCTTTATGAAGTGCAGGACCCCGGAAAAGCTCTCCAATTTGCCCGAAATGCAATCAGTTACAAAGACAGTTTACACCGATTTTCTGAAGGGCTTGTAATGGAAAGTTTTATTGAATTTGATGAACAGGAACGGCAATACGAAATAAAGAATGCACAGGCCGTTTATCAATTTAAATTTCGGCAATATGCACTACTGGCCAGCCTCGGGGTACTTGCTATAATTGCGGCTATTCTCTATCGCAATAATAAGCAAAAGCAAAGTGCCAATAAACTGCTTTACGGGCAAAAAGAGGAAATTAGCATCCAGCGGCAGAAAGCAGAGAACACCCTGAATGAACTCAAAGCAACACAATTGCAACTCATTCAATCGGAGAAGATGGCGTCACTGGGAGAACTTACAGCAGGTGTTGCCCATGAAATGCAAAACCCGTTAAACTTTGTAAACAATTTTTCAGAAGTAAGCACGGAGTTATTGGATGAAATGATAATTGAACTCGGCAACGATAATAAATCAGCTGCCATTGTTATTGCCGATGATGTAAAACAAAACCTTGAAAAAATATTGCTTCATGGCAAACAGGCCGACGGAATTGTAAAAAGCATGCTTCAACACAGCCGCGGCAGCAGTGCGGAAAAAGAACTGACAAATATTAATAAACTGGCAGATGAATATTTACGCCTGGCTTTTCGTGGATGGCGCGCAAAGGATAAATCTTTCAATGTAACAATGAAAACGGATTTTGATGAGAGCATTGACAACATTAATATTGTTGCACAGGATATTGGAAGAGTGATCCTCAATTTGGTCAACAATGCTTTTTATGCAGTAGCAGAAGAAAAGAAACAAGTTGGGGAAGATTACGAACCAATAGTGACTGTAACGACTAAACGAGTACACGCCTCTTTAAAAGATGAGGATAAAATTGAAATCAGCGTAGCTGATAATGGTATAGGTATTCCTTCAAAAGTAGTGGGCAAAATATTTCAGCCATTTTTTACTACAAAGCCGCCAGGTTCGGGAACAGGGCTCGGACTTTCTTTATCTTACGATATTATCAAGGCACACGGTGGTGAGATTAAAGTAAAATCTGTAGTTGGTGAAGGAGCAGAATTTATCATTACATTACCATTAACTTAGGAATAACACCATGCTTGGGGGCAGTTCACTTCCCACTTCTCACTTCGTACCTCGCACTTTTCTTATTGTCCTTTCCATATCAAGTCAGCAAGACCTGCTATGAGATTTAGATTTTCATTAAGCTAATAATATTTAAACCCACATTGTCGGTAGATAATGTTTGAAAGCAAGGAAAAATAAGGAGCGGACTTTATCGCCCGTATCCCAAAAAACAATCAGGAAATGGAATTGCAAAAAAATCAATGGGACGCAGCCAGAACAACCTACGAATTATACTGGAAGAGCTTTACCAACGGAGACATCGATGGTTTTACATCCGCCATTGACGATAGTTTTGAAATGTTTAGCACCTCGGAAACTGATGTCAGCCATAGCAAAGCGGATGGAAATAAATTTTTAATAACATCATTGAATAAGGTTGTTGGAAAAGCAGAGATGCGGAACCGGCAAGTTGAATTTGTTCCTGTGGATATGCTTTTGCTTGTTAAAGAGCAATGTGATATTTATGTACTGGTTGATGCTGTTTGGAATTTTTATTTGAATATTAAAATATCCACTTTTCTTAAAGAAACCGAGGCAGGCTGGAAACTGATTCAGCAGCATTGTTCATTTCCGGATAGACCTGTGCGGGAAGATGAAACATTGGACATTGATAAATTCCACGTAGAGAACTTAGAACTCCGCAATGTTGTAAGGCAACGCACTGCTGAACTGGAAAATAAAAACCGGGAACTGGCCATTGAAGCAGCATTGGAGAAAGTGCGTGTGGTAGCCATGGGAATGAAAAAACCGGAGGACATGCTGGCAATATGTCGCACTATTGCTGAGCAGCTGCAACTTTTCGGCGTCACACGGATCCGCAACATTCAAACAGCACTCATTGATGAAGAAAAGGGAATCTATCTCTGTTACCAGTATTTTATCCCGTACGACAAAGAGGTCGTTGAGAAAACTGAATATGTCAAAAGCCCCGTGGAGCATGAGATGGTCAGTAAAATGCTCGCTTCGGAAAACGCTCACTTCACTAACCGGTTAACAGGTAAAGAACTGGAAGAATTTCGGGAGCACCGAAAGGCTGAAAATCATTTTACCGATCCGCTCCTGGATGAAGCAGAAGACCTTAGTTATTGTTTCCTCTCTATCGGTCAGGGTGGTTTGGGTTTAACTCTTTATCAGGCGCTGGATGAAGTATCTCTGGACCTGTTCAAGCGCTTCTATCAGGTTTTTTCACTGGCCTACCAAAGGTTCAGGGACATTCAAAGAGCAGAAGTACAGGCAAGAGAAGTGCAAATACAATTAGGGCTGGAAAAAGTAAGGGCAAGAGCAATGGCTATGCAGAACTCTGACGAGTTGAATGCATTAATCGGAACTGTATTCGTCGAATTAACCAAACTGGACCTGCAACTTACCCGGTGCGTTATCATGATCATTAATCCTCAAACGAATGGGTCAAGGTGGTGGATGGCTAATTCAGAAGTGCCTGACACCCCAATGAATTTTTTTGTCCAATATCATGAAAGCGCGCCTTATCTCGCCTACCTCACTGGATGGCGTGAACGCAGTTTGAAATGGGAATATATAATCGAGGGGACGATAAAGAAAGAATGGGATGATTTTCTTTTTTCAGCAACAGAATTATCGATGTTGCCCAATTTTGTAATTGCTGGCATGAGGACACCTGATAAGGTCCATTTGAATGCGTCCTTTAATAATTTTGGCAACCTCACATTGGCGAGTCTTGAACCATTATCGGATGAGCACGCTGAAATTCTGGTTCGTTTTGCGAAAGTTTTTGATCTGACTTATACTCGTTT
Organism: Chitinophagales bacterium; assembly: GCA_031425315.1. Taxonomy (GTDB): domain Bacteria; phylum Bacteroidota; class Bacteroidia; order Chitinophagales; family Chitinophagaceae; genus Pollutibacter. Next base: position 4,218 of record JANPJC010000328.1, read on the forward strand.
TAATGATCTTCAAAAAGCTGAAGCACAGGCACGTGAAGCTCAGATTGAAGTCGCTTTGGAACGTACCCGAATCCAAAGCATGCTCATGCAGCATAGTGATGAAATAAAATCAATTTCAAATGTATTTCATGAGCAATTATTACAGCTTGGAATACCTACGGAATTCTCCTATGTATGGCTGCCGGATGAAGCCAATCATTCCCATCAGTTCTGGGCCAGCTGGTCTGAAAAGGGAGACGGGAATGATACCCTTCAAAGTAAACAGGTTACCTATCCACTCGACAAATCAGAACCTTACACGGCAGCTTGTTTTGCAGCCTGGTCAAATCCTGGAGTGATCCTGGAAGAATTTATTCCGCCTGCGGATATAGCGGGTTTTTTTGAAGTTTGGCAGGAGCTTTTAGTTGGTGCTGAAAAACTGAAAGCTGAATTTTTCCCGGAAGGGATCTATTATGCTGAGGCATATATGCGTTATGGTTGTTTTGGAATTAATATCCCGCGTAAACTTTCAAGGGAAGAAAAAAATATCCTGAAACGGTTTTCAATTGAATTTGAAAGAGCTTATACCCGTTTTCTTGACCTGAAAAAAGCCGAAGCACAGGCAAGGGAAGCGCAAATTGAGCTTGGCCTGGAGCGGGTCAGAGCCCGTGCCATGGCGATGCGCCAGTCGGGTGAACTATCAGCTCTGGTGGCCACGCTCCTTCATGAGTTAACCAAACTTGATTTTTCGCTAACGTTTTGTATCATCAATATTTATAACGCACCAGACAACTCAAATACGGTTTGGGCAGCAAATCCTGAGGAAGGAAAAGCTCCGGAATCTTATTATATGAAGTTTGAAGACTATCCATTTCATCATGCAATGATGAGGGAGTGGAAAGCACAAACGCCAAAGTTTGTGTATATATTGGAAGGCGGGGAGAAGGCGATTTATGATGATTATTTGTTCACCGAAACAGAGTTCAGGCGATTTCCGGAAGAAGTGCAAAAAGCAAATCGCGCACTGGATAAATATGTTGCCACATTTGTATTCAGCCCTTTTGGAGGGCTGCAGACTGTGGGCAGCGAGTTATTATCCGACGAGAGTATTGATATCTTATATCGGTTCGGTAAAGTATTCGATCTCACCTATACCCGGTTTAATGACCTGAAAAAAGCAGAAGACCAGGCACGGGAAGCAATGATAGAAGCCGCACTGGAAAAAGTACGAAGCCGCTCGCTCGCGATGCATAAAGCGATTGAATTAGGGGAAGTGGTAACCGTTGTGGTTGAAAAACTCAGGGAATTGAGTATCCCGGTAGATGATGGCGTGGCGCTTGTCACCTATGTTGAAGATTCAAAAGACCTTATTGAATGGATGGAAAACCCGGGTTTCCCTTCTGCTATTAAATTTTATCAGCCCTATTTTGACCATCCCGTACTCTCCGATTATTGGAAAGCAAAAAACGAAGGTCTGGATTTTGTGGCGCCAAGATATTCTGCTGAAGAAAACAGGTCTTTCTTAGAACATATTTTTGAATATGGCGATTATAAAAATACCCTTCAGGAAGTAAAGGATTATTGTCTTGCAGCCCATACATATTCGTACTCAGTTGCCTTTCAGAAAAATTCTTCCATATTCATTAATGACTATTCCGGAAGGTCGCTATCAGCAGCTGAAATAGATATACTCAAACGCTTTTCAAAAGCTTTTGAGCAAGCTTATATCCGTTTTCTTGATTTGCAAAAAGCAGAAGTACAGGCAAGAGAAGCAATGATTGAAACAGCTTTGGAAAAGGTTCGTTCACGGTCCTTAGCCATGCACAAAAGCGATGAGCTTAATGAGGTGGTCTCTATTTTATTTGAAAAATTAAAAGAATTGCAGATTCCTTTTACAGCTGTTGGAATTGCAATTCCTATTGATGGTTCAAAAGACCTGAATTCTTTTGTGTGTGGTCAGAATGAAGATCGCCTGGTTATCACCAATTATCGGCTCCCTTATTTCGAAAATAAAATTCCGCAGGATTTATATAACGCATTTGAAAAGCAATTGGATTTATTTGTTGGTTTTTATTCGAAAGAAGAAAAAGATTCCTTCTATAAATATCTGATTGAAAATACTGCAGCATTCAGGCATTTGCCCGGGGATATAAAGCATTTGATATTCGAGAGCCGTTCCTATACTATTTCCATGGTAGCGGTTAAACATGCAGTGTTTAATATCAATGATTTTGAAGGGAAAACTTTGGCTGACCATGATGTTGATATTATTAAGCGTTTTGCAAGAGTTTTCGACCAGGCGTACACCCGTTTTCTTGATCTGCAAAAAGCGGAAGCACAGGCAAGAGAAGCAAAGATTGAAGCAGCCCTGGAAAAAGTGAGAAGCAGAACTATGGCTATGCAAAAAAGTGAAGAACTGCAGGAAGCCGCTGGTTTATTATTTCAACAAGTAAAGGCATTAGGGTTACCGGCATTGACATGTGGATATAACATCTGGGAGAAGGAAGAAACTGTTTGTACAGCATTTATGAGTAGTGAGGATGGATTGATACTGCCATCTTTCAGAATACCGCTTACAGAAACTCCAACTTTCATACACTTCTATGACTCCAGGCAAAATGGAGAATCTTTTTATGTGGAAGAAGTTAGCGGAGACGCCCTGGCAGCTCATTACAATTATATGGTTTCTCTTCCTGTTTTTGGAGAAATAATAGATGGTTTTTTAAAAGCTGGTTTTACACTTCCCACGTTTCAAATTAATCATATAGCGAACTTTTCACAAGGCAACCTGATCTTCATTACCTACCAACCGGTGCCCGAAGCATGGGAAATTTTTAAACGGTTTGCTACGGTATTTGATCAAACCTACACCCGGTTTCTGGACCTTAAAAAGGCAGAAGCACAAACACGCGAAGCACAAGTCAATCTTGCCGTAGAAAGGGTTAGGGCAAGGGCATTGGCTATGTTCAAATCCGAAGAAATACTGCAGGTGGTGAAGAAGCTGAAAGAGGAAATTATAGGGCTCGATATTCCCAATGTGGCCGCTGCTACCATTCACCTGAAAGAACCAGATGGCATGTGTCGCGTTTGGGATTTAACATCACTGGAATTAGATGATGAAGGACTTCATCTTCCGCTCGATATCCGTTTCAGGCTCGAGGATACTCATCCTGGATTCTTTATGAGAAGAGTGTGGGCGAATGAAGAAAGTTACTTTGTCGTGATACAGGAAGAATCCGATTTCAAACACACTATTCAATGGTTGCGCGATAATGGTTTGAATGATCAGGCGAACGAAACTGAAGCATTCATCAAATCAACACAACTCAAAAAGTTATACCATCCTACTGTGCCCCTGAATAATGGAAGGATGTGTATAGACTTGCTGGAAACACCGACGCCTGAAGTAGCATCTATCCTTACAAAAATGGCCGGCGCTTTTGATCTGGCGTATAAGCGCTTTGAAGATTTGCAGAAAGCTGAAGCACAGGCCAGGGAATCGCAAATTCAATTGGCATTAGAAAGAGTTCGCGCCAGAACAATGGCTATGCAACACAGTGATGAACTGCAGGATGCTGCCATGTTATTATTTCAACAGGTACAGTCATTGGGTGTGCCAACAGGAAGTTGCGGCTTTAATATCTGGAACATTGATGAAAAAACAGCAACGGTGTGGATGAGTTCACCAGAAGGCGGATTGCAAAACCCATTTATTTTGCCGCATACGGAAAGTGAAATTTATAAGCAGGTTTACGAAGCGATGGAAAAGGGCCAAAAGTTTTTGGTACAGGAAGTTGCAGGAAAAGACTTAATCAAACATTTCGATTATTTACTGACACTACCGGAAATAGGGGAAGTGATAAAACAGCTGCGGGAATCCGGTTATGCATTTCCGGAAAAGATGGTTTACCATTTCGCTTTTTTTAACCAGGGTTATTTATCCTTTCATCTGCACGAACAACACCCTGAGACCCAAGATATATTCAAACGCTTTGCGCAGGTATTTGATCAAACCTATACCCGTTTTCTCGATCTGCAGAAAGCGGAAGCCCAGGCAAGAGAATCGCAGATTGAAGCTTCCCTTGAAAAAGTGCGTGCGCATACCATGGGCATGCAGTCCAGTGTTGACCTTTCCAGGGTGGCTTCGGTAATGTTTGAGCAGATGAAAAATTTAGGCGGTGAGTTGTTTTCCTTTGCCATTGTGCTTTGCGACAAGGAAAAAAATAGGGTTGAGCAATGGCATAATATTGGAAATGAAGGGATGATGTCTCCTTTCGCTGTGCCTATTGACCTGGACTATATTCACCGGTACAGGTACGAGCAATGGAAAGCCGGAGCATCGTTGTTTTCCATTGAAATTCCCAGAGAATATATTACCCGTCATTTTGAACTGATGTTTGAACTACCCTCTGTGAAGGTGGCGATGGCTGAAGCAACCTCCCAGGGCATTCAGGTTAAGATCCCTGAATGGGAAATTGACTATGGTGCATCATTCCGGCACGGCTATTTACTGGTATCTTCCTTCAAGCCGTTTAAAGAAGATTTTATATTTCCGCGCTTCGCCAAAGTATTTGAACAAACCTATACCCGTTTCCTCGATCTTCAAAAAGCGGAAGCACAAGCTAAGGAAGCACAAATAGAACTCTCTCTGGAGCGTATCCGTGCACAGGTCACTTCCATGCAGGAATCTTCCGATCTGCTCGATATCGTTGTGAACATGCGCACTGAGTTCGTTAAGCTTGGACACGAAGCCCATTACTTCTGGCACATGCGCTGGCTGCATGAGAGATATGATAAGGCCATGACTTCGGGGGATGGGACAAAGATCGGCATGATAATGACATTGCCCCGGCATATTCATGGAGATATAAAGCATGTAGCCGATTGGGAAAAAAGTAGTGCGCCATCCGTAGTGCTTGCAATGGATGCGGAAACGGCTGTGGATTATGTTCATAAGATGATCTCGCTCGGAGATTTTGAACGGGTGGATCCGCAAGCGCCAACTCTTGATGATATCCGGCGCATTGGCGGACTCACGTTCGTAATGGCACGAACCACCCACGGGGAAATCGGTTTTAGTTTACCGGGTGAGGTGCCTGACCCTCCGAAAGAGGCAGTAGATACGTTGATACGTTTTGCAGGCGTTTTCGACCTGGCCTTCAAGCGTTTTGAAGATTTGAAAACCGCAGAGCGTCAGCACCGGGAAGGCCAGATAGAACTGGCGCTGGAAAGGGTTCGATCCCGTACCATGGCAATGCAACACTCAGATGAAATGGCCGACGCTTCCCATGTTTTGGATCAGCAGGTTCGTTCTCTTGGCATAGAAACCTGGGGCTGCGCTTTTCATATTTATGCGGATAATGCAGAAGGAGATCATGAATGGTTCAGCAGCGCGAATGGAAACTTACCATTCTATAAAACCCCAAGGGAGAAGTTCTTTCTGAAATTTTATGAAAAAGGACAGCAAGGTGAAAAATTCCACGTGGAGGAATTTGCAGGCGATGATTGTAAAGCGCATTATGACTTTTTAAAAACCATTCCGGTGGCGGGGGATGCGCTGCGGGCATTAGAAGCATCAAATATTCCGCTCCCCACATATCAAATAGATCACATTGCTTTTTTCAGGTTTGGATACATTCTATTTATCACCTACAAGCCGGTTCCTGAAGCACACGACATATTCCAGCGCTTCGCAAAAGTTTTCGAGCAGACCTATACCCGCTTCCTTGATCTGCAAAAAGCAGAAGCTCAGGCCCGCGAAGCACAGATTGAAGCCGCATTAGAAAGAGTCCGCAGCAGAAGTATGGCCATGCATCAAAGTGACGAGTTACTCGAAGCCGGAGAAATAATTTTTGTAGAAATGCAGAAGTTGGGTATTGAAAGTTTGACTGCCGGTTTTGTTTTAATGGATAAAGAGGAAAATAATGGTTTGAATTACACGCCTCATCCAGCCACAAAAAAAATAATGCCGGTTCCCGTAATTATTCCGCATAATGAAACCATTCAAATGCAACAGGTGGTTAAAAACTGGAAAATGGGTCATCCTTTTTTTATAGTTGAAATGGATGAAGACGAAACTATCAAACACCAGACTTTTATTGCCGAACGCAGTATAAACTTTCCGCTAACTGCAGCAGAATTAATTGCGATTTCACCCGCTAAATTGGTTTTGCATAATTTCTATTTTAAAGAAGGATATGTATTGATAGTAGGCGGTAAAAAATTATCTGTCGAAGAAACGGATATTATGTTACGTTTTGCGAAAGTTTTTCAACAGACATATACCCGCTTTCTTGATTTACAAAAAGCAGAAGCGCAAACCCGCGAAGCCAGAATCGAAGCCGCATTGGAAAAGATCCGTTCCCGTACGATGGGCATGCAAAGCAGTGATGAATTACCCGTAGTAGCCAATCTGTTATTTACGGAAGTAAGGGCACTTGGCATCCACGCATGGAGTTGTGGGTACAATATACTGGCCGAAGATAAAAAAACAGCTACATGCAATATGAGTAGCGAGGGGACCCTGCAAACGCCATTTCAGCTTCGCCTTTGGGGTGAGGCCTCCTTTGATGAAATGGGTGATTTCATCCGTAGTGAAAAAACAATGTTGGTGCAGGAGCTTGGCGGCAAAGCAATAGATGAGCATTATGCCTACATGAAATCCTTACCTGATCTGAAGCCAACTTTTGATGAGATAGATAGACTTGGACTTTCACTACCCACCTATCAGATCAACCATCTCTGTAAATTCACCCAGGGATTTATCCTGTTCATCACCTATGAAAAAGTACCCGATGTACATGATATTTTCAAACGGTTTACCAACGTTTTTGATCAAACCTACACCCGCTTCCTCGACCTGAAAAAAGCAGAAGCACAGACCCGCGAAGCTCAAATAGAAAATGCATTGGAAAAAGTCCGCTCACGGTCTTTAGCCATGCAAAACCCTCACGAGTTGATTGAAGTCGCCCAATTGCTCAGGGAAGAAATGGGTGCTCTCGGGGTGGAAGAGTTAGAAACCAGCTCCATTTATATCCATGATGAGGAAACCGGGACCACTCAATGTTGGTTTACAATTAAAAACGCTGATGATCCAGGAAAAGCGGTTACCGACGAAATGATGATCGATTTAAAAGATACCTGGGTGGGGCAACAAATGCTTGACTTTTATCGATCCAATGCAAAACAGACTTCCATTTTGATGCAGAATAAAAACCGGATAGAGTGGATCCGCTATTGCGAAGAAAAAACTAAGCTTTTCGGCACCAGCAATTTTTATGGAGATACCATTCCAGATCGTACCTATCATTTATATAAATTTTCAAATGGATACATTGGTGCCGCTTCCCCTGGTGAGATCTCTACGGAGAGCTGGGATTTGCTAAAAAGAGCCACAGGAGTATTTTCGTTTGCCTATACCCGCTTCAATGATTTGCAGATTGCCGAAGCCAGTGCCAAAACTGCTTTGAGGCAGGCATCTCTCGACAGGATCCGTGCTGATATTTCCTCTATGCGTTATGCAAAAGATCTAAACAGAATTACACCGCTTGTTTTTAATGAGTTGACTACACTGGGTATTCCATTTATCCGTTGCGGAGTTTTCATTGTACACGAAAATCAAAAAAATGTTGAGATTTATCTATCCACGCCAGAGGGTAAATCTTTAGCAGTGATGACCCTTCCTTTTGATGCAAATGTGATGACTGTTGAATCAGTAAAATCCTGGAAAAATGAGAAAGTTTATGTTCAGCACTGGAACCAGGATGATTTTGTCTACTGGAGTAAATCCATGCAGGAACAAGGTTTTGTCAAAGACCTCAGAACTTATCAGGGTGCAGAGTCTGCACCTGAATCCCTTCACCTGCACTTTGTACCTTTTGCGCAGGGGTTGCTGTATGTAGGGTCAACTGAAACCTTGAATGAAGAGCAGATTGATTTGGCAAAAGCCGTTGCCAGATCATTTGCCATTGCGTATGCCCGCTATGAGGATTTTGTAAAACTGGAACTTGCCAAAGCCGAAGTAGAATCTGCTATGAGCGAACTCAAAGCCACACAATCACAATTGGTGCAACAGGAAAAACTGGCCAGCCTGGGACAACTCACTGCAGGCATTGCACACGAAATAAAGAACCCATTGAATTTTGTGAACAACTTTACAGAAGTCTCAATCGAATTGGTAGAAGAGTCACTCGGGGAATTGAACAGATCCTCCGAAGTAAGAGATGAAACGCTCTTAACTGAAAACCTTTCGCACATCAAATCCAACCTTCAGAAAGTTCATGAACATGGTTCCCGTGCCAATAACATC
>JANPJC010000329.1:0-3326 GCA_031425315.1 Chitinophagales bacterium
CCCAGCGCCAGTCCCGTAATATTCAGTGCAGAAAACGATTTGTTTTTCCAGAGATGCCGCAGCGCTGTTTTAATGTAGTTCCTGAACATGGGAAAGTTAGTTTTGTAAATTGATACTACTGATTCAATGTCTATGAAATAAGAAACGAACTGGATCGAACCTTACTGTTTTGAAAGGAATAGCCTCCCAAAGAAACATCCGCCACATAGTCACATGGGGCACATAGAAATTTCTTTTGTATTTCACTATGTGACTATGTGGTTCAAAAAAGCACCGTCAAGAAGTTTTATTTTCTTTCCATTCAGCCACATTGACTGCTGATTACTTATTGTCAATAAAGAAATAAAAATGTTGCATCATTTTATCACATTATTTGACAGATGGAATCATTTTTCCTTTAATGAATCAACGGGGTTGGCAATGGCAGACCGTATCGATTGAAAGCTTATCGTGAAAAGCGTTAAGGCTAAACCGAACAGTGAAACAATCGCAAAAATCCACAACGATATGTCAGTTCTGTAAGCATAATCGCTCAGCCATTTATTCATCAGCATCCAGCTGACCGGCCATGCAATCAAATTGGCGATGATCACCGGTTTGATAAACTGTTTGCTCAAAAGGTTTACAATTTGTGACACAGAGGCGCCCAATACCTTACGGATACCAATTTCCTTTGTTCGTTGTTCAGCAGTAAAGATAGCGAGGCCGAATAATCCGAGACAGGCGACAAAAATGGTGAGTCCCGAGAATAATCCGAGAATTGTAGCCGTTTTTTGCTCAGCCTGGAATGTTGCATTAAATCGATCATCCAAAAAAGAATAATTAAATGGTGCCCCGGGAGCAGCGGCAGACCATTGCGTTTTGATACTTTCCAATAAACCTGAAACATTTTGTGCAGTGACCTTTGCCACAAGTGTGCCTGATTGTCTGCTCAATGCCATCACCAGCGGTGAAATTTTTTCGTGCATTGATCTGAAATGAAAATCATTAATCACCCCGATAACAGAAAAAGCTGTTCGGTTGCCGTTATTGTCGGCAGAATAAATCGTTTTGCCGATAACATCATTATTCCATCCCAGCGCTTTTACTGCTGATTCATTTAATATCACGGCCAATGAATCTGTAAGAAAATCAGTGGAAAAATTTCTTCCCTGTAGCAGTTTCATTCCCAGTGTAGGAATATATCCCTCATCAACATCATACCTGATTGTTTTGATCTGATCATCAACAACTTTTTCAAAAACGAAAAAGTTATTGTTGTAACTGGGTCCTGCGGGAAGGTAGCCGGATGAGCTGAGAGAGAGTACCCTTGGGTCGCGGCGCAATGCATCTGTAAAAGAATGGGAATTATTTTCAAGCATCCATGTGTCAGGAATGACCAATACCTGTTCTTTATCATATCCAAGGTCTTTTTGTTGGATATATTTCAATTGGCTAAACACAACTGCGGTGCATACCATCAGTGAAATAGAAATAAAAAACTGGAAGATGACGAGTCCGCTTCTCAGGTTAATATTATTTTTATTGGCAGAAAGTTTCCCTTTTAACACTGCCACAGGTTTAAATGATGAAAGATAAAATGCGGGATAACTTCCGGCAAGCAAACCCGTAAACAGACATAAAAAAAGTAAGTGATGGCAGTATCCAAAAAAGATCTTCGCCGGTTATGCTGATATTTTTTCCGGAGATAATTGCAAACGCCGGTAGGAACATTTTAACGAGCACGATAGCGATGATCATTGCCATAAAACTCATCAAAACAGACTCCATCAAAAATTGCTTCACCAATTGATTTTTTACAGATCCCAATACTTTCCTTATTCCAACTTCCCTTGCTCTCTTCGAAGCCCCTGCAGTACTCAGGTTCATGAAATTGATGCAGGCTATAATCAGCATAAATACTGCAATAACCGACAGGATATAGACCCATTGTATGTTTCCGCCTGCTTCAAGATCATGCAGCGTGGAAGAGTGCAGGTGAATGGAAGTTAAAGGTTGCAGGAAAAGCCCCAACTGATTGCCATTCTTTTCAAATTGTTCGAAGCTGATTCCCATTGCATTAAGCAATTGCGGTCCCATATACTTACGAACGACAGCAGGCAGTTTGGTTTCAAGATTTTTGTAATTGTAGGTTGCAGGAAGTACGAGGTAGGTATAAAATTCCGATACCATCCATGAAGGATTTTTTGCTTCTTCTAACCCATTCATCGAAGCAAAAATGTCGAAATGAAAATGCGAGTTTTCAGGAATTTTTTTGAATACGCCGGCGACTTTATAGGATCTGTTCAGGTCTTTAAATTCCAGCACTTTTCCCACTGCATCTTCACCATTAAAATATTTCTGAGCAATATCTTCTGAAATAACTACTGATTGCGGATCAGCCAAAGCAGTGTTTTTGTCGCCTTTAATAAATGGAATAGTGAAGACATTGAAAAAATTAGCGTCAACATAAGCGAAAGCAGATTCTTTAAATATTTTTTCACCTGAACTCACCCGCGGAGAGCCGTAGCTGCGTAAACGTGTGGACTCCAATACTTCCGGAAAATCTCTTTTTAGTGCCTCTGCTACGGGCGGCATCACATGGGCCTCATTCATTTTCTGTCCCTGTACAATTCCCCTGAAAACAACCCTCACAATCCGGTCGGCTTTTTCGTGAAAACGATCATAGTTCAATTCGCGATAGATAAACAAAGCAATGATCAGGCATGTTGCAATGCCTAATGAAAGTCCTGCGAGATTGATAAATGAGGTGGTTTTATTTCGCAGGATGTTCCTGATCGCCGACCTGAAGTAGTTCCTGATCATATTCTATGTTTGTTAGTATTTCTGATATTCGTCAGACCAATGATTATTCAGATCGCAGACTTTTGATCGGATTCACCATCGACGCTTTCACCGCCAAAACACTGATGGTTAACGTAGTGATGACCAGAACTGATAAACCTGCTACTGCAATCAATCCAATATTCATTTCATAACGATATGCATATTGCGCCAGCCATTTGCTCATAAAATACCATGCAGGCGCAACAGAAATCGCGATAGCAATGGATACGAGTAACAGAAATTGCTTTGAGATTAATGATACAATACTTACAACCGGTGCGCCTAAGACTTTTCTGATACCGATTTCTTTTGTTTTTCTTTCGATGGTGAAGAGTGTCAATCCCAATAATCCCAGGCATGAAATGAATATGGCGAAGAAGGCAAACCAATTGACCAGCGTGCCGATTTTTTCTTCACTGCGATACAGTCTTTCGTATTCTTTGTCCTGGAAATTATAATCGAAAGTGAAACCGGGTGCAAGTGATGCATAAGTTGTTTCC
>JANPJC010000330.1:0-1653 GCA_031425315.1 Chitinophagales bacterium
ACATGTTTAATAACTGTGCAGGATTTTTTGTAAGCGCATCTAAAGCTGCTTTCTCTGTAAGACCATACTGTATTGTTTTGCGCAGGTTTGGTAGAAACTGTTTTGCATCTCTTAGATCTGCTGTGGTTAAACAAAAATTAACTCCTTTTTTTTCAAAAGCTGCAGGGCTGGTTGGTGCCATTTCCCACTGTTTCAAATCTTCCAAAGAAATAAATCTTGCATCGTTGTTATCTTCCACATCTGGTGCAACAGGAAAATTAAGCGGTAAAATAAAACTCGCTTTTGTGCTTTTAATATCATCTATTCGCTGGTATTCATTTTGCCCTGCTTTAATGATGAACTGCACACCAAACTCATCGCCAATTCTATCAGCACGCATATCGTTCCACTTATCGTTTGCTTCAAATATTTGTGGCAGCGCTAGGTTATTGTTCCATGCCTGTAAACTAAAATTTGTTCCTTCTGCAGCAGGTTTGTTTTTATACCATTGGCCGTCTAAGAAACTCTGGCGCAGCAATGCTATTGAACCCATTATGCTACCTGGATAACTTTGTGTAGATGTGCCTTTATTAAATGAATAAAAAGAGGCAGCTTTCTCTTTTATCATAGACAGATTTTCTTTGCGATCACTTAGATCTACAACCGAACCTGTACCACGTGCTATTCCATCTTTTTGATGAGTAAGCACAACTCCAAAACCATTTTCCCTAAGAGCTTTCGCTTTGGCATCATCTGCAGTAAAAAGCATTGCAGCATTTACTTCAGATTTTATGGCTTGGTTCCACCCAAAAGCTCCTTTTGTATTGCTGTTTAATTGTGCAGGTGCTCCAAAATTAAATGCTCCTTGCGGACGGGAAGGAGCAGCCATTCCGTAATCGCTGTAAATGTCAATAAAAGAAGGGTAAATAAATTTCCCCGCACAATCAACAACGGTTGCATCTGCAGGAATGGCAATACCATTTCCCACAGCAACAATTTTACCCATTTTGATAACGAGCGTTGCGTTTCTTAAAGTTGTTTGTGCATCTTTTACAATGGTAGCATTTGTAAAAGCGTAGGTGATATTTCTTACATCTGCCACACCATTTACCTGTGCGGTAGTCTGGCTTTTTACCATGTTTGAAAAAAATGCAAATAGAAATAACAGCGAGGCTGTTCTTAAAAATGTCATAAACAATTTTTTAGTAATGAATGTTGGTAGAGGTTGTAATTTAAGGAAAGAATATTGATTGGAGAATAAGTAAATAATGCTAACTGGAAGGGACGATGGAAGGCGGGGTTTTCACTTTCAGGATATTACAAAATTCACTTTAATTGTTTTCAAAGTGAACAACTGTTATCTTTCAAGAAGATAATTTTAAATTGTACGTTTTACAACTTTTTGAATTGCTGCGGTTAGGTCATAAACTGTGATCGGATGATCTGTCGACCATGGTCCATCATGTATCATCCATCGTTCCGCCTCCAAATTGTTAAACAAATCACTCCACCCGGTATTTTCATTATTTTTGCCCTATGAACGTTGCATCTTACATAGATCATACAATTTTAAAACCTACCACCCTACTTGCTGATGTAGAGTCGCTTTGCAAAGAAGCTGTTGAAAACAATATGGCAGCAGTTTGTGTACCGCCACTATTTGTTAAACAAGCA
>JANPJC010000331.1:0-1526 GCA_031425315.1 Chitinophagales bacterium
TGATTCACTCCATGAGCAGTGCAGGTGACTTTGAAGAAAAAGAATTAGCCTCTGCCGTGAATTTTTTAAAACTGATAGAACAAACCAATTGCAAACAGGTTATTTACCTCACAGGTATTGTAAATGAAACCCATTTATCCAAACATTTGCATTCCCGCCTTGCAGTAGAAAATAAATTAAGGGAAGGTAAGATTCCCCTTACTGCATTACGTGCAGGAATAATTGTTGGCAGCGGCAGTGCATCTTTTGAAATAATAAGGGATCTGGTGGAAAAACTTCCGGTAATGATTACTCCCAAATGGCTCAACACAAAATGCCAGCCCATTGCAGTGAGAAATGTAATTGAATTTTTAGCAGGTGTCCTTTTAAATGAAACTACTTATAACAATCATTTTGATATCAGCAGCAACGAAGTATTAAGCTACAAAGAAATGCTGTTGCAGTTTGCAGAAGTAAGAAAATTAAAGCGTTGGATTTTTACCATTCCTGTAATGACGCCCCGCATATCTTCTTACTGGCTTTATTTTGTAACATCTACCTCCTACCCATTGGCCATAAACTTGGTAAACAGCATGAAGGTAAACGTTATTGCGAAACCCAATGATCTTGCAAAAGATTTAAATATTCAATTGCTTCCCTACAAAACAGCCGTGCAACTTGCGTTTGAGAAAATTGAACAAAATCTTGTTCTCAGCAGTTGGAAAGATTCCTTCAGTTCATCTAATGCAAACCAATTGTGGATGGACCAGGTGGAAATTCCCACTTTTGGTTGTTACAAAGACCTTAAATGGCGGGAACTTGATGCTGAGAATATTGAAAAGGTGTTGCACAATATTTGGAGCATTGGCGGCGCCAAAGGTTGGTATTATGGCAATACCCTCTGGAAAGTAAGAGGCTTAATGGATAAGTTTATGGGTGGTGTAGGTTTAAGAAGAGGGCGTACACATTCCAGCGAAATACACCGGGGCGATGCACTTGATTTTTGGCGTGTATTGATAGCTGATAAGAAGAACAAAAGATTGCTGTTATATGCAGAAATGAAACTTCCCGGGGAAGCATGGCTTGAATTTAGAATTATGAAACGCCATAACAAAATACAACTACGGCAAACAGCCACTTTTAGACCAAGGGGTTTATGGGGTCGTTTGTATTGGCTAAGTGTACTCCCCTTCCATTATTTCATCTTTAATGGTATGATAAAAAACCTTGTAAAGACAAAATAGTATTTTTTTAAAGTTTTCAAATAAAAAAACCACTCTTAAAAAGAGTGGTTTACTATAAATTATTTCAAAAAATTAAACTCTAAAGTGAGCAAAAGCTTTGTTAGCTTCAGCCATACGATGTGTATCTTCTTTTTTCTTGTAAGATGCACCTTCGCCTTTGCTAGCTGCAACTATTTCATTAGCTAATTTGTCTGCCATGCTACGTCCGTTTCTTTCACGGCTGTAACGTACCATCCATTTGATAGAAAGAGAAACTTTTCTGTCTGGACGAACCTCAGCAGGAATCTGGAAAGTTGCACCACC
>JANPJC010000332.1:0-4478 GCA_031425315.1 Chitinophagales bacterium
GCGGTATCAAATCCCTTTCCATCATCTTCAATAATAAGTGAAATGCGCTTATCAATTAGATTTAATGAGCTTATTACCTTACTTGCTCCAGCATAACGCATAATATTCGTAAGCGCTTCCTGGTACACCCTAAAAATACAAATAGCTGCTTCCTCTTGTAACGTTATGGTAGTTTGATTGCTCGAAAAATGCAACGGGGTATTGCTCGTTTCTGTAAACTGTTTTCCCAGCCATTCCAAAGTGTCCAGCAAACCATTGTCATCCAGTGCAGCAGGCCTCAATTCATTTAAAATCTTTCTTACTGATTGGTGGCTTCCATCCAGTAACTCTATCATGTTTTTCAGCTTATTTTTAATGGAAACTGATTCTGAAGATACTTGCTTATCAATCCAAACAGTATCCATTTTAATGGCCGTAAGCTGCTGACCAAGTTCATCATGAATTTCACGGGCTATGCGTTTGCGTTCTTCTTCTCTAATTGTTTGCAGGTGGGCAGTTAACTGGCGGAGCTCTTCTGTTGTCTTTATTATTTCGTTCTCTGCAATTTTACGGTCAGTAATATTACGGATACTGCACTGTATCACGGGCTTTCCTTTTACATCATAAACATTGCTGATAAACTCCACCCATATGGGTTGCCCTGTTTTGGTTACAAGCGGGAGGTTTTCGTACCGCACATATTTTTTTGATTTTAGTTTCAAAAATGATTCTTTATTGGCAGCTATATCTTTAAACAAACTGATTTCCCAAAGCTGTTTGTCTATAAACTCTTCATGAGAATAATGCAACATATCACACAAAAAAGAATTCACATCTTCTATAAATCCTGTTTCAGCATTCAGGATGAATATGCCGTCTTTTGCTGATTCAAAAAGACGCCGGTATTTAAGTTCCGATGCTGTGATTTCCAATGCTGCCAATTTGCGATTGGTAACATCAGTGGTTACACCCAATAAGTTTATAATGTTGCCCGTTGTATCTTTTAGCGGTACGGCATGTGTTTGTAGCCAGCGACGCCTACCTTTTAAACCTGTTATTTCAAATTCAAAAGTACCGGAGTTGCCTTTAAATACTTCTTTACTCAACCGGTTAAAGCCCATCCTGTATTTTTCATCAACCAGTTCTGTCATACGATGACCGAGTACCTGTTGTTCATTATCAGCTTCTATCATGGCAAGTCCTGCGGGGTTCATTGATAACAGTTCGCCTCTGCTGTTAAGTATCTTTACACATTCAGGTTCGGTATCTAAAATAGTGCGTAAATAGATTTCATTTTCCCTCAGTTTGTTTTCTGCTTTTATGCGTTCGGTAATATCCAAAACATACGACACTCCTTTCCCGAAATTCCCTCCTTCCAAAGCTGTAGCTCCAATCAGTATTGCCACTCGGCTACCATCTTTCCTAAAATACTCCTTTTCATATGGCTGGCAAATTCCGGTGTTTACTATATCCTCAATTGCTGTGCGGTCTAGCTCCTGGTATTCACCAGGAGTCAAATTACTCCAGTTTATTTTATTCTCCTGCAGGTCTTGTTTTGAGTATCCCGTTATTTCAAGAAAGCGTTCGTTGGCATCAAGTATTTCGCCATTTACATCCCAATAGATAAATCCAATCATATCAGATTCAAATATTCTTCTTGTTCGGCTTTCGCTCAGGCGCAATTCTTCTTCCGCTTTTTTTCGCTCTGTTATATCCATCATGGTGCCGGTAGCACGTATGGCTTTACCATCTGCATTTCTGATAATATAGCAGCGGTCATAGATATCTATAAATCCGTTCTTTGTTTCAAATCGGTATTCAGATATCCAGTTTTTTATATCAGATGCAAAAGCATTTTTTTTGCTGGTTACTACCTTTTCTCTATCGGCCGGGTGTATTTTTTGCTCCCATACTTTCTCTGTAGGAACAGGATCTGAAATATCAATGTCGTATAATTGCTGGTGCTGTTTATTTGCCCAAAGTTCACCGGTTTCAAAATTCCATTCCCACAATGCATCGTTTGTAGCATCTGCAATCACTTGGAACCTTTCATTGTATTTTTTTATTTCATTTTCGGTTTCTTTCCGTTCAGTAATGTCTGTAACAATTCCAAAAATTTCTTTTGGTATTCCGTTAACCTTTCTTAAAAAAACAGATTCTTTACAATAGAACCATTTCCAATATCCACTTTTGCTTTTCATTCTAAATTCATGAGTAATAATTTCTTTGTCTTTTGTAGTATTGTATTTGGGAAAGGTATCAGTAAGATAAGTCTCAAAATCTTCGGGGTGCATAAGTGTAGGTAATACCTGGTTGCCCATTTTTTTTATTTCTACATCTGTATATCCTAAGTTTATTTTTATGCCATCGTTTGTAAATACATTTTTTCTTTCTTCAATATCGTATATATAAATAATATTAGGCGAAGCGTTAATGATGCTTTCGATAAACTTATTTTTTTCCTTTAATTCTTCTTCTGCTTTTTTACGCTCTGTAATATCCTGCAATGTTCCTACGATCCTTACCGGGTCCCCTTTTTCGTTTTTTTCCAGTTCTGCTAGCGCTGAAATATATTTCATAGGTGATCCATCTGCAGGATTAATTCTAATATCTATATTGTATTCTTTGCCATGCTCCACCAGGTTTACAGCAGCTTCTTTTACCTTATCTACATCAATAATGCAGGCAGCAATTGTAGCCCTTTGTAATTCTCCCTCTTCTGTACCAAAACCATAAATACGCATAGCTTCTTTTGAAGCCCATACCATATCACTGTTAATGTCCTGGTGCCAGTAACCAAATTTTCCAATTTCCTTAGCCTTTTGTAATCTTACTTCGCTTAAGCGGATTTTTTCAGCGCTTTTTTTCTGTTCTGTTATGTCGGTTGCAACCACCAATACCTGCTGAATGGATAGATCCGGCAGGCGAACGATCTTTATATTAAACCAGATCATTTTTCTTTCGATGCCAATGGAACGTACTTGAATTTCACAAAAAATTCCTGTGCTTAATGTTTGCCCGATAGCTTCTCTTGTTTTTGCCTGGTCTTCTTCGTGCATCCACTGAAGCCAGTTTGACCCTATTACTTCTTTTTCCGTGAGCCCGTTATAAACATGGTTTATATATTGAATCTCCCCGGCCGCATTTAAAATAACTACATTATCTAACAGCGATTTTAAAATTGTCTTTTGCTTTTCTTCGCTTTCTTTAATTTTTTCTCGTGCCAGCGTTTGATCGTGTATGTCGGTATTAGTTCCTATCCACCGAACGATCTTTCCCTTTGCATCCAATATAGGTACGCACCGAGTAAGGAACCAGTGGTACTCACAATCTGCACCTTTCAGAGGAAATGTAAGCTCCCAAGGGTCAGGTTTTTGCCAAGCTTCCTTTACAAATTCTACTACGCTGTTTTTATGGTCTGGATGATGAACTTTTTCCCATCCCCATCCCTGCATTTCATCGAACGTGGTACCGGTATAATCATACCATCGTTGATTATACCAATAAATCCAGCCATCCTTATCGGCTATCCATGCAAGGTTTTGAATATTATCACTAAAAGTTCGGAATAGCTCTTCACTTTCCGTTATTTTTTGTTCAAACTCTTTTTGCTTCGTAAATCGATACTCCCTTATTTCTAATTCATTCGTGTATTTTTTCTGTTTAGTAATATCACGGAACAAAATTGACAAGCCGTCTATTGAAGGGTAAATATGATTTTCATACCATTTATCAAAGGGTGGGTAATACTCTTCTACTTGAATGTAGGCTTGTTCGGCCATTGCCTGGTGATAGGCCTTATAAAAAGACTGGTCAATTGCTTCAGGAAATTCGGTCCAGATGTGTTTGCCAATCAGATCTACAGGGTTGCGGTTAAAAATTTCTCCGGCTTTTTTATTCATATAAATAAAGCACCAGTTAGCATCGAGTGCCACAAAAGCATCGTCAATCCGCTCAAAAACATCCGTTAATATCTTGGATGAATGATTCATTGAAGGCAATTTTACTGCACTGTTAGTAAATGATCTTAAAACCCTTTGGTAAAAAGTTTATAAGCTTTGGCTGCTGCATTAAAGGTAACAACTTTACCAATCATGCGACAATCATTCAATTCGTTTCTGTTGTTCGGGGTTATCGCCTCTAAAGTGGAAGTACTAAATGCTTCTAGGCTTTGTGTATCAGGGGTTCAAATTTTCTTCAACCCATTTTCAGTCTAAGCAACAACATCCAAGCCCACTGCCTGCCTTTCTCATGTATGTAAATTAGGATAAACGCTTGATTGGATATCCACATGTAAAATTGCACTCAACCTTTATTAAAATACAATGTTGCAACTGATCAAGCATGCTCTTTTTTATAACCATAATAACTATTAAAAAATAGTTTACATAGAAAAAACGCTACATTTTTAATACACTTGTACTACTCGCCTCTGCATACTACGATCTTCATTTCTAAGTTATTATATCCAGTACTTTAAACCCCTAACACATGAAACA
>JANPJC010000333.1:0-3857 GCA_031425315.1 Chitinophagales bacterium
ATTGGCGATCCTGATACCACCCCAGATTAACACGCTGAGGAGAATAAAATAGAACAGAAAACCGCTGAAGAACGGGAGTCCAAGACTGTTGACGAAGAAAATATCGAAACTTCCGGCAGCAGTAATCGTATACTGGATTACCACTTTCTGGGTGATTCCGGTAATAAGACATCCCCAGACAAAAGCCCAGAAAGTGCCCCATTTGGTTACTTTATACCTGCGGAAATAGTATATCATTACAATGGCTGGGATGGTAAGGAGGTTCAGTAAGTGAACACCTATTGACAATCCCATCATGAAAAATATCAGTACAATCCATTTGTCGGCACCCGGTTGGTCGGCCGAATGTTCCCATTTCAACATCATCCAAAACACCAGCGCAGTAAAGAAAGATGACAGTGCATAAACCTCACCTTCCACAGCGCTGTACCAGAAAGAATCGCTGAACGTATAAGCCAGGGCGCCTACAACACCTGCAGCCATTACGCTGAAAATCTGATTGGTATTGAGTTCCGGAGATTCCTTCATCAGGAGCTTACGGCCAAAATGGGTGATGGTCCAGAAAAGGAAGAGTATGGTAAAACCACTCGCAAGGGCGCTCATCACGTTTACAGCTTTGGCTGCCGTTTCAGGGTTGTCGCCAAAAGCCACGATAAACACACGGCCTATTAATACAAACATCGGGGCTCCGGGGGGATGGGGTACCTGTAATTTAAAGCAGGAACTCACAAACTCACCGCAATCCCATAAGCTGCCGCCAGCTTCAGCAGTGATAATATAAACTGAACAGGCAATCAAGGCGACGATCCAGCCTACGATGTTGTTGGTTTTGTTAAATGACATATGGATTCGGGAAATTTTAAGGTGGCAAACCTACACGAATTTTGCTTACAGGCAAAGGATGCGGGCGTTAAACTGAATGAAAGGTGAATGTGTGAATGAGTCAATGGGTGAATTCGAGGCAAGTACGAAGTACGAAGTATGAAGTGCGAAGTAAGAAGTGTGAAGTAAGAAGTGTGAAGTAGCTTACTGTATTGGCTGTTAACGTAAAACGTACAACCTGTATTGGCTGTTCGTTTTTGTAGCGGCAAGGCATGCCTTGCCGCTACAAAACTGCCATTTTATGCACCGCCAGTCTTTCTCCGTGAATCTCCCTGTATTTTTCTCCGTGTATCTCCGCGTCCCTGTTGTATCGGCTGTTCCTGCTTACTGCTTACTGCTCACTGCTTACTGCTCACTATTCAAAAAATATCTTCACCGTTTGATAAAACAGCCTGCTTTGAAGAAACTGACTTTGGGCAGAGGCCTGTTTGTCGGAATAGCCGTGCAGACCGAAAAGACCTGCGGCATTGCCTTTATTGACTGCTATTTCCAGATAACCGGCGGCGTTGAAAACGGCAACTTTTTCACCTTCTCCGGCGTCGGCATAAGATTCGCCGATTTTGTCGATCACTTCATCGCGTTTAAAAACGATTTTGAAACTGCGACCCCGTCGCTGGGTTTCAAACTCTTCGCGGGTAATATTTACGACTACATTTTCGAAGTGGTCGATAAAAATGATCTGGCCTTCGATCCAGCTATTGCTGAGCATTGGTCGCAGGTGATTTTTGGTTTGGATGGTAATATCCGGGTTACCAATCTTTTCCATGGCCACACCACTGAGCAGATCGGTGAAGGCCTGCGCAAAAACCTGAGCGAAATACAATGTCGTTTTTTGCTGAATTTTCTCCAGTGGAATGGCCACAACTTTTTCGGGTTGACCTTCCAGGATCATCGTAAGTAAACCGTTATCAGCGATAGCGATATATTGGTTCTGGTGCCTGGCGAGTAAAAGATGTTCGGGACGGGTGTCAAACAAATTCACCAGCACCATATGAAATGTTTCTTCCGGGAATGATTTAAAGGCGTTCCGGCATACATATGCTGTTTGCGGGTAGTTGAAAGGTGTAAGCTGATGAGAAATATCAATCAGATGAAATCCATCGTTCACCTGGAGGATCTGCCCTTTGATCGCGCCGACCAGGTAATCTTTCCATCCTATATCTGAGGTTAACGTTAATAAGGGCATCCTTAATTATTATCGCAGTAATTCCGGGTATTGTTTGTTTGCCAGCTGCTGTAGCCAAAAAATATGCCATGGATACTACAGTGATTCGCAATAAAATTAAACCAAGTAAATCAAACCTGGTGATCATTTATTGAAATGCAGGATGGTGTTGGTTTTGCGATGAAATTTACCACGTGATGAAAGGTGTATCCTATCATTTTAAAATTCAAGAAATTATAGATGGAATGGATTTTTTCCGTCTGTCGTGTCATCAGCAGAAAACAACTTGAATCATTTTCCCGCAGTGTAGCGTCTTTCAAAAACCTTCATACCCGTTTCCCCGGCAAGAAAAATTTTTGCCGGGAAGGCGTGTAGACGGGAAGATATTTATACATTCATAATTTATCGCTTTTATATTCCGGGATGTCTATCTCCACCAATTACTTTAAAGCGCAGCGTCTTTCAAAAAACTTCATTCCCGCCTCCCCGTCTCCCCGGCAAAATCCTCCGCGCGAAGCGCTTTCAAAAAACTTTAAACATTTATGTGCTATAAAAAAATGCGATTGAATTTAACTGCCTTTATACATGATTGTAAGTTGATGCTGTTATGAATGAAAAGATTTTTCACCTGCAAGTGAACTAACGGGAGAGAATTCAATTATATATGTGGATTTCTGCGGCGGGAGCGGGGATAAGAAGAAAAATAAAAAAATTGGAGCAGAATGCATAACGTCTTATTTTTGCACTCCAATTCTAAAAAAGGGTGAATATGTGAATGGGTGAATAGTGAATTGAGTCGGTAATCAGTTGAAGTGTACCAACCTGAAATTGACTTCTGACCAGAGACTTAAGACTTGTATTTCATTGATTCCGTAGCTCAGTTGGTAGAGCAATACACTTTTAATGTATGGGTCCTGGGTTCGAGTCCCAGCGGGATCACTTAACTACCCTGATAATCAATGTGTTACAGCGATTGGGGTAAGATTTGGGGTAAGTTTTTATTAGAAAATTTGACCTTTTATCGGTTGAAAAATTTTAAAAATTGCCTGGGATTTTCCCGGGCTTTTTTATGTCCTGAACTGTTTACTAAAAATAAGAATTTATTGATATCAAATATAGTTGATCAATAGATCAGGAAGACAATCTCGTGTTGGTATAATGTAATTGATGTGTCGAAGATATTGTGTGCACACTGAAGCACACGCGAGGATAAGCGGTTAACCGAAAGGGAAATAGCTAATAAATTGCGTCACTCAAATCTGATTAGATGGTGACTATTACTTCCTTTAACGCTGAATGAATTTCAGCAGGCTTATAATATAATTTTCTGCGAATACGGTATGCTTTTACCAAGCCATCTCTTCTCCATGCACGTAGAGTAGGCGAAGTGATTTTAAATCGCGCAGCTACCTCTTTGCCTGACAGGTAATGTGTAAAACCTTCGCCTTTGGATTTTTTAGAAAGGAGTGATGCCTGAATCTCTTCTTTCACAACCTGACGAATGGATTGAAGTAATTTATCCATCGGCACAGGGGAAAGTATCATATTGTCCATTTCACTGCTCATAAATTATTATTTAAATTGATTGATGTAAACTTTTTTTTCTTTTTCACTTTCCAGACTGATCCAGTCATATTTTTTCCTGGCAATAAATACCTTGATTTGCTCAACGATAAATTTTGCGGGTTTCTTCCTTTGAATTTCCGTAAAGAACTCAGTTCCGTCTTTCAGTTTGATATGTACCATTTTTACCCCGCCACCACAAATTGTTTTCATAATTTCTTTTTCAAGTTCAGTCAGAGGAGACAAA
>JANPJC010000334.1:0-13163 GCA_031425315.1 Chitinophagales bacterium
TCTTTATTAATCACCGAAACCAGGCTCCCCCTGTTACCCAGCTTAATTTCCACCCTCCTGTTCTGACCATCTGCCACACTGCCGGTTCCAGCATCTACTGGTTTTGAATTTGAGAATGTAAGAATGTTCAGCTGATTTTCGTCAACACCTTTTTGTAACAGATACTCTTTCACTGCATCGGCCCTTTTTTGCGAAACAATTTCATTGGCTTTTGCTGAACCTGTATGATCGGTGTGGCCCGATATGATTGCTATGCACAGACTATCTTTCACCAACAAGGCTGCTACATAATCCAGCCGGTCGTAATACACTTTGGTGATATTGGTTTTATTTAATCCAAACAATACAATTGAAGGAGGTAGTTGGCTGTAGTCAACACCCGGCTTTACAATCTTTATTTTCTCAACAGGTACAAATACGGTATCAGGATTTGCAGCAATTGTATTGACGAGAGTATCAGTTTTTACGGGTAATACTTTTGCGAGCGACGTATCTGTAATAAAAAGTGTATCCCTTATTAACAGCGTGTCTTTTATATACAGCGTATCTGTGCGGCCTTCCTGCACGATGGTAGTTTGTTTACCAGGTGTCATAACAGGAATATATGCGGTTCCGCTACTACGCTGTACTTCATTCCTTCGCTGCAATGCACTGATGTCATGCTGAAGGCTTTCTGCCGTTTTCATATACTGGTTGTAAGCCTGATCCCTTTCTGCACTTCCGGTATAATATGTTGGTGCCGGAGCCGGCGAATTCATTACCACTGGAGTTTGCTGTGTTAGCACAGGTGCTGATTCTGTTTCAGGAATGGCTTTGCTTTGTTTCGCTATAACAGTATCGGACCAAGGCGCAATTTTTTTTTTAACGCCGCATCGGTTGGAACAATCATATTGCTACTGTTAATGCTTTCAGCGGTCGTTGTTCGTTCCTGCGAATTATTTAATACCGCAGGTGCAGGTTCCAGCCTTGCTATTTCGTTTTGTAAATAATTGGAATAAATAACAGCATCAGCATACGCAATTAATGCACTATCACTGGAATTGCTTTTTATGAAGCTATTGCTGCTGTCCAGGCTTTTTCTCAGCAGTTCGAGATTTTTTATCAGGCTGTCCAGCTGTGCCTTTTTAAAATTCAGGGAATCCTGCATAGCTTTCCTCTGTATAATTTGTTTCAAACCGGCTGAATCCGTTGTAATGAAAGTTGTATCTGATCTGTACTGTATTTTCCGGCTGGTATCTTTCGCGAGCAAATCGTTGCCAATACCGTAATAGATATTGTTGATGATAACTACACTACCCGGATGATTGGGTACCGAAAACACCTGGCCTGTTTTATAATCGACGAGTAATTGAGATGTGGATGAAGTTGGTTTAATGTACACAGTATCTTTTATTGCCCGAATGCTGTCGGTCGAATCAATAAGCATTTCAGATTTTTTTGATCTCAATTTTTCCAGCAATCTGCTGGCCTTTGTTGATTTACCATAAGTGATACCAATTTTTAAGCCCGCGTAAACATCTGCAGCACGAAGGTTTTTATTGAAAATCATTGTACCCAGGTTACTGCTGCCAATAAACAATGGACCGAGTCGTACAGAAGCGCCGAGCAAATTATTTTTGTAATTACCTATATCACTTGAAAAGGTATAGGGTATGTACACGCCAAATTGCCTGCCTTCCCAGCGTGGTGTAATACTGTAGAAGCCATAGTTATTAAATCTATAACCAGCATCGTTGCGCAATTTTATGGGTTGATACGCCATTAGATTCAAATAAAGTCCCCGCACAAATCGTAAATCCAGTTGCACGCTGATTGCCGCTGGCAGATGCACGTTGTAATCCCGCGGATCGTTGGTAAACGGAGTTACCCTGCTGGCCAGTGCAGTATCAAATTCTGCTATCGAGCCATAATTGGCATCCCTTACCCGCCAGTTATTAATGTTTGCACTGAAGTTGTTGGAAAACTCCGACTTGGTAAATTGAAACATTCCGGCGTCCAGCAGCGACACCCCGAGACGGACCATATATTTGTTGGCATCTCGCCGATCAGCCAGGTATGCTTTATGATCATCCCTGCTTATCTTACTCAGCTTATCTATATTTCCCCTGAACTCATATACTATGCCCGCATCAAAACCAAAGGCACTGGCATATGGCCGGAAAGATTTATTAAAAATATCCGACAGCTCCATGTTAGGGTTGTGGTTGTATTCAGTACGGGAGGTGTTCAGATTCAGCGAGCTATCCGGATTGATACCGAAATTAATATCATTGCTGCCGGCATAAACAGATGCAATGCCGCCAAGGTATTTTCCAGTGAATGCAGCTTTGATAAAATGTTGTCTTGATGAGAAAATAACATGACCAAAGGTGAGGCCCACTTCTGCCCAATTAAGCCCAAGGATATTAAATCCAGACGCGTCTATAACGGGACTGGCCGTTGGGTCGTAGTTAAAACCATTATATGCCATTTGCGCCAAACCTGATGATATATCGCGACCCTGCACCATTGTGCGGGACTGTATATTTAATGCAATAGCTGATTTTTTATTAAGCGTGGCCATAAAACTCAGCGGCATCTGCGTGCGGTTGCTGATATTGCCAAAGGCTTTTTCACCAGCGGCAAGACCAGCCTCGGACAAATATTTGTTTTTGAAAGTCCGGTAATCACTAAAATTATTGCTGTTGAACTTTAATAGTGCGCTTCTGTCAACCAGTAAGTAGTTGTTGGAAAAATTTGCCCCTGTTGAAAACAGATTGATATCAAATTTGTGACGGCTGTCTACTATACTGGCAGGTTGCAGCATCACGCCGGTCACTCCTGCATAGTTCCCGGTATTGACACCTAAAAAATCCTGTGCTACAGCGTTGGAAAAAATGATTGAAAGTACGAGGCAAAATTGTAAAAGTCTATTCATGAATTGAGATTAACTGATGCCATCACTGGTAATTGTCTCACACTATTTATAATGGCATCAATACCAGAGCATCAAATAGAATTATAAAGCCTCTATTACCATGCCTTATAGTTTATCCCATCTCATCGCAAATCTTTTTATGAATCCGGGGTAATAATTCCCATTTTGGGCAATAGTAGGACACATCCAATTTAAATTGTTATGAATATTACCTCAGGGGATGTTGTAATCATATTTAAAGTGGCCACGATTACTTGTTTACATAGGAATGCATTTAAATGATAGAAGGAAAGTGAATGTTTAATACTTTTTCAATGAAACGAAAATCGAAACTGTGAGAAATTTTCAAGTGCTTAGTTGAGATAAGCAACTATGTGGCCGTTGTGATTATGTGGTGGATGTTTGTTTTAGTGACAAAAAAAAGTCTGAAGTATACTTCAGACAATCGTTTAGTGATCTATGTTACGCTCACCTAAATTATAGACAAAATCTTACACTCAGGAAATAAACCTGGTTTCGGGGAAATAAGTCACCTGCCCCGTTGCGATGTCATGTATACCACCAATGATACCAATCTGCTTACTTTCTACCATCTCTTTTAGAATAGTACTTCTTTCCATTATTGATTTCACAGATCTTTTTACATTGATAGCAGCTACATTCTCTACAAATGTTGAATTGCCTGCATTGCGATTTTCCTTTGTTTCACTTTCATCTTCAACCGCGGGTCTTATTTTTGTAAGCAAAGCTGTAAGATTCCCCATTTCAACATGATCGCATGCCCCTTTAATCGCACCACATTTTGTATGTCCCAATACAACAATGATTTTTGAACCTGCCACTTTGCAGGCAAATTCCATACTGCCCAAAATATCTTCATTGATAATATTTCCTGCAATACGTACACTGAATACGTCGCCCAATCCCTGGTCAAAAATTAATTCGGCAGATGTTCTGCTATCGATACAACTTAATATAACGGCAAATGGATGTTGTCCATCAGATGTTTCATTAGCCTGCTGCAAAAGATTACGATTAGTTTTCAGGTTGTTGACAAAACGTTTGTTTCCTTCCTCCAGTAAATCCAAAGCCATCCCTGGTGTTATGGCATTCTGCATTTCCTTTGTTAATGTTTTCATTCCGCTAGTTTATATTTAGATGATTTTAATTCGAAACTTATAGTCAAGGATGGCGTTAGTTTCTGCTATATTTAGAACAGTCCCGACACTTTGCTCTTAACGTATAAAGTCTTAATATGGACCGGGTGCAATAGTACTAACTTAATTTGAAAGGGCAAGGACTGTAGCCTGCAGGTTATGATAATGTTTTATGGAATAAACCATAACCAAAGTTGAGAGAGCGATACAATGAATAAACTAATTAACAATTATTTTTTCTATTCCAACTTTATCTAAGATGTTGAAGTTTTAGCGCAAAATATTGAACGGTGTCCAGCTGTTACTTTGAGAATTTCCCGTAACGGTAAATGAATTGTTTGTCAATTTGCATTCCAATCAATTGAATTTTGATTCCGCAACATTTCTCATCATAGCTGGCGACCCATTCTTTTGTTGGTTTGTCAGCTGAATTTAAACTACCCAGACATTTTTGATTCCTAAGTAATAATCAGAGATTTTTTTTTCTCATTTCTTTTAGCGCTAATAAAAAACCCGCAGCGAATAGCAGTGTAATGAGACCTGCAAAATATGGTATTATTTCAATCATTTTTCCCGTTATTTACAAGTTTTAAATAAATTCCAAATGCCAGTATAGAAGGCACCCATATGCCAATAAATATAGCCGAATCTGTTTCTCCTTTAAAATATAATATTTCGGAAAAAATAAGCGAAAGAAAAGCAGAAATAAATAACAACTTATCCGTTGTGGTAAACTTTTTAAACATAATGGTATTAATTTTTTCAATGTAATTACAAGGTGAACAGGGTAAATATGAATATAGAATAAACTTACGACTTTGTTTCATAATTAGTGTTTTCCCTTGTTAGTGTGTCAGATATCCTTGAAACCGAAGATCCAGGATCAACTACTTCCAATAACCGGAAGTTGGATAATGCTGGCGGTTCAACTTTTCCATCAATTGGTATTTGTTTGATGGCAGCCATAAGAAAAGATGTCAATCAGCATGAAGAGATGGTATTTTTTGAACAACGGCTACCTGTAATTAATTTTGCTGGCCGAAAACAGGTTCACGATGGAATTTAACCAGTACTTTTTATCCGCCTAAATTTAACCAGTAGCCAATTTATTGAGCAGTCTGTGAAAAAAGGCAGGGGCAATGCGGGATGCGGCTTTAAGTACTTTTGCCTTACCTATTATTAACTCGTAATTATCATTTTTTATAGCCTTTAATGTTGCTTCAGCAACCGATTCGGGGAGAACGCCACTCTGTGCCTGTTTGCGTGCCTTAGCTTCCCTGTGCAGTTCAGTTTTTACAATGGGCGGGGCAATCTCGAATACACGCACATTTGTATCGGCCAACTGCGAACGCAATGAAATTGAAAAAGTGTGAATGGCAGCCTTGGTTGCACAATAGACAGGTACAATTTTCAACGGTATAAACGCCAGGCCTGAAGTTATATTAACGATGGCACATTCTGTTTTCTGCTGTAAGAAATATGAAGTGAAAAGTGCAGATAAGTGAATGCTGGCAGTTAAATTAATTTCGATTTCGATTTCGCCATCATTCAACTCAGGTGCACCTGTCAGAAAGTTAATTTCTTTCTGGATACCGGCATTGTTGAAAATCATGTTGATGTTTGGAAACTCAACGGTAGCCCAACGAAATAAATCTTCGCGTTCTGATTTATTTGCGATATCACAGATACGTGTGTGAAGTTGTGGATATTTCTGCCTGGCTTCAAGCAATTTATCTTCCCGACGGCCGCAAATCAGCACCTCATTTCCAGCCTTGATAAATGCCTCGGCTATCGCAAAGCCAATGCCAACGCTCCCTCCCGTTATCAGAATGGTATTTGTAGTAGTTTGCATATTCTTTATAAAACAAACACATTTTCCATGCAAATGTTTCGATTTTTTCAGATATAGAAGGATGTGCTCTTTTGTTAGCTATATTATAATAGCCAATTAGTAACCGAATCCCTCTGAACCCTCAACTCATTTTGTATTTGGAAAAACTACTTTTTCCGGATGTTTTTTTAGTTCTTCCATAACCGCATCAAAGAGCTTTGCCTTAACACCACCTGAATTTTTTGGTTCAACCAGGTATCGAACCACCACTTCAACCCATGAGTTGTTATGTGCTTTTAAAATAACGGAGGGATACTCGTATACATTAAGTTCATCTACGGGCGTATCGGCTAAAATTACTTTAAAGCGTTTTACCCGCCTAACCATTGCCTCGCCAATTTCCATGTCAACAATACGTCTAACAGTTTCACTGGTAAATTTAAAATCGCTTTCATAGGATATAAACAAACTCAATTCATTCCAGATAAAAGGGAACAAAGGCCATGAGTAATTATACACATATTCACTAAACACTTTGGAGTTTGCGAATCGTATGATACGTCCACTGGGATGGTCACCCGATAGATAATCGCCATTAAACTCCCATAATGTTGTATCAATGTAGCTTACATTAATCACATCTCCGTACACATTTCCTATCCGTATGCGGTCACCAACTTCGTATGGTTTTCGGATAAGAATGTACAACCAGCCAAAAAAACTGGTGATAGGATTCTGTAAGGCAAAACCCAGAATAAGTGATACTATGCCAAAAGACACCATCGCGGCATACCAATTCGCAAACAGTAATGATAGCATGATGGCGAGTATCAACAACCCCGCAAATAAGTCAGCAATACGGTTGAAATTAAATACAGTCGTTCTGTCTTCAATTTTACGATTAATTATTTTTTTCAAAATCCTTGTGGCCACCAACACTAAGGAAATCAACATCACGGCTAATACAACTTTTTGCGCCAACGGAATATAATCGCTGGAAACAGGTAAACCTTTCCACCCTAAAATAAAATAAAGGACGCCACAAATTAAAAAGATGATGGAAGCAATTCCCAACAAAGGCGCCTCCTTCTTTAACGAAACTGTATTGTCCTTTGGGTGAGAAATCGAGTTTTCATTCAAGGCTCTTTGCACCTTCTCATCTCTTTTTATTTCTTCTAATTCTTTATCTTCTAAAGGCTCTGAATTTTCCATAAATGATGTCGTAATGATAATTGTTTAATGACAACTAATTTTGAATCAGTCTCTTTCTCATTTTGAATATTCATTTCCCGCCACCGGGAAGCTATTACTCCACCTCTTTAATGGTATGTGCCACATAAATATGAAAATGAAAACCGAATTAAACAAGGCCCAATTAATCACAATAACTGCAAAAACAGCTCCGGTGCCTAAACATCCTGAGAAATCAATTATTGTTTGATAAATTATGACAGTGGGTACTAAATTACCGCGCAGTAAGAAGATTTATGCACTTGTAACAAAGACCCACTGTTGACAAAGACCGCGTAAAAGTGTGGAAATAGGGTTACAAAAATCAGCCGATTTTATAGATGGACATTGCCTTTTATAGCCAGTGCAGGCGACTATCGCTTTCGTTCGATTTTATTCAATTTCATTTTAATCACCAGAGTAGAATCGGGAGAAACATTGGGTGGATATCCCGTTCTTTTGACAAGATATGGTGGCGCAATCAATTCCCGGATGTCTCCCACTTTCATTCCACGCAATCCTTCATCCACGGCGGCGGTAGCCTGATTTCCTCCAATTAACACTATAACGGGAGAAGAAGAATTGTAATTTGAATACAACACTGTACCGTTTCGATAACTGGTCGTTTCATAAATCGAAACAACATCTCCCACTTTTGCTTTTATTCCAGCTCCTTTTTCCAAAACACGATATTGCAGACCCGATTTTGTGGAAACGATTTTATTGGAACAAGCTGCCAACACAACAAACAGAACTATTACAGATGTTTGTTTCATAGATACATTTTTCAAATTTAAATTGATGAATATATTGTCAAAGGAACTTCATCTATATTATCTCCCCTTGTACTCTTCCATAAATACTTTGTCCGTATTTGCACAAATAAAATCTATACTCTTTTTAAAATCAGATTTTACATTAGTCGACAGAAACTTTATCCATCCTGGATTTTCCTCCTTTCTGAAGTATGCATAAAGCGCTAAAGCATAGCCCCATTCTTTTTGATTTAAATAACCTATACTGCTATGTCCGTAACTATCAAAAGATCTCCATTCCCTGAAGGAAGAATTTGCATTAAAAATACCCAAACCAAAAACAACAGGTGTTAAATCTGTTAATTGTTCGTCGTTATAATCAAGTCTATTTTCACCCAATATTTTAATATGAGAAAACTCATGTGCTAGTGTCGCCACAAGGGATTCCGGTTCGTTTAGATTTTTTTTCTCTACCAATATATCGTAAATACCTTTTTCATTTTTATTAAAATATAATCCAGCTGCTAATTTCTCATCACTATTCTTGTCAACTTCGGTCCAGATTCGATGTCCAAAGTCACCACTAAACTCTTGAATATTTTGCACATAAACATTAAGATTCACCTGGCTGATGTCAATGTCCATCTGTTGAGCTACAATCTCTCCTGTTTTCAATAATGATTCTTTGGAGCCATTAAAACGTAGGGGGAAATGCTCAGGTGTTGGAAGAAGTGTTGGCTTTGCCAAAATATGATCTTGTCCAAATTGTCCAACCAACCATAGGAAAGCGTTTTCCATCCAAAGACGGCTGCCGACATCAATCGGACATTCTTTATTATTCTTTCTTGAAAATAATCTAAACATAAATAACCGTTGATGGTAGAGCCAGACAGAAAGTAGGGTGTTTATGCCTTTTAAATCCTCAAAATCTCTCCAGATAAGGCCGCACCGAGTGCTTAATTAATTCAATCAACTCAGGATCCAAAAACTGATATTCGTCTTCGATATCTAACACAATTATTTCCTTTTCGGCGAGTGAACCTGCAAATGATTTCTTTATTCTTCTTTTGTGTTCATTCTCCATAACGAAAATCATATCTGCCCAATTGATCAATTTATCAGACAGCCTTATTCTCGCCGATGCTGAAACGCCCGCTGATTTTGCATGGTAAAAATCGTGGTTCCTAAAGATCGCTTCAGCGGTCGGACTCCTCCATTGATTCCTGCTGCACACGAATAGTAAATTCACTGAAGTTCTTTTGTGATCATCTTATATTGCTTTCTGTGCTGCTTCATCTGCCTTTTGATCAAATTTTTCTCAACCTAAAGATTAAGCAGTGAATACTCATCGTTTATCATCTCATTTACTTCTCCCCTTTCAGTTTCTTCAGTGCGATAAGGTGATATGGTGACTGGCCGACATACAATTAACTCATTTCATACTTTCCAGAGCCATGCATCACCAATTTCATGATCCTGAACAATGCTGTCAAACTCAAAACCATTCTTCTGCAAAATTTTCGTGGAGGCATTGATTTCAGGTTGCGTTTTTGCAGTAATCACCAATGCCGGATCTACCCTCCTGGAAATAGCGACAAGTTCACTGCAGGTAAATGATGCTATTCCCTGTCCCTCGAACTCTTTAAACGTCCAATACGCAATTTCAACCATTCCATCTTTTGGTTGTCCAACGAAACCTCCTGTGCCCACAACTTTACTATCTTTAATAACGAAGTAGCCGACCCATGGAATATTGAATCCTATTTTGGGATAAAATTCGCTCATCATATCGATCAACTGCTGACAGTCGGGCGAAGCATAAATGTCAGCTGTCCTATCTTCATTAATATTTATAACCCGTAGTTCCATTTAATTTAGAAATAATATGACGATACAAAATAAATTCAGATGAATGTGTTCTCTGTATTATCAGCGAATATACCTTATACATTTGACCTACTTCTAAAAGATGAAGTGGTACTGCATTAGGATTGATTGGCGTATACGACCGTATGTGACAAAAAACTGTTCGTTACAAATCTCATTACTCCCCGGCAGTGCCAGTCTTAACTTTTCCAGCCCGTTTATAATTAGTAATAATTACGCCGCGAGGGGTGATTATACTTTCGGTCAATTTGAACGATGTCGGAATCGCTCCATCCGCGAAAAGTTTTTTTCCCTTACCCAAAATCAACGGATGAATTTTAAGTCTGAGTTCGTCGACGAGGTTGCTTTTCAACAATAACTGAACAAGCTTGCTGCTGCCCCAAACCTGGATGTCAGCACCTTTCAAATTTTTGAGTTTTTTAATATCTGCAAGTGTTTTTATTACTGATGAGTTTTTCCAACCCGTCACCAACGGATCGGATTTTTTCATGTTTTTGGTAAACACATATTTTGCACCTTCGTTAATACCCGGCCAGAATTCTGCGTGATCAGGCCAGTAGTTGGCCCAAATCTCATATGTTTTTCTTCCTAACAAATAATCTGATTTTCTCAACTCTTTCTGCACCACTTTATCATAGACCTCATCACTATAAGGTGCCACCCAACCGCCAAATTTAAATCCGCCGGATGTATCCTCTTTGGGTCCACCGGGTGCCTGCATAACACCGTCCAGGCTGATCATTGAAAGCACAATTATTTTTCTCATATTATCGAATTTGTTTTGGTTCAAATTTCCGAAACAAATATGGAGCCAGGCAGTGTAAATCTGACAATATCAGGAGCCGGATACGACAATCAACCTGAATGAAGCCCCTGAATTTTACAAACCTATTCCAGCTATATCATTTCAATATCCATCGTTTTTATCAAACCCTCTTCGAAGCTGTAAATATGCTTGACAGTACCATCAAATATTAAAATGCCTTCTTGATCTTTCACTTTCTGATGGACTTCCACCTCCAAACTTCCGTTTACCCTTTCATTAAACCCAACAGGTTCAACTTTGGGATTGATCTCTTTCCATTGTCTTGTCCAATATTCCCTGATTTCGTTGTGTCCGCTGATATATCCGCCTTCCCATGCTTTTGACCATTGTACATCAGGTTGCATTGTCGACAGCGCTTTGTCAATATCACGTTCATTGAAAGCAGCATAAGCTTTCCTGATTAAATCTTTCCATTCAGTTATCATGAATTTATTGTTTTAAATGTAGATTTAAGTTAGTTCAAAGTAGATACAAAATTCCCCTCTACAAAACACCGTCATTGAAATTGATTTTTAGTTGCTTTAAGGTTTTTGTATTGGCTGCTCCTCCGCTAAACTCAAAATCTCCGTTAAACTCCGTGGCCAAAGACAGTTGTATGTGGTAAGTTTTAAGTTTTAGGTTGATCAAATGACAAATTAATTGAAATGAAAAATTAATGGTATCAATTATCATTTGATCAACATATCTCCGTGAATCTCCTTTATTTCATCTCCGGCTGTTTCTCCGTGTAACAAAAGAATCTGTTTACAAAAGAGCCACAGCGGAAGTTGGAAGTGGGAAGTGGAAGAGATACACCAGATATTTTTAGTCGCTGTAGAATTTTTGTATTGGCTGTTCCTCCGCTAAACTCAATACCTCCATTAATCTCCGTGGCCAAAGAAACTCAACACCTAAACTTTACAGATTTCAAATGCAACCCACAGAGGCGAGCGGAGACTATGAGTTGAGCGGAGAAAAAGCATAACATCAAAAATTTATAATATAGCCACTCTTTGCTAAACTCAAAACCTCCGTTAAACTCCGTGGCCAAAAAAAATTGACCACCAAATATTTCTCCTTTTCAAAAATAACGGACAGAGATACAGTGTTCACTGATTGACCCATTCACCTATTCACTTAAACTTCAATAAGCCATAAACATCTTCTGTATTTTATTCTTATCATTAGTCACTGTCAACGCCAGCATTAACAGTATTCGCGCTTTTTGAGGATTGAGATAATCTGATACGATTGTACCGTTTTTTGTATCATCGAATGCCCCTACTACCTGGGTGGTCACTTTGCCTGAAACAACCCTTGATGATCGAACTACAATAATTCCTTCACCGACAGCCTTTTTAGCAGATTCTAATATGGCCAAATCAAAACTGCCATTACCTGTACCGGCGATAATTATTCCTTTGGTTTTGTGATCAATAAAAGCATCTATCGCAACCGCTGAAGCATCCGCATACGCATAAACAATTTCAACATCGGGTAATGAATTCAATTTGCTGATATCACATACGGAATTACCAGCATGTTTATTTAACGCAAGCATATTGAAGACCACTTTTCCATCGTAAATCTGCCCGATCGGACCGGTGTTCGGTGATGAAAATGCATTAACGTTTGTAGTATTGGTTTTAACTACATTTCGCGCATCGTAAATATTTTCATTGAAGCATATCATCACCCCCTTACCTATACTGCCTGTATCACCGGCCACTATGATGGCGTCATATAAATTCTTAGCACCATCGGCACTGATTGCTGTAGCCGGTCGCATGGAACCCGTCAATACAACCGGCTTGTTTGATTGTACAGTCAGATTCAGAAAATAAGCTGTCTCTTCCTGTGTATCTGTACCGTGAGTGATAACAATTCCATCAGCTTCATCATTGGCAAATATTTCATTAATACGTTTTGCCAATTTTAGCCAAATAGCAATGGTCATATCAAAACTGCCTATCGAAGCTATTTGCTCTCCAGTCACTTTGGCTCTCTGCGTAACTGATGGAATATTTTTCAGTAAATCTTCAATTGGAATTTTACCGGGTAAATATCCTGCCTTGTTTTTATCAGGTTGCTGCCCGGAGATGGTACCACCTGTAGATAGTACAATAACACGCGGTAAATGCTGCGCGCTGGAATTGAGGGTACAACAAAAAAACAATATTACTACTACAATTTTTTTCACCTATTATGTGCTTTGAATGTAATGGATAGTGCCCGGCAATTATTTCTAACATCTATTCTGCTTAAGCAACCATTCCACAGAATTCGCCACAGAAGATAAATCAATGGGAATACCCATTTAGACCGCAAAACGAATATTGGCCATTAGGTTGGTTTTCCTAAAGATTTAAAATCAACCAGGAGCTGTATTCAAGTTTATAAATATATTACCCGAGTGTCAAAGCTATTAAACATTTGAGTGAACTTTTCACTGTTTTTAATCATTCCCGTTTCTTTCCGTCTCGCCCGGGGCGAGACGGCTAAGTATTATGAGGTTCAAGATCGCTGCTATTCAAAAGTAGTAGCCGGGAAGCCGGAAAAAGCGGGAATGAAGAATCGGTAA
>JANPJC010000335.1:0-2720 GCA_031425315.1 Chitinophagales bacterium
TATGAAGGCGATTCAAAAAGCTGGTCAGGTGCAGCATTATATCTGAACTTCGATCCTACCGCTGTATTTGGACTTACTTTAAGATCTGAATATTTCAACGATAAAGATCAGCTGGTGGCAATGTCACTCGCACCAGAAGGAGCAAGCATATTTGCTAATACCTTATCCGCAAACTTCAGGATCGGTGCTTTGACACTTATCCCCGAGTTAAGGCTTGACAGTGGCAGTAAAGATGTGTTCTTTGATGAAGACGGCGCCACTAAAGCATCCAATTTCAGTGCATTATTTGCTGCAGTATATAAATTCTAAAGCAGTTTAAGTTGGGTCATAATCAAACCAGGGCGGCTTTCTAGCCGCCTTGCTTTTTTTAGTCAAGAGTCACAAGTCAGCAGTTATTAGTCGGATTAAACAGGCAGTAGCAATAGGCAGCAGGCAATAGGAAAGACAATTTGATACAAATTTATATACCTCACGGTTGATATTAATCCGTAATTCAGTAACAAGTAACGGCCGTTCCCCTACTCTCTAATTCCTAGCATCTTAAAATTGGCTGTTCAACCAGTAACCCTCAACGGCTGTTCCTTTACTTTCTACCAAATACTTCCTCCTCACTGACAATTGGCTGTTCAACCAGCTACCAGTAACCTGCAACGGCTGTTCCACTTCCCACTTCGAATTTCGCACTTCGCACTTCACGCCGAGTTTCTCCCCCTATTGATAATCCCAAAAGAACACATCATCACCAGTTTCTCATAACTCGATTTCACTGGCGAGTTTACAAATAGCTTCCATGATGTTAGAGAAAAGAATTGATCGAGCGTTCAAATGAATGGACCTGAAAAATTTAATTCTAATTGAAGCACAAAGGTTAGCATTTATGAACGTTAATCCAATGAACAGAGGTTCTGATATTGAGTAAAAGATTTATTAACGGAACTTCATGGGATGTTATAACATCGGGGAGTTGGAATCAACATGTAAGAAGCAATAGACCAGGTGGAGTTTCATTGCCTTGGCGATAAATCGGACCCTCAATTAAAATTACTCCTCTAAATTCAAGCTATGAATGAATATCATAAGCGATGGAATACCTCTGCAGGGGTTCTTCTTTACAATTCAGTACTGCGGAATATTAAAAAGGGGCAATCATTATCATTGATTAATGATCTGGGAAAACATGAAGGAAAATGGGATTTACGTGGCTTTTCTTTTCCAAAGACTGAATCGCTTGAAATAATTGATCGCGAGGTTGAATTACCACGCGGCGGGTTAGTTTACAGAAATGTACATTTTAATGATATAGATTTTTCTTTTGCCGATTTTGATTACACCTATTGGGAATCATGCATGTTTGTAAATTGTATTTTCTTATCTACATCGTTTGTAAAATCTTCTTTTAAGGCATGCGATTTTGACAGTAACGAGTTTGAAAAAGCAGACTTCTCGGAATCGTTTTTGTCGTTAAATATTGGAGAAAATTCAGGTTCTTTTCAAAAAATTAGATTTCTAAAATGCAATTTCAACAAAGCTATTTTCAGATTTCCAGTAATATCCGATTGTATTTTTGAGCATTGCAGATTAAATGAAATTGATTTCGACGGAAGCCGGATGAAAAACGTAAAATTCATTGGCAGATTTGATTCAGGTTGGATTAGGGGGTATTCATTATTCGCTAAAAAACGGTCCAATTTCTTTTTAAAGAAAATCAATCCTTTGGACTACCCAAATTCGATGGATAATGTTGACTTTTCAGCATGTGATCTGGAAGACATTACTTTCTCACACGACGTTGATTTAAGCAAATGCAGTTTCCCAATTGGAGAGCAGTATTTATTGGTTAAACATTTGGAGAAAACATACTCCTGTGTAAAAATGGTAATTGAAAAAGAGTGGAAAGGCGAATACAAAAGGGTTGGGCTTTTTATGATCGACAATCATTATTATTCCAAAGAAAAACAACGCATGAATATAGATTTCATCAGGCAAATGCCTTCTGATTTTCCGGATGCCAATTTTGGCCTATCATTATTCCTTTTGATATCACAATGCAATTCATCATCAACTTAAATTAGATTTAAGCAGTTACAATCCTTTAAGATACCCTTTCGCTTCTAACGTAATCCGGCCATATTCAACCAGCTACCCGCAACCTGCAACGGCTGTTTTAACCCACAACTGATAACCTGTATTGGCTGTTCCACGTCCTACTTCGCATTTCGCACTTCGCACTTCACGCGGAGTTTCTCCCCGCATTAATAATCCCGAAAGAACATCGCATCACTAACTTCTCATAACTCGATTTCACCGGCGAATTCACAAATTTTTCTTCCAGCTCACGTACACGCGTAATTGCATATTGCTGAATGGTAGTCAGCGGCAATACAATTCTTTCGCGCATTTGTACAGATAACTGCTCCACCGGATAATCCGACATCAATTCCGCTTTTCCGGAGAGTTTAAACAGATAACGTTTTGTCAATTCATACTCCTGGTAAATCTTATTCCATATCTCGCCATATACAGGATGATCTGATAAGAAAGCAGTCAACGGAAAGAAACATTTTTTCATGGCCATCTCACAGTTATCCATCAACGCCTTAAAAAAAAGTGATTGCTGATAAAGCTGCGCCACTTCACCAAATCTGTTGGCATCATCAAGCTTCTTCAACGCTGAACCTACACCGTAATAACCAGTCACATTTTGTTTGAGCTGGCTCCAG
>JANPJC010000336.1:0-7526 GCA_031425315.1 Chitinophagales bacterium
ACTTACCCATTGGTAAGCAATCTGCAGGGCATTCCGAAAATAAAAAATATCCGTGCCAATTCGATGTTCGGGATGAGTTTTGTGTTTGTAATTTTTGAGGATGATGTAGACATTTACTGGGCCCGAACAAGAGTCCTGGAAAGACTGAATTATGCCCAGCGTTTATTACCACAAGGAGTAGTACCTGCATTAGGACCAGATGGCACGGGGTTAGGACATATATACTGGTACACATTAGATGCACCTTCTCACGACTTAGGTGAATTGCGCGCCTTGCAGGACTGGTATATAAAATTTGCTCTGCAAACAGTTCCTGGTGTTAGTGAAGTGGCATCCTTCGGAGGCTTTCAAAAACAGTACCAGATTGTAATTGACCCGCACAAACTCAGCTATTATAATATTCCATTAATGGACGTGATTGAAAAAGTAAAAGCAAACAATAATGATGTCGGCGGGCGAAAATTTGAGATGGCGGATATGGGATATATAATTAGAGGCATTGGTTATATCACCCAAATAAAAGACATCGAGGAGATACCATTAATGACACAGGGGTCCATTCCTATCCGGGTTAAAGATATCGGAACAGTGCAAATGGGTGGTGAATTGCGATTGGGAATTATTGAAGAAAATGGTGAAGGGGAAAAAGTCGGCGGAATAATAGTGATGAGATATGGCGAAAACGCTAAGGATGTCATCGACCAGGTAAAAGAGAAAATAAAAGATGTCGAAAAAGGTTTACCACCTGGTATAAAGTTTCATACTTCTTACGACCGTTCTGATTTAATAGAAGCGACAATTGGCACTTTAAAAGAAGCCGTAATTGAAGAACTGATAGTTGTTGCTATCGTGTTATTCATTTTCCTTTTACATGTAAGAAGCGCATTAGTGGTGGTTATAACAATACTGATGAGTGTTTTGATTTCGTTCATTATGATGGATTGGTTTAACGTAAGCTCCAACATCATGTCTCTTGCAGGGGTGGCTTTGGCAATTGGTGACCTGGTGGACGCCGGAATTGTAATGGTAGAAAATGCTGTGAAGTCTATTTCGGAAGAGACAGAATAAAATTTATATGATTTCGAATGAAGATAGATTAAAAAGAATTGAAAGCTCCTCTATTCTGGTGGGGAAGGCAGTATTCAGTTCCATATTGATTACGCTGATTTCGTTTGCACCGATTCTTTTTCTGGAAGGTCAGGAAAAGAAATTGTTTACACCGCTGGTTCTTACCAAGACGTTTGCCATGATTGGTTCTGCGCTGGTGGCAATCTTTTTGGTGCCTGTGCTAATGTCAATGATGTTGAAAGGTAAAATGCGGTCTGAGAAAAAGCACCCGGTTTCCCGCTTTTTTCTTTGGCTGTATAACCCAATAATACGTTGGTCTCTTCGCTGGAAGAAGACGACAATATTGATTGCATTTTTATTAGTTGTTGCAAGCATTCCATTCGTTATGCGATTAGGTACTGAATTTATGCCACCCCTTGATGAAGGTTCTCTTTTATTTATGCCGGTAACGCTTCCGGATGTTTCCAATACCGAAGTAAAACGCATTTTGCAGGTGCAGGATAAATTAATTAAGACTATTCCTGAAGTCCATAATGTATTGGGAAAAGCAGGGAGAGCAAATACGGCCACAGACAATTCACCAATCAGTATGATTGAAACTATGATTTTATTAAAACCTCAATCGCAATGGCGGGATGGCATGACGAAAAATAAAATCATTGAAGAACTAAACAGCAAGCTCCAGATTCCTGGCGTAATTAATGGATGGACACAGCCAATCATCAATCGCATCAATATGCTTTCAACAGGTATTCGTACAGATGTTGGCGTTAAAATTTATGGTCAAAATCTTGACTCAATCAACGTTTTAGCGCAGCAGTTCAACGCAGCGTTAACAGGTGTGGAGGGAATAAAAGATTTATATGTAGAACCAATTGTTGGGGGTAAATATGTTGAGATAAAAATCAAGAGAGCAGAAATTGGCCGTTATGGTTTAAGTGTGAATGATGTTAATATGGTAATAGAGTCTTCAATTGGGGGAATGAACATCACAACGACTGTTGAAGGACGACAGCGTTTTTCAGTTAATGCACGTTTTGCCCAGGACTTTCGTAATAATATTGACCAATTGAAAACTTTGCTTGTTACAACATCAAGCGGTCCAATTCCGTTGTCTGCAGTTGCTGATGTGTACATAGCCGAAGGTCCTCCAATGATCAATTCAGAAAATGCTATGCTGCGTGGCACATTGTTATTTAATGTTCGCGACAGAGATTTAGGAAGCACGGTAAGTGATGCTAAAAGGAAATTGGATAGTCTCGTAAAAAAATTGCCGAGGGGCTATTTCATTGAGTGGAGCGGACAATACGAAAACCAGGTACGTGCAGAAAAGCGACTAATGATTTTGATACCCGTTGTGCTGCTTATCATTATGGTCATTTTATATTTTACATTCCATACTTACCGCGAGGTATTGATTGTTTTATCCAGCATACCCGTTGCTTTAGTTGGGGGCGCATATTCTCTTTTCTTTTTTGATGTAAACTTTTCGGTGGCTGTGGCCGTTGGCTTTATCGCCCTATTTGGCGTAGCTGTTGAAACTGGTGTGCTTATGTTGGTGTACTTGAACAACTCGTTGTACAACAAGGTTCTTAA
Organism: Chitinophagales bacterium; assembly: GCA_031425315.1. Taxonomy (GTDB): domain Bacteria; phylum Bacteroidota; class Bacteroidia; order Chitinophagales; family Chitinophagaceae; genus Pollutibacter. Next base: position 2,665 of record JANPJC010000336.1, read on the forward strand.
GAAAAAAGAAACAGGTGAGTCTTTTAATAACAACGACATTGAGGAAGCGGTTTATGAAGGTGCCGCCTTACGATTACGCCCAAAGTTAATGACGGTGCTCGTAGATATTTTTGGCTTATTACCTCTTCTGCTGGCTACAGGAACAGGCAGCGATGTAATGAAGCCAATCGCCATTCCATTTGTATTTGGCCTGGTCACTTCCACCTTTTTTGTACTCATCGTTTTGCCCGCTATGTACGCCTGGGTTCGCGAAAATGAATTGAAGAAAAGAGGCAAAGTAATAATAGAGGAATTAAAAGATTAAGCAGATGAAGAAATATTTTATAATACTGATACTGTTGTGTAAATGTTGTCTGTCGAATGCACAAACTAAAAATATTGATGTTATTCTGAATGAAATTCAGGCTGCAAATCCGACTTTAAAAATGTATGATGCAGAAGTGGAATCAATGGACGCTGCTGCTAAAGGTGCCTGGAGTTGGATGCCGCCGGAGGCAGGAATGGGTTTTTTTATGATGCCCTACAATCCTAAGTATACACGAAAAAATGATATGGGTGAAGAAGGAATGGGTCAATACGTATTTGCTGTGCAACAAATGATTCCCAATAGAAAAAGACAAATGGCAGAATACAATTACATGAATACTATGTCCTCAGTCGTAAAAGAAAAAAGAGGAGCAGCATTAAACGAATTGGTTGCCGATGCAAAGAAAAATTATTTTGAGTGGGTCATTATTAAAAAGAAATTCAGCATTCTGGAACAAAATGAAAAGCTCTTGGATTTTATGATAAAGAATTCGGAGATACGGTATAAGAACGGGATGGGTAAATTAAGTGCTTACTATAAAGCCAAAGCGGAGCTTGGTAAAATTAAAAATATGCGGTTGATGTTTGAAAATGATATCCTCCTTCGCCGTATTAATTTAAACACACTGATGAACCGGGAGAAGGAAACCACATTTGATATTGACACCACATATAGCATAAAAGATTACAGCAATTTTCAAACTGATAGCACTGCCTTTGTTAATTCAAGAAGTGATTTGCAAGCCCTCGCAAGAGAGATTCAATTGGTAGGCTTACAACAACAATTAGAAAGGGCAAAATTGAAACCTGAATTTGGTTTTCGGTATGAGCACATGTTAGGTATCGGTGGGCAACCTGCACAATATACAGCTATGGCGATGGTAAAAATACCTCTTGTATCCTGGGCTTCAAGAATGGCCAAGGCAAATATTGAAAGCCTGCGATACAAAAGGGAGTCGATTGGTTTTGAACGACAGATGGTGATTAATGAATTATCAGGTATGGCTTCAAATATGCGTACAGAGCTAATCACCAAAAGAAGACAATTGAAAATATACGAAGAGAATATTATCCCTGCTCTTCAAAACAATTATAAAATTATGCAATTGGCTTACAGTCAGAATACAGAAGAATTATTTGAGTTATTTGATGCATGGGAAACCTTAAACATGACACAGCTGGAATATTTAGACCAGTTGCAACAATTATTGATGATGCAAACAGAATTTGAGAGAATATTACAAATCAATTAAGCATGAAAATCAGGTTTGTAAATTTTATAGCCTATTGCCTGTTGTGGCTTTTATCAGCTTGTGATAATGGTAAAAAGCCAGAACATTCTCTACATGATAACGCAGACACTGGACAAGTCTTATATACCTGTTCCATGCATCCTCAAATCATTCGTGATAAACCCGGTGATTGCCCTATTTGTGGAATGCAACTGGTAAAAAAAGATTCAGGTCCATCACTGATATCCGGCGTACAGTTAGAAACACTACTTCAGCCCACTAACCAATTTGTCATTTCCACAATTCCCGTTACGGCTATTACAAAAGAAGAGATAGTTTCTGAAATAAATGCGGTTGGCACTATCGAATACGATACAAAAATGATTGGAAATATTTCAGCAAGAATAAGTGGAAGGATAGAGAAATTATATGTCCGGTATAAATACCAGTTAATTGAGAAAGGTCAAAAAATAATGGACATTTACAGCCCGGAAATGCTTACCGCGCAAGAAAATTTACTGTTCATTTTAAAGAATGATTCAGGTAATAGCTCACTCATACAGGCAGCCAAACAAAAATTATTATTGTTAGGGGTTAGTTCAGAACAGTTGCAAAGCACCATTCAAACAGGCAAACCCATTTTATCATTGAGTGTATATAGCAATTATACAGGGCATTTGCATAATGCAGGCGAAAGTTCTACAGCTATGAGCCCTCAAACAACTTCATCATCTATGGGTGCTATTAATCCGAGTACAGAATTATTGAATTTTAAAGAAGGCATGTATGTACAAAAGGGACAAATGATGTTTAGTATTTATAATCCTTCCCGTACCTGGGCTCTTCTCAATGTTTACAGTGATGGTCAGTCTTCAGTTAAAAAAGGTCAGTTGGTAAAAATTACCCCTGAAACCGCACCTGATAAAGCTTTCCAGGGACATATTGATTTTATAGAACCATTTTACCGGGAAGGAAGTAGGACTTCTTCAGCAAGGGTTCACTTTGATAACTCCAGCATGCGCTTACCAGTAGGAAGCCAGGTGCGTGGATTAATATCTACCAGCTCCATTACCGGTAATTGGTTACCAAAAGAAGCAGTTACTTCATTGGGTATTGACAGAATTGTTTTTATAAAAGTGGCTGATGGTTTTCAACCAAAGAAGGTAAGTATCGGTGCAACAACCGATAAGAGTATTCAAATTATAAGTGGATTATCAGCAATAGATTCTGTAGCTGTACAAGCACAGTATTTAATGGATAGCGAGGGCTTTATCAAAATAAATAACTAATGATGCGTTACGCTCTAATATTTCTTCTCGGTTTTCTATGGGCTTGCTCCGGGGAAAAAAAGGGCCCTCATGCTGAACATGTTGAAACAATTGATGTGTACTATTCCTGTTCTATGCACCCCCAGATAATGGAAAGCAAACCTGGTAATTGTCCAATTTGTGGGATGCCGCTTACAGCAGTTAAAAAGTCAAAAGTAGAAGCAGATGAATTGGAACTTAGCGACCAACAAATTCAGTTGGGAAATATCAGCGTTGATACCATTCGCTCAGGAAAAATAGGAAACCAAACAGTTCTAACAGCGGTCTTGAATTTCGACCAGACAAAAACATCTGCAATCAGTTCAAGGGTGATGGGAAGAGTGGAACAATTGTACTTTAAGAATATAGGAGATTACATACGTAAAGGGGACAGGCTTTATGATTTATACAGCGAAGATTTGAACAACGCTAAAGAAGAATATATTCTCGCATTGCAAAGCCAAAAATCATTTACCGGAAATAACGCCGTTGATTTTAATTCTTTACTGCAAAGTGGAAGAAATAAGCTCATACTATGGGGAATGAGCAATGCTCAAGTTAATCAGCTTGCCAGCTCAGGCAAATCTTCAGCTACAACCACATTTTACAGTAATGCCACCGGCTATATTACTGCATTAGATGTACAGCAGGGAGATTATGTTATGGAGGGTGGCACCATTATTGAATTAGCAAACCTTACCATGTTATGGGCAGAGGCTCAGGTATTCACTTCGCAATATTCTCAGTTGCAGCAAAATGCTTCAGTCGTTGTTCGGATTCCAGAAATTGGCGATGAAGCCATTGATGGCACAATAAGCTTGGTCAACCCCGAGATAGTTCCTGATTCAAGAATCAATTTAGTACGGGTTTCCATTCCTAATAAGGAGAACAAATTAAAACCCGGCATGCCTGCCTATGTTTATCTCGATGAATTTAAAAGCGCATCTTTAAACTTACCTGTTGATGCAGTTATAAGGGATTCAAAGGGAGCAACCGTTTGGATAAAAACAGGTAAAAACACTTTCAAAAATAAAATGGTTACCGTGGGTGCCGAGGCGAATAATCGCATCGAAATATTAAGCGGGTTGTTGCCAGGTGATGTAGTGGTTATTACCGGCGCCTATTTACTCAATAGTGAATATATTTTCAAGAAAGGGGTTAATCCAATGGAGGGGATGAAAATGTAAATGGTTTATACTAGCATTATCTAGTATCATGTCGCATAACAAGGGATAAGGTATAATTTTTTTTCTGTAATGTATGTATCCATTACTGGAATTATTGGATCCAACTTGCTACTTAGTTTGAAATTAATAGTAATAAATAAAATACTTATGCATAAAACTACTCCAAAAAAAAGTGCTGCTCATCATAAGCAATTACAAAAGTGCCCCACCGGCATAAAAGGCTTTGATGAAATTACGGAGGGGGGACTTCCCAAAAACAGGACCACTTTAGTCAGTGGAAGTGCCGGCTCTGGAAAAACACTTTTGGGAATTGATTTTTTAATTAATGGCGCAATAAAATTTAAAGAGCCAGGTGTCTTCATGTCTTTTGAAGAGACAGAAGAGGAACTTTATACAGACGTGGCTTCTCTCAACCTGGATTTACAAGGGCTTGTTTCACGAAAAAAAATTTTGATAGAACATGTGCTTTTGGAGCGAAAAGATATGCAGGAGACCGACTTTAACCTTGAAGGGCTATTCGTTCGTTTGGAACATGCCATTGATTCCATTAGTGCCAAGCGGGTTGTTTTAGATTCTATTGAATCTATTTTTGCTGGCATCACTGATGTCGGTAATCTTCGCTTAGAGATAAAAAGACTTTTCAGGTGGTTGAAAGAAAAACAAGTTACTGCAATTGTTACCGGTGAGCCGGTACTAGAAACTTATACCCGTCATGGTATGGAGAAGTATATTTCCGATTGTATCATTTCACTGGATAACAGGGTTAATGAACAAATTGCCATCCGCAGAATCCGGATAGTTAAATACCGTGGTTCAAAACATGGAACAAA
>JANPJC010000337.1:0-4856 GCA_031425315.1 Chitinophagales bacterium
GTATTTAATCAGCGTTTTGCTTTCTATAATGTTATCCCACAGCCGTGTTGCCTGCTCAACTTCAGGAAATTCTTTTTGCAGGGCCGGTCCGTAAGGGTGAGAGAGCCGAGCAAATTCTTCCTTTTCTCCGTTTCTTTCCACGGTAGTATTGATCAGGAATACATCACCCGCTGATTGATGGTGTTTATCAAAATTAAGTTCGGATGAAATGTATATAATCAGCAGCATACAACAGGTCATTCCGACCGCCAGTCCAAAAATATTAATGAGGCTGAAGGATTTACTCCTGCGGAGATTCCTGAAAGCGAGTTTAATGTAGTTGTTGAGCATATCAATTATTTAGATTTTCAAATTTCAACTGGTGAATATGTGAATGGGTCAGTGGGGGAATAAACAGCAGTTGTATTCGTGAAACTTGAATCGCGAATGTACTGCCTACTGCCTACTCCGTTCTCAAACTCTTCACCGGATTCGCCACTGCCGCTTTGATCGCCTTGTATCCCACCGTTAACCAGGCAATTAATACCGATGCAACAATAGCAATGATGAAAATGCCAACCCCGGGTTTAATCTGGTATGCAAAATTGCTGAGCCAGTCTTTCATCAGTATCCATGCTAATGGGGATGCAATGGCAAATGCAATCACAATTAGTATGGTAAATTCTTTAGAGAACAGGTATACTATATTTCCTGCTGATGCGCCCAGTACTTTCCTTATACCAACTTCCTTTGTTTTTTGTACCGCCATAAATGAAACCAAACCATATAATCCCAGACAGGAGATAAAAATGGCAACACCGGCAAATATTTTATAAATTAATGCCAATTGATTTTCCTGCTGATAAAAATTGTTGATGCTTTCATCCATGAAAAAATTCCGGCTGGCATATTCAGGATTGTATTTGTCCCAAAGTTTTAAAAGCTCATCTTTTTTGCCGGTCAGCTGATTCGTTTTCATCTTAATTGCTGTGTTGGAATAATATTTTTTCGCCGGTGAAATCATCAGCGGTTTAGTTTCTTCTCTCAGCGAATTGGTTTTAAAGTCTTTCACCACACCAACTATTGGAAACCAGCCACCTCCGCCCATGCGTAGTTCTTTTCCAATTGCATCTGCAGGGTTTTTTAACCCCAGCTTAGCTGTCAACGTTTCATTTATTACAACTTCACTGATGGTATCACTTTCTTCATAGCTTCTTCCGGCTATAAACTGTAGTCCGTAAGTTTTGAAATAGTCTTTATCTGCAAATTTTAAAAACAGTCCAAAGTCTTCATCGTCTTTATGATCGAATGCGAAATTTGATGACCAATTATTTTCCGATGATGGAACGTCGCTGCTGTAACTCACACTTTCCACTCCATTCATTTTCAGCATTTCCTGCTTCAAGCTGTTTTGCCTTGAAAGCACGGCGCTGTCAGCATTTCCTGTTATGACTAATACAGCATTTTTATTAAAGCCCAGGTCAACTTTATTAACAAAACTCATTTGAGAAACGGCTATGATCGTACCAATAATCAGCACTTGTGAAATAGCGAACTGAGCAACTACAAGTGTTCGCCTTATTGATAATCCGCCCGCTGAAGCAGATGTAATTTTATTTTTCAAAGCCAGAATCGGACTGTATCCTGACAATATCATCGCCGGGTAAATGCCGGAAAATGCAATTACTGCAATGGTGATTACCGGAATCATGGTGAGCGATTCCAGACTGAAAATGCTGAGTTTTTCTGTTATTGCAGAAACATGTTCGATATAGGGAAGAAAAATATAAGTAAGGAAGATGCCAATAACCAAAGCAATAAGCACTATAAATGCAGTTTCACCCATCATCTGCCAGAAAAGATTCATGCGGTTGCTGCCCATCACCTTTCTAATGCCTACTTCCCTGGATCTTTTGATTGCCTGAGCAGTCGAAAGATTAATAAAATTGATTGATGCCATCAGTAAAATAAAAATCCCGATCAGCGTCAAAGTTCTGATAGTGGCCTTGCTGGTAATGTGATCGCCCAAACTACCATATCGACTGTCAAAATGCATTTCTGAAAATGGCTGTGCAAGGTAATTTCTATCGTTGGCGGCATTTCTATTGACATCATATTTTTTAGAAATGGCCATTACCCCCTGTTGTAACGAATTGTAATGGAGTTTTTCCGGCGCCAGCACAAATAATTGATTGTTGGAACTTAATGCCCCCCAATCTGTTGTATAATAGTACGGTTCAGGATTGGATTTTAAAGTTTCAAACGACATGATAACTGCCATCGGAACATCCGAATGCAAAGAAACATTTTCAATCACTGCAGTGATTTTTAAAGGAACCGCATTATCCAGTTTAATATATCTTCCCAATGCTGTCTTCCAGTTGCCAAAAAATTTATCAGCAATTTTCCTGGAAACAACAGCGGTACCCGGGGCAACCATATTTTCCGCATTTCCACTCAAAAATTTTGTGTTGAATACTTTAAACAATTCAGGTACACTAAAATAAACTCCCTGTTCCTCAATAAATTTCTTTGAAATATCTGTTGTATTGGGGTCGTTGCCCATAACTGTAAACTGACTTCCGTTTGCAGTGGTAATTGGTGCTGTTACAATATCTGGCATATCCAGTTTCACCGCTTCAATCAAAGGCAGGGGAGCGCCCGGATTGTAGTCTGATCCATTTGGCGACTTACTTTCCGTAACGATCCTGTAAATTTTAGAATAGTTATTTTGAAACTTATCGTAGCTCAGTTCGTACCTGATCACCATAAATAATAATAAACATGCAGCAATACCAACTGACAGACCAATCACATTTATTGAAGAGTGTGCTTTGTTTCTGATGATATTTCTGAACGCGACCTTTAGATAGTTTTTCCACATGTTTTTTTGAGTTAGTAGTAAGTAGTGAGCAGTGAACAGCCAATACAGGTTTTAGGTTTTATGTTATAGGTTTTAGGTAAAGAGCAAATACAGTTTCACATTGAATATTTTTGTTTACAAAAAGACGGCCTGTACTAAATGTCATTATTCGATTAATTTTATTCTATAAAATGAAGCTGCTATTGCAAGGACGCAATGAGTTAATAAACAGCCGTCTTCTACGTGAATCGTTAATCATGAAGGACAGCAGCAATTGCCGTTTTTTGCTCACTGCGTATTACTCACTTCTTACTACTCACTACTCACTACCCCCTTGTATTGGCTGTTCCCTATTGCCTATTGCCTATTGCCTATTGCCTATTGTCTACTCTGTCCTTAAGCTCTTCGTCGGATTTGCCAAAGAAGCTTTGATCGATTGATAGCTCACGGTAACAACAGCAATCAAAACAGATAATCCTCCGGCTATTGCAAACACCCATCCCTGGATAGGTGTGCGGTAGTCATACTCTTTCAACCAGTTGAACATAGCCCACCAGGCTATAGGTGCTGCGATAATGAATGACAGTATCACCAGTTTCAGAAAATCTTTCGATAATAATGCGGCAATGCTGGAAATGGAAGCGCCCAGTACTTTTCTCACACCAATTTCTTTGATCCTGTTTTCTGCCATATAAGTTGCTAATCCAAATAACCCAAGACATGAAATAAAAATGGTGAGTCCTGCAAATAATGCAGCTAGTGTACCCGTCCTCTTTTCATCATTAAATTTCTTTGCATATTCTTCATCAACAAACTGAAAACTGGCCGGGTATTCCGGGTTGTATTTTTTAAATATTGCTTCTGCGGTTTTTATATTTTTTGAATTGGGTTGATTCGGGTTTAACTTGATATGTATTACATTAAACCAGCCCTTGCTTCCTTCAATGATCATTGGAACAGTGGGGCTATATGGCGACTGCAGAATAAAATCTTTAATTACGCCTACAACGTGCCAGTCTGTACCATTGTCTTTTAAAATTTGTCCGAGCGGTTCTTTAAAACCCATCAATTTTACGGCAGATTCATTTAATATAACACCTGTGCTGTCTGTTATAAATTCTTTGAGATTGAGGTCGCGACCTGCAACAAACTGGAACCCCGCAGTCTCTGCAATGTTTTCATCGGCACAAAACCTGTCCACAATAGTTTTGTCATTTGGGTCTTTACCGGCCCAGGATATTCCCCATGTATTACTCCATCCTTCGGTTAATGGGGCACTAGTTTTACTCACAGATAAAGCCACACCTGCATTAATCAAATCATTTTTAACCAGCGCATAATTCTTTTCGAGGTCGCCGGTGAGGTAGTGATAAACAAGATTGCTTCTATCGTATCCCGCCTCTCTTTTTTGTGCATAATCAATTTGTTGTTTTACTATTATCGTACAGATGATCAGAATAATAGCAAATGTAAATTGCAGAACCACCAATACTTTTCGCGGAGTGATTAATGCATTGGCTTTTTTAAATGTGCCTTTTAAAACGCTGACCGGCTGAAAGGAGGACAGGAAAAATGCAGGATAACTCCCCGCCAACAGCCCGGTAAACAGAATAAATCCGAGTGCTGCCAGCCAGAAATTAATGTTGGAATAATCTACTGTTAGTATTTTATCTGTGAGCTGATTGAATGCAGGAAGACAGAGTACTACAATAAGCAAAGCAAATAAACCGGCAATGATTGAAATCACAATAGATTCACCAATGAATTGTGCGATGAGTGATGCTTTCTGGGCGCCTACAACCTTTCTTATCCCAACTTCTTTCGCCCTCTTCTCACTTCTTGCTGTGCTGAGATTCATGAAATTAATACAGGCAATCAAAAGAATGAAAGCAGCTACAATACCAAACAGTTTTACAAAAACAATTCTTCCACCATCTTCAATACCATCTTTAAAACTTGAATACAATCTCCACTTTTTTAAAGGGTAGAGAAACATTTTTATATGAGGATCATC
>JANPJC010000338.1:0-50733 GCA_031425315.1 Chitinophagales bacterium
GAACCTTCAGGCATTTACAGATTTTGTTAAGAATACTGGCTATTGCCGCTTTGATATTAGCTATGGCCCGTCCTCAAAAACACAATGATGAAAAAAGGGCCGAGGGAGAAGGGGTGGATATTGTTTTATGTATCGATGTAAGCGGAAGTATGCTGGCGCAGGATTTTATTCCAAACCGACTTGAGGCCGCGAAGCAGGTGGCCGCTGAATTCGTGGCAAACCGGCCGACTGATCGTTTTGGCCTGGTGGTATTTGCAGGAGAGAGTTTTACGCAATGCCCCATCACGTCAGATCATGACGTGGTTCGATCTCAGATTTATTCAGTTAGAGGAGGTTTTATGGTAGATGGCACAGCCATTGGTTCCGGGTTGGCGAGCAGTCTCGACAGGCTCCGGTCGAGCACCGCAAAAAGCAAAGTAGTGATCCTCTTAACTGATGGGGAAAATAATGGAGGGCTGATTGATCCTAAAACTGCAAAGGAAATTGCAAAAAGTTTAGGCATTAAAGTTTACACAATTGGTATAGGCTCCGAAGGATTTGCACCCACACCTATTAAAACGCCTGGTGGTGGTATCATCATGCAAAGAGAAAAGGTGAATATCGATGAAAAATTGTTAGGTGAAATTGCCGCAGAAACAGGTGGCAAATATTTCAGAGCAAGAGGTAATGAAGGACTTAAAGTTGTGTATGCAGAAATTGACGAGCTGGAAAAAACTAAAATCGATATTGTAAAAACCAGGAAGTCGGTCGAAAAATTTTATCCATTCGCTTTTGCTGCCCTTATATTCATTTTGCTCGAAATGATATTGAAATTCACTGTTTTCAGAAAATTTCCCTGAGCACGATTTGTAATCCTCCGATATTTTCAAATCCACTAATTTGCATCCATGAAGGGAAGAGTATATAAATCCACCGGGAGCTGGTATACTGTTAGAGACAGTGAGGGGAAGATTTACCAGGCAAGGTTAAAAGGAAAATTCAAAATAGATGGTATCACTTCAACCAATCCAATAGCTGTTGGCGACATGGTAGAAATGGAAAAGGAAGTTGATCCGGAAGTGAGAATGACGATCAATGAAATCTATGACCGCAAAAATTATGTAAACAGAAAGTCACCGGCCAATAAAAGATTACAGCATATTATAGCGGCCAATCTTGATCAGTCAGTACTCATTGCCACACTTCGTGACCCCAGAACATCGCAGGGTTTTATTGACCGTTTTCTGGTTGCCTGCGAGGCCTATCATGTTCCGGCTTTTATAGTTATCAATAAAGCAGATGTATTGCGCGAAAAGGACATTGACAAATTTGTTGAGTGGGAAGAGATGTATAACAGTATTGGCTACCCGATATTTTTGATGAGTACTGTAACCGGCCTTGGCCTCGATATGCTGAAAGAAAAATTAAGGGATAAAATTACTTTAATGAGTGGTCATTCTGGTGTGGGAAAATCCACATTAATTAATCTCCTGGTACCTGAGTTGGCGTTGAAAACGCAGGAAGTGAGCGGCTGGAGTGGCAAAGGGCTGCATACCACCACATTTGCTGAAATGTATGATCTCTCCTTTGGCGGGAAAATTATTGATACGCCAGGCATGCGGGAATTTGGACTGGTTGATATCAGCCAACAGGAACTTGCCCATTACTTCCCTGAAATGAGGTCGCTAATGAATGAGTGCCAGTTTAATAATTGTCTGCATATCAATGAGCCAGGATGCGCAGTGAAGAAAGCTTTCGAAGAAGAATCCATTCATCCTGAAAGATATTTCAGCTACTGCAATATTCTGGACAGCATTGAAGAAGATAAAGAATGGTGAGGCCTAGTGAATAGTGGTTAGTTCCCTGGCCAGTTCCATCACAGCATCATTATCTTTTTTAACTGCTTCTCTGCAATTACGTGGAAAGATCGAAACTCCATCATAAATATTGTAATGAAGGGTCAGCTTCTGGCCCTTAAAAACAAAATCCCAATACGAAGTGTCGGAGTCATCGATTTTGTTGGTAAACCTGATGCGTAATTGGTCTACCAAAAGGTCGGCAATTTTGTAGAACTTATCGAATCCACAATTTTCTGCAATTACAGCTTCTGTGCATCCGTAGTCATTTCTCAGGGTAAGGGTCATATACTTGAATTTTGATAATGCTCAGGCTTTGAATTTCTTCGCCTTAGGTACTTTACTACCGTCCAGGTGTTTTTCTGCTCCCGTACTTCTGCCGTTAGCGGGGCAGCCGTATTTCGGAGCACAGGCCGTGAAATAAAGAGACATCAACACAAGGGTCATAGCTGCCTTAAAAAAACTACTTTTCATAAAAATTTTATTTTACAGGGATTGGATTTATGGGTAAAAAACCTTTTCTCCCGCGTAAAATCATGTTATTCATGTTATTACACGAGGGTGTTATTTCCGCCATTTAAAGGCTCAGAAATGCTGCTCTCACCAGTGAAAACAGGTATCGAAAAGGTCTTTCAGGATATATCTTTAAACCAGCTGCTGTAGGTCAGATAGTTATTGGCGATCCGGTTAATTTCCCCCTCTATAAGGTCAGGAGGGATAGACTTCACTTTTTTGGCAGGTACTCCGGCATAAATGCTTCCTGGCTCAACAACTGTATTTTCGAGTACCACTGCTCCTGCTGCTATTATAGAATTACTTCCAATCTGCGCATTGTCCATAATTATGGCGCCCATTCCCACCAGTACATTGTCATGAATGGTACACCCATGTACGATCGCCGAATGACCAATGCTCACATTATTACCAACGGCGGTCTTTGTCTTTTCGTATGTACAATGTATAACCGCGCCATCCTGAATATTTACTTTATTACCGATTCTGATTGAGTTCACATCGCCCCTTATTACAGCATTAAACCATATACTGCAATCATTTCCAGTTATTACATCACCAACAACCGTTGCATTTGGTGCAATAAAACAGTTTTCTCCAAATGTTGGCGAAACTCCTTTGACCGGATAAATAAATGGCATAAAAATATTTTTGTGTATTAAACGAAAGATCGCGATGTTTCGTTCTAAAGTTATTGATTTATAAGGCTTGTAATACCTTTCCTATGCCCAACCCTCTGAACCCCCGTAAAAGTAGCTTATTGGTTTTTTTATTATACTTCACGTCCCTTTCCACGCAGGCGCAGGAATACCCTAATTCACTTTTATGGAGCATCAGTGGAAATGGTTTAAAGAAAACTTCTTTTCTGTTTGGCACTATACATCTGCAGGATAAGCGTGTATTTGGATTTACAGATTCAGTATATCATTCCATTCAATCTGCAGAGGGCTTTGCTATGGAAGTACACCCGGATTCTATGATGCTGAATATGTTTATGAATGTGCAGACTGTAAATAGTAAACCTTTGAAAAAGGCTATGAACAGGAAGGAATATCAAAAGCTGAGAAATAAGCTCGTAAAAGAATGGAAAGTCGATCCTGACAAACTTTCTGTAAGCGACGCCTATCAATTGAAAAGAAAGCTTTCCATGCCTGGTCTCCGGAAAGATGATATGCCTGCGATCGTGGATTTTTATCTTTATAGTATTGCCCGCGATCAGGGAAAATTTGTTTCAGGACTTGAAAAAGTTTCCGATCAGCTTAAACTGTTTAAAGACATTGAACAGAATTTTAATCCTACTGAACTGGTTAATGATAATGAAGTCGGGAAAAACTTTATCGAAGATATGATCGACGTGTACGTGAACCAGGATCTGAACAGGATTATGCAAATGCAAAGTATGATGGGGAAGAATTATGAAGATAAGGTACTCAACAGCAGAAATGTAGTGATGGTGGATAACATTGATTCATTAATGCATTCGCTCAGTTATTTTGTGGCTATTGGTGCAGCCCATTTACCAGGACCGAAGGGTGTAATACAGTTGCTCAGGGACAGGGGTTATAAAGTTGAACCGGTGGTTTCTTCAAATCATCTACCAGCGGGAACCTATGAGTATAAAAACCAGGCAAAATGGGAGGTCTTCAGCGACCCTGCCCTTGGTTATAAAATAGCGATGCCTGGAAGGGTCGTGCCATTAAATGTTCAGAATGATTTAATCACTGTAAATAATCATATGGATTTTACAAGCATGAAATTCTATTTCATTTCATCATTTTCAGTTGCTCAAAATCTTAAATCAAAAAAACCTGACAGCCTGTTTGAAAATTTTCTTTCTTCATTTTCAGGCAAGCAACAACATTCAGTTTTCGAAATGAAAAGAATGAAGTTTAAAGATAGCATAGAGGTAATGGAAATTGTTGCAAAGGATAATAACAGCAGCTATTTTATGAAACTGAGATTGGCGCTTAAAGATCAAATGCTTTACATGATTGGCGTAAGTTCTCAGCGAATGGAAGCATTAAAAGATGAAAAGACTGCATATTATTTTAACTCGTTTGAACCGGCAGGTCAAAATTTTGTTCGGCAACCCTATAAGTTTACAGATAAGGGATTTTCAGTACTGTTTCCGGTTCCTCCAAATAAAATCGAAGATGAAGAGCAGGCAGATCCCAGCGTTTATACCTATCAGTATAGTGCACCTGACGCTGCTACCGGAATTTATTATGTTGTAGTTGTTTCGGCAGTAAAACCTACTTATATCTTATCGGCAGATACTTCTTACTTTAATGCTGTTATGGAAGGTTTTACCAACCGGACAGGAATGAAGGTTCTGTATTCGACTGATACGACTGTTGCCGGATGTAATGCCCGTTATTTTTTATCGCAGGATACTACAAATGCTGTAATATCTAAAGTGCTCATGCTGAAACGCGGTGGACAGGTTTTTAACCTGATTGCCAGTGTGGAAAATGATAATGTTGATCATCCCGATCTGCAGAAGTTTTTCTCCTCAGTAACAATAGCGCCTTATCAAAATCAATCCTGGAGAAATCAAAGTACAGATGACAATAAATTCAGTACATGGGCGCCAGGGAAATTAGAAGAGAAGAAAGATGCTTTTGAATCTGATGAAGATAATAAAAATAGCTACTATGCTTTCGATAGTGTATTATCAGTAACATATGAAGTGACAATTGAGAATTTAAATGAGTTTACATGGTCCCAAAATGATACTTCTTTATTACATACTTGGATGGAGGATTTTATATTAGATGATCAGCAGTTGTTGTCATATAAATATTCTAAACAAGGGACCAGTAGTGGTGTGGAAATGTTGATCTCTGATGAAGATAGAAGTGTCATTAAAAAAGTAAAAATTATTTTAAACGGGTTCAAAAAATATACAGCCTTTACTTTCATACCAGAAAAATTTATAGATGAGCCCAATCAGAACAAATTTTTCAACGATTGGAAAATTAAAGTCCATGATGATTCCGGAACGGTGTATACTAATTCACCTGCAAAGCTTTTTGATGCACTCGTTGCAAAGGATAGTATAAAAAGAGAATCAGCTTTAAACGCGCTTTATGCTGCATCGTTTGATAAAGATGATTTTTCCCTGCTACTTAAAAAAGCAACGGAGATAGTTCCTGAAAAGGATCTGAATATACATATGCATTCAGGTATTTTATTTACTAAATTGTCAAAAGTCGCAGACAATAGTTCTGTCAATGAGCTTAAAGAGGCTTATTTAAATCTGCAAACGAATAACCAGGGAATTGATTTCAGAATACTGAAAGTACTTGCTGAAATAAAGACAGTGGAATCGTTTGGTGCTATCAGAGATGTATTGGAGCAAAGAAGACCTGGTAAAGGCGAAGCATTTAATTTTATTTACAGTGTTGCAGATTCCCTGTTGCTTGCACATAATATCTATCAAACGCTGATCAGTTTCTCTGCAGACTCTTCGCTGTCATTGCCTTTGTTTTATCTGCACTATAAAATGCTGGAAAGTGGTATTATGAATGGAGATGATTTAAAGAGGAGTTATACTGAATTAGACAAAGGCCTAAACATTATTTATGAAACTATCAGCAATGATCTGCTGAATGAACGATACTATAATATTGATCCTGTTACTTTTGTTTTGGCGGAGCTTAAAACTGTTGAAGCAGACAAGTGGTTGCAAAAACTTCTTACGCTTTCACTAACATACATAAAGTTGGAGGCTGCTATGCAATTGCTTAACCGTAACAAGGAAGTTCCAGCAAAGGAATTGTTGAATATTGCCCAAGATCCGGGTCATCGGGTCTATCTATACGAACGACTGGCGTTGAACCATAAGCAGAAACTATTTCCTTCCTATTATAACAGCCGGAAATATTTTGGAGAAGGATATCTATACAATTCAGAAGAGGATGAACAGCCAACTGAGATCTTTTATATAACTGAAACAGAAGAGGTGTATGCGGGAAAGAGATCGACTTTTTTGATGTATAAAATTGGATATGAATATGAAGGAAACGTATCGACCTACCTGGGAATTGCAGGGCCATTCGAAAAGGGAAAAGTGGTAATTGATCCAGAGGAAACGATCTCGGGCATTTATTATAAGCAGGAATATATTCCTGGCCTTGAGAAGAAATTCTTAAAAAGTTACCTGCAACAGTTTAGTGAAGAATAATTGAATCCAGAGGGTTAAGACTGGTAACCGGAATTTGTCGAACTTCGCTTTGCATATGCAAACCAGAAATCTGTTTCTTCAACATGTTGCTCAAACTTCACCGGCTCCACTCGCACTGGAGATCGTAAAGGCAGAAGGTATATATCTTTGGGATAAAGACGGTAAAGCATATATAGACCTGATCAGCGGCATTAGTGTTTGCAATCTTGGACATCGCCACCCTGCGGTTGTAGATGCAATTAAAAACCAGGCCGATCAGTATCTTCATCTGCTTGTATACGGCGAATTGATTCAAACGCCACAGGTCGCCTACGCCACCCTGTTAGCGAAAAATTTGCCATCGAATCTTGACGCAGTCTACTTTACCAATTCGGGCGCAGAAGCAACCGAAGGTGCAATGAAGCTGGCAAAAAGAGTGACCGGGCGCACAGAAATGATTGCATTTGAAAACTCCTATCATGGCTCAACGCAAGGCGCGCTCAGTATAATGGGTGATGAATACTGGCGTAACGCATTCCGTCCTTTGATACCAGGCATTCATCATTTGAAGTATAATGATCTGTCGGTTGTTGATGCCATCAATGAAAATACCGCCTGTGTGATCATGGAAACCATTCAGGCAGAAAGGGGAATATATCTGCCAGACAAAGAATGGCTGAAAGCGATCCGGAAAAAATGTGATGAAACCTGCACTCTTTTAATATTTGATGAAATTCAGGCAGGATTTGGACGTACAGGGACTTTGTGGGCATTTGAGCAGTTTGGTATTGCGCCGGATGTTCTGCTACTCGGAAAAGCGCTGGGCGCAGGTATGCCTTTAGGTGCCTTTGTATCAAGCCATGCAATGATGCAAACCTTTACGGCTAATCCTGTTTTAGGACATATCACAACTTTCGGTGGACATCCGGTTTGCTGCGCCGCTGGTCTTGCCGGTTTAAAAGTATTACTTGAAGAAAGCTATATTCAGCAGGTAGATTTAAAATCAAAAATGTTGAAGGAGAATCTTCAACATAAAATCATTAAAGATGTGAGGTGCGCCGGCCTGTTAGTTGCAGCAGAATTTATTGATGCAGCAACATGTAAAAAAGTAGTTGATAAATGCATTGAATACGGATTGCTGACAGATTGGTTTTTGTTTGCTCCTCAATGTTTGCGTATTGCCCCGCCGCTTATTATAGAAGAATTTGAAATATTGAAAGCATGCACAATTATTGTTAAGGCCTGTGATGCAGTAGAAGAAGTGTAGTGGAAATGATTTTTCAGCGCCAAACAAATTCCTTTGTTTTCCAACGGAGTCATTGCGGACTCAATTTGTTTGAATAAGGATGCAGTTATAATTCAGAATGAAATACATGCTGATTTTCGATAGCCGATGATTATGTTTTGCTTCCCGTCTTAAGCGCTGTATTTTTTTCTTGCGATATAAAAACTAAAGACGAAAAGAAATTGCCGTGCCTGTGTTTACCGAACGGCTGTTATTGACGATTCACGATTCACGATTGACGATTGACGATTCACGATTGCTGTTCATTCACTTATTGACATATTCACCCATTCTCCTGTATCAGTGATCTCTTACCCTGAAAGCCACGGAAGGATTTTTTACAAACAGCAAATGAATGTCTTCATCAGAATAGCCTGATTTTTTTAATGCAGGAATAAAACTTGTAAATATTGAAGTATAGTCACGAAACTTTCCACCTTTAGCGTCGCCAACATTATACCAACCTGCATCTTGTGAAAGCAACACCTTATAAAGAAGGTTTTTGGATTTCATCGCATTGAGATGATTGATATATTCTGCTGTGTTGTTCAGATTAATACCGTCGAATGATATCCAGCCACCACTTTGCCCCACTTCAAAATGATAAGCATTATCTTTTTCATTTTGAGCATGTACCCATATCCATGATTCAGGATTAAGACCCCATGATTTAAATAACCGCATCTGTTCCAACGCCGGTTTTCCGCCGTTGCTGGTATGTACAGCGATGGGCAGCCCAGTCTCTGCATGCGTGATAGCGGCCGCTTCAAGAATTTTTAGTATACTGTCAGAAAATGGGAGATTGTCAACTCCCAGCTTCATAAATCCTGGTTTTATTCCAGTGCCGTCAATGCCATTTTTACTTTCGTTAATCCATAAAGCTGCAATTTGTTTTGCAGTAGAAGTTTGAACCAAACCGGGTAAAAATTTTTCACCTGCAGCGCCATAATAACCTGTGTTGGTGACAAATTGAATTCCTGTTGCCTGCGAGAGTCGTTTTAAAATAGTGACATCTCTCCCCAGCCATGAAGGCGTACAATCTATGAATGATTTGCATTCATATTGTTTAAGTTGTTGTACAAACGGAAGGCAGGTATTAAAAACTTCATCTTCATTATATCTTTCCTTACTCACCTTGTCGGCACCAATAAAATCAACAATGACGTGTTCGTGACTTAACACTAATCCGAGAGACGAAACGTCAATAGGGCCAGTCACCGTCACTATTTTTTGAGACGGTTGATTACAGGATAGAGCAGAAATATTACAGATTACTCCCGCTCCTGCAACACCAGCATGTAAAATAAACTGCCTTCTGTTTAATGGCATAAACAGCATTTTTTTCGATGAAAAATAATCAAATTAGAAAGATACCCTGAAGCTACCGAAAATTCCAAATCGCTGGTATTTAGCTTCCGGCAGTGGTTGTGGCAAAACTCTCCATACAAGATCAAGCCTTAAAAATCTCAGGATATTATCTATACCTGTTCCGATTTCAAGATAGGGCTTACCGTCGAGGCTCAGAAATGGATGTCCATTCTGGAAATTCAGATTTTTATTTGCTTCGCTCAGATCGCCCCAAAGTAATTTGGCATTCCAGAACTGGCGCCATTTCAAAAATTTGTGTAAAGGCATATACCTGAAGATACCACTCCCAATATTATGTTCGATAGTGGCACCTGCATATCTGTCCATTAAATATTCATACCTGTTCATCAGGTTAAATGCATATTTGTTGTAATAATAAATTTCATTTCCGGGAGCAATTGAAAGTAACATGTAAGGCAGAGTGCCAAATACTTTGCCGGCATAAACATTATAATATATATTGCCGAAAGGCGGTAGCTTTTGAAAATCAGAAACACTCACGTTCAGCTTTGTATATTTATAACTGCTGTTAAAAACACCCGGGATACCACGTGCAATCCTGAGTTCTGTTATGGGGTAATCACTGCCAAGACTGGAACGAAAGAAAGTGTTCTCAAGATGTTGTTCCAGATAAGCAAAGCGAAGCTTTACAGAAACTTCAAAATTATTAAATGTTTCTCCTTTGTTTTTTGGATCGTAATAGGCATCTTTATCAGGAAGATTAATTATCGGATCAAAAAGTTTGCGATGGCCCGTAAGAGAAACTGAAAATCCATTTTTCCATTCCTTGAAATACTCAAGCTGTATCTGCTCAATTTTAATCAGTTTAATGGGTACCTGCGTTTTTCTGAAGGCTAATGCAAAAATGTTATCATAGGCAATTTCATCGTAATAGGTTTGACCATAGTCCATATCATTTTTATACATCGCATACAAGTGACTACGCGGTTTCTTTTTCAGCAAGTATAAGGTTTCAAATTTTCCTTTGAATTTCTGATCTTTAAAACCATAAGCGAGATAAGTTGAAAAATATATTTTTTTGCTGAAGTGCCGGTTGGTACCTACATCAAAACGAACACGCATTCCCTCATAAATATTTCCACTCACCCAGTTAAACCAGGGACCAATCTGGTAATTACCAATGTTTTTATATCCTGTTCCTAAAAAATTAATAGTCTCTTTAAATCTTTCAAAAGCCGGCATATTCAATAATGTATCGGCGATTGCATAAAACTTTTCTTCATTAGCTGATAATTCTTCGTGCCGGTTGCTTCGCCAGAAACTGTCGGGTTGCTCCATTGCCGAATTATTCATCTCTATAGTCTCCTTTAAACGATCGGTAGCTAACACTCCTGTTACAGAACTATCGTTGATGATTACGTTTTTGTAGGTAGTAGTTTTTCGGCCGATGAAATACAATGTTGGTACGGCCTTTAATGCAAAGTCAACGATAAATTTATCTTTAGCCAATACCCACAAACTGTCGCCGACCAATTCATATTCCTGTACAAGACTCAGTTTTTCTACAAAATTTACATTGGCCCCGGGCGATAATCGAAGATTCATTTTTTGAACTGCATAGGTTGAGTCTGCAATCCATGCATCGCCCTGGAATGTATTTCCACCTTTTCTCTTTGGATAGAAAACCAAATGAAAATATCTTTTGCCAGCTATAAACTGCGTATCAGGCACTTTGTAATTATAATAGTTATCGCCGTTGTCACTGATAGGACTTACAAAGTTGAGATCAAATACAGGAATGAAGTTTTTGTAGACATTGATATTTTGATACATTCCACCTAATAATCTTGAAAAACTCTCGTTTTTTACACCAACAGTTTTATTGGCCCTGATCACTTCTCTTGTCTTTTTAGGATCAGATTGAAAATAATAGTCTGAAATAGTTTCTGTAAGGTAAACAGGGAGGAATGGATGTTCTTCTGATGAGGTATCAATGTTGTTTAAAATAAACTTAAAAGGCTTTGGTGGAATAAAACCCTTTTGTAATTTTTCCTTATTGATTTTATTCAAATCAATTTCGAGCTTATTATATAATTCGTAAGAGAAGTTGTCGAAATTTCTGCGGTCATTTGTCGGTTTATTCTTCACAATTCTCCGCCAAAGTAATAATCCGCGATTTATTTTTCCCCGAACCACCACTTCGGTAGCAGCTCTGCCTCTCTCCATATTTACAATAAGGTCAACCTCATTAATACTTGTATCTATACGAATAAACTGATCCTGAAAACCTGCGTATGTTATAACGATGGTATCTGATGGCCATTGAGAGAGAATAAACTGAAAGTGGCCGGAAGAATCACTAAGTTTTCCTATACCTGATTTTTTAAATTGAACAGAAGCAAAGGGAATACTTTCATCGCTATGGGTATCCTTGATATACCCGGTTAACTTTACCTGTGCCACTAAATGGTCGGCCTGAAAAAGTAATAGGAGTACCCACAAAAGTTTAACTACGGCCGTCCGCATCATTCAGCAAAAATACAGTTTGGTAAAGGGATTCAATGCAATTATCCCAAATGTTAACAGCTGCGCTATAGAACTCAGCCTGTATTAATTAAATACGGAATGTACAAGTTTATATTCCCGATATATTGTTAAGATTTTCTTATTTACTTAAATGCATACTTCTCTCTTTATACAAAGTTCTGAAATAAGGATCTCTCAGATCTTTAATAAACCGAATCGCTTCACCTGTTGATTTCATTTCGGGCCCGAGTTCTTTACTCACTCCCGGAAATTTATCGAAACTGAAAACAGGTTCTTTGATTGCAAAGCCTTCCAGCTTCTTTTCAAAAGTGAAATCAGTGATTTTGTGAGTGCCAATCATGATTTTCGTCGCGATATTCAGATAAGGTATCTGATATGCTTTGGCTATAAAAGGAGTTGTTCTGGATGCGCGCGGATTTGCTTCTATTACATGCACCTTTCCACTTTTAACGGCAAACTGGATATTGATTAATCCACGAATGTTCAAAGCTCTGGCAATCTTCTCAGAATAATATTCCATTGTAGTAACCTCCAATGGGGTAAGATTGAATGCAGGTAAAACGGCATTACTATCACCGCTATGAATACCGGCAGGTTCAATATGTTCCATCACACCCATCACATGAAAATTTTCTCCATCGAAAAGTGCATCTATTTCTGCTTCCTGGCAACGATCGAGGAAATGGTCGATTAATATCTTATTACCCGGAAGGTGTTTCAAAAGACTAACCACACCTTTTTCAAGTTCCTCATCATTGATAACAATTCGCATCCTTTGTCCGCCCAACACATATGATGGCCTTACCAAAACGGGGTAACCTACTTCCCGCGCAACTTCAACCGCATCGTCTACATTGTATGCGGTACCGTATCTGGGATAGGGAATTTCAAGATCTTTCAACATGTCGCTGAAACGCCCACGGTCCTCTGCAATATCCATGTTGTCGTAGGATGTACCAATGATACGTACACCCATCTCATGGATTTTTTCCGAAAGCTTAAGGGCAGTTTGTCCGCCTAATTGAACAATAATTCCATACGGTTTTTCATGTTCAATAATTTCTTTCAGATGTTCCCAGAAAACAGGTTCGAAATATAACTTATCCGCAATATCAAAATCTGTGGAAACGGTTTCAGGATTACAATTCACCATGATGGCTTCAAATCCACACTCCTTGATGGCCAGCAAACCATGCACGCAGCAGTAATCAAATTCAATTCCCTGGCCGATCCTGTTTGGACCCGAGCCAAGAACAATGATTTTTTTCTTATCAGAAACGATGCTTTCGTTGACTCCGCCATTTTCGAAAGTGCTGTAGAAATAGGGAGTTTTCGCTTCAAATTCTGCGGCACAGGTATCCACCATTTTAAAAACTCGGGAGATGCCGGCGGCCTTACGTTTCTCATACAACTCATCCTCTTTGCCGTTCTGCATAATTTTACAAATCTGCTCGTCACTGAATCCATTCTGCTTTGCTTCCTTCAGTAGCTCAAGTGGAAGCGTATCCATTTTATATTTAGCAATCTCTTTCTCGATGTTTACGATTTTCTGAATTTCATAAATGAACCAGCGATCGATACGTGTGGCCTGTACGATAGTTTTGATGCTGATTCCCATCATCAGCGCATCTTTGATCCTGAAAATCCGGTCCCATTTTGGCACTTTCAGGTACTCAGTGATTTCATCGGCGTGCATCATACTTTTTCCGTAGTAACCAAGACCCACAGCATTATTTTCAAGACTTTGGCAGGCTTTCTGAATTGCTTCGGTAAAGCTTCTGCCAATCGCCATAACTTCTCCCACAGATTTCATTTGAAGTCCAAGTGTGTCGTTGGCACCTTTAAACTTGTCGAAATTCCAGCGGGGGACTTTTACAATTACGTAGTCGAGTGCAGGTTCAAAATATGCAGAAGTTGTTTGTGTAATCTGATTTTTCAGTTCATCCAGCGTGAATCCCAAAGCAAGTTTTGCAGCGATTTTAGCGATCGGATAACCGGTAGCCTTAGATGCCAGGGCTGATGAGCGGCTCACCCTGGGATTTATTTCAATTGCAATAATTTCTTCTGTTTCGGGATTTAAGGCAAACTGTACATTGCAACCGCCGGCAAAATTGCCAAGCTGGCGCATCATACGGATAGCCGTGTTTCGCATGAGTTGAAAAGCGGTGTCACTCAGCGTCATCGCCGGCGCTACGGTGATTGAGTCGCCGGTATGTATGCCCATTGGATCGAAATTCTCAACAGTACAGATAATGGCAACATTGTCATTTGCATCCCTCAATAGCTCCAATTCAAATTCTTTCCACCCTAATACTGCCACCTCAACAAGAACTTCATGAATTGGAGATGCTGACAAGCCTCTTTCCAGCGCTTCATCCAGTTGATCTTTGCTGTGAACAAATCCTCCACCAGTTCCGCCCAGCGTAAATGATGGTCTGATTACAAGTGGAAACCCGATTTCCTGAGCAAACTCTTTTCCTTCTAAAAAGGAGTTGGCTGTTTTGGCGGTGGCAACTGGAATACCCATCTCAATCATCCACTGGCGGAATTTTTCCCGGTCTTCAGCTTTATCGATGGCTTTGATATCCACACCAATTAAGCGCACATTATATTTCTGCCAGATGCCCAGCTCTTCACCCTCTTTGGCCAGATTCAGCGCTGTTTGACCACCCATTGTAGGCAATACTGCATCGATATTGTTTTCTTCCAGAATAGTTTCAATACTTTCCACTGTCAGCGGCAGCAGGTAAACCCTGTCGGCCATCATTGGATCAGTCATTATGGTGGCGGGGTTGCTGTTGATCAGGATTACCTCTACTCCTTCTTCCCTCAGGCTCCGCGCGGCCTGAGAACCGGAATAGTCAAATTCACAAGCTTGTCCTACAATAATGGGTCCTGAGCCAATAATTAAAACTGATTTTATCGATAAATCCTGGGGCATAATTATAATTTGTGAACCTGGTGAATGGAATCTTCAGCGCATAAAAAAACCGGGTTTTTCCCGGGGGGCAAAGGTAATAGTTCAACAGGATTTAACCATATTAATTTAACCCATGAAATCAATAGGTTTGATACAAATTTTGACAAGGAGAGGAGCCTGGCAAACGCAATACTATGCATTTGCAAGACCGGTGATGCAGATTAGCTATTATGAAAAGCTGAAAGTTCGAATTCATCCAGTAATACCACTTTCTGCCGTGCGACCTTATTATTGTGGTCAGCCACCGGTTTAGGTGTTTTGCTTTTAGCAAAGCCGGCAATACTTAACACAGACATCCATAAAATAGCAAGTTTGTGTACGAATTTATTCATGGCGACCCCCTTTTATTCTTTCATCTATAATTTTAAGACAACAGAACGATGCCAAATGTTGTACCAAAAATTAAAATTTGCGTACCACTTTGCGGGTATTTTTTGAAATATATGTTAAGAAAAAATAAACGGGCTTAAAAACATCACATTATCATTTAACGAATTTCATACAAGCAGGAAATTCTCTACAGGTGATATCGTTGGGTTAAACTCATTATAGAGGTGGATTTGGATATGGTTTCTTGCCAAACAAATCACCAAAAAGGGATTCAATATCCTTAAAATTATCTTTAAGCTCTGCACTGCCTTTTGTTTTCAGTTCTTCGAAATAATCGCTGGCTTTATCGGCTGCAGCTTCTGCTTCATCTTTAAAAGAATTGGCCTTAACTTTAATATCCGCCATTAACTTATCTTTTTCCTCGTCTGTCATAGACATATATTTCTGCGCGGCTAATCCAGCGGCGGCTCCCAAAAGAAATGTTGCGATGTGTTTTGCACCTACGGGCATAAAATGGTTTTTATTAGAGTGTATTGAGACCTAGTTTTACACCTTAATTTACAAAAACAAAGCTGATGCGTTTTGCCTTTTCTTTCTTTTTATTATTAGCGGTAACTCTCGCTTATGCACAGCAAAAATCATATCCGGCTGGTTATTTCAGGTATCCACTTTCAATTGCTCCAAAACTCAATGCCAATTTCGGAGAAATGCGCCCGAATCATTTTCATATGGGTCTTGATCTGTTTACGGAAAGGAGAGAGAATCTTCCTTTATATGCTGCTGCAGATGGTTATGTAGCCCGACTTAAAATTGAACCCGGGGGATTTGGTCGTGCAATTTATCTAAACCATCCAAACGGGCTAACCACACTGTATGCGCATATGAATGACTTCATGCCCGAATTGGAAGCTTATTTAAAAACCAAACAGTATGAAACAGAAAGCTGGAGAAGTGAGCTTACACTTCCTGCGAATCTTTTCCCTGTCAAAAAAGGACAGTTTATCGGGTATAGTGGTAATACCGGTGGTTCACAAGGGCCGCATGTCCATTTTGAAATAAGAGAAACAGTTTCTGAAAAATGCTTAAATCCGCTTTTGTTTTCTTTTAATATTCCAGATCAGGTACCACCTGATTTAAAAAATATTGCTGTTTATGATCGTAATCAAAGTATTTATGAGCAGTCGCCGAGAGTTTTCCAATTGATAAAAAAAGAAAATGTTTACAGGCCATCGTCAGTAATAAAAGTTAACACAGATAAAGTTGTACTGGCTATTCACGCCACGGACCGTATGACCGGTGTTCCAAATGCTAATGGAATTTTTAAAGTATCTGTTTTTGAAGGCAGCAAACAAATTGGGGGATTCAGCATTGATAAGGTGGGTTATGATGAAACGCGTTATCTCAATGCGCATATTGATCATAAAATAAGATCTTCCGGCGGTGCATATCTTCAATTGTTATTTCCTCTGGAAGGTGACCAGTTGGATATTTATAATCCAAATTTGAGAAACACATATTTGTATTTGAATGATACGATGCTGCATTCTTTAAGGCTGGAAGTTGCAGACCCCAATGGTAATGTGTCGAAAAGCCTGATTCAAATACAGCGCTCATCGTGGGTTAAAACTGTGCCTGTCGCATCCGGTATTTTAATGAAAGCAAAGGAACTGAACGTTTTTGAAAATGACCTGGTGCAACTGGTCATCCCTGAAAACGGCTTGTATGATTCAATCTATTTCAGGTATGAGACTCTGCCATCAGTAATTCAGAATTCCTATTCAAAATCGTTCCGGCTGCATGATCCTAAAATACCTGTTCACAGTTATTTCACGGTAAGGATAAAAGCTGATAAGCAGGTGCCTTACCCCTTAAGAGATAAAATGATTATGGTGCGTACAGAAAAAAGTGAAAAAAACGTAGCGAAAGCCAATTGGGAATGGGGTTGGTACACGTCGGCCTTTCGTGATTTTGGTGATTTTACTTTGGTGGCTGATGATGTACCGCCGACTATTTCACTGCCGGGAGTGATGGATGGCGCTGACCTTTCGCGCGCTAAAAGAATAGTGGCATCAGTAAACGACAACTACTCCTCAATTAAAAATTTCAGGGCGGAACTGGATGGTAAATGGTTGATGTTTTCGCAGAAGGGCAGGACCTTCACCTATAATTTCGATGAATATTGCGAGCCAGGTGAACATATCCTCAAAATCATGGTTGATGACGAAGCTGGCAACCGAACCACTAAAGAATGGATATTCAGGCGATAATAATTCAAAACTCTCTTTATATACCCTAATCTGTCGGTTCAGTTAAACCAGACTTAATAAAAAATTCAATGATGATTTTAAAGGAAGGAGATAAAGCGCCTCAGTTTTTGGGAAACGACCAGAATGGTAACCCTGTTTCGCTGAAACATTTCAAAGGAAAAAAGCTGGTCGTATTTTTTTATCCGCAGGATGATACACCAACCTGCACGGAACAGGCTTGCAACCTTCGCGATAATTTCATGCTTTTAAAGCAGGAAGGTTTTGACGTTATTGGTATCAGTCCTGATGATTCTATCAGCCACAAAAAATTCGAATCCAAATTTCACCTGCCATTCACATTAATAGCAGATCCTGCAAAGAAAATCCTTGACAAATATGGAGTTTGGGGAGAAAAACAAATGTTTGGAAATAAATACCTGGGGGTGCACCGCACAACCTTTGTTATCGACGAAAAAGGTAAAATCGTTAAAATATTCTTGCGGCCAAAAGTTAAAGATCATGCCGGTGAAATCATAAGAAGTTTTGCGGCGCCCAAATTAAAGTGATTGTTCGTTCAGAATACTTCATTAAGCCCAAAAAACAGTCCATTATTGCCATTTAAGCCGATTGCATAGTCTAGACAGAGATTAGACCTCGTTTTCTTATTTACTAAAATGCGAATACCTGCACCTGCAGCTGGCTGTACTATTCTGAATAATTGCGAATTTCTATCATTTGAAGTGGATTGCATGTTGACGAAAGCTACGCCACTGAATAATTTGTTTCGCGTAATCGGAAAACGGTATTCAGATTCAAGATAAAAAAAAGAAGGTCCCCTGAAACGGCCTATTGTAAAAGCTCTTCCACTTCTTGTATAATGGTCCATTCCTGTTCCGGGTAAGTTGATATATGGTAAATCTCCGTTCAAAGTATAAGTTGCCCAATGCCAGAAAGCCAAAACATGTTCCTTATTGATTGCTGACAAACTCCAGTACTTACGGATATCGGTGGAAAGCGTCATGGCTTTCTGCTGACTACCCATCCATTCCTGATTCATTCTAAGCACTAATTCAGCAAATACACCACCATATGATCTTACCGGGTGTTCCCTTGTATGATAGAGAAGATTTAGCATCAGACCGTTGGAGTTATAAGCATTCAATGGTATGCCTTTGGAGTTATTGTAAGAATAATGGGGTGTGATTACTCCGCCTGAAACATCCAGTGAGTCATCTTTGATTTGTCCATAAAGTTCCAGTGCAAGGCCCACACCGGCATAAAATGACCCTTTAACCCTTCTATAAAATCTCTGATTAATCCGTAAGGTCTTATAACGAAGAGTATATTTGGTTTCATCATCATCGGAAAAAAGGGTAGGTATGGAAAGGCTGGCGATCTGGATGTCGCCTAAGGAGTAATAATTTGCTTTACGGCTGAAAACGTTTTGCCGCAGTTGCAGGTTAAGCACGTTTTTTGTGCCATAAAAGAAGTTGCCTAAAGCTGTGCTCAGAGGGTTAGATTCACTTGAGCCCGTTTGAAAAACTGATGTCGCATTTGCGCCGAGTGTTAATCCATAAGTAGGGTTGTACCCTATAGATGGCAAAATGGAAAATTTGGGAGAGGTTTTTTTTTGTTCCCTGTTAAACAAATTCCGCAAAATAATGATCGCATCAACTGTATCTCTGTCGCTTTTTTGCTGAGCTTCCACATTTCCGGATACCAATGACAATACAATAACGCAACAAATCCTAAGCATACGGTAACATAATAATATTCTCATATGATAGGCTGTTATCTCTAAACTGTAAAATGTAAAAATTAACTAACTGGTCCGCTTTTGCTAAATATTTCAAATATTTCACCTGAAAAAGATTTTTTTGTGCCGTAATTAGCCGGTTTTCTGCTTAATGTAGAAAAATGGCACAGTCATTGTTACTCTTGGCTTTATGCAGGCTCTTCAAGTAAATATCGTTGAAAATTCCTGGTTGGCTAAAATAGCCGCCTGGAAAATGGGAGTTGACAATGTTGCTCTCACTCTTGGTACTACAATACATTTGTATAAAGCCAGTGCAGAAGTACTAATCAATAATGAGAGGTGGGTAAGGCACGAACTCAAGCATGTTGAG
This sequence comes from Chitinophagales bacterium, assembly GCA_031425315.1. Taxonomy (GTDB): domain Bacteria; phylum Bacteroidota; class Bacteroidia; order Chitinophagales; family Chitinophagaceae; genus Pollutibacter. Next base: position 19,357 of record JANPJC010000338.1, read on the forward strand.
CAATTTTTGCGCCATGGATTTTTCCCTTTTATTTTCCTTTACGCCATGGAAACGCTTAAAAATGGTTACTATAACAATAAATTTGAAGTAGAAGCCAGAGAAGCTGAAAACATTTCTGCATAAATCAGCTCTTTTTCATTTTCGTGATAATCCATTCTGCCTCTCCAAAGGCAATCAGTTTTTCCTCCTGCGAAGAAAAAATCAATTCACCTTTTTCGTTTACGCCAGTTAAAACTCCTTTCACTTCCTGTTCAGCAATGTTGAGGATAACCTCCTGACCTTTTTTATATAATACATCATTGTAGTCATTAAGTATGCCTTTTCCATCGCCCGTAATGAGTCTTTCCATATAAAAATCGAGAACGCCGCATAGCTCTTTAGCTATTTTAATTATGTTAAAGTTTTTTCCGGTAATCTGTTTTAATGATACGGGATTGGGCAAAGATTTATCGAATGCTGTCTGATTAATGTTCATTCCAATACCAATAATTGCATACTCCCACGACCGCCCCCGGATCACATTTTCTATCAAAATACCCCCTGCCTTTCTGTCATTCCAGTAAATATCATTAGGCCATTTGATAGCCGTTTCGTCACCGCAAAAAGATTTATAGAATTGGCAACAAGCCAGTGCAGTAGCGGCACTGAGCAGAAACAGTTGTTCAATTTCAATGAGCGGCGGCTTTATTACTGCACTCATTACAAGGTTTTTGCCTTTTTCTGTTTGCCAGGATTTTGCTCTTTGCCCTTTTCCCCCTGTTTGCTCGTATGCAAAATAAACGGTACCAGGTATTGCCAATCGGGCATGAGCTTGTTGCATGGCATAGATGTTGGTACTGTCGACTGAAGGCAGTTCAATAAATGGTTCACCGATCCTGTTGATCATGGCATATGAGAATTATTCTTATTTTTGAATAAGTTATAAAAATAAACCTGACGCCGGAGAAACACGCCACCCTACTGCAGGAAATCAGGCTTAATCGCCTGAAAGGTAAAACCAAAAAATTACTTCGGCTTTCAACATAGTTAACACAAAACAGATATCATTTGACAGCATTACCCCTATTGGCTACACGCGAAAGAAAAAGTAGTCGTCTTACCAGGAGCAGTAAAATCCTTAAAGTCATAACCAAAGCCATTCTGGACAAAAAAGGTGAAAACATCATTTCACTGGATCTCAGGAAGATACCTGAGGCATCAGCTGACTTTTTCATCATTTGCGAAGCAAGTTCTACTGTTCAGGTGAAAGCTATAGCTGATAACGTGGAGGTTGAAGTGAAAGAGGAATGTGGTGAGAATCCGTATCATCATGAGGGCCATACCGCTTTACAGTGGGTTTTGGTTGATTATGTTAATGTGGTTGTACATGTATTTCAAACAGAAACGCGAAAGTTTTATCGTTTGGAAGAGATGTGGAGTGACGCAATGGTGGATGAGTTACACGAAACTCCAGCAAAAACACGAGCCGTTAAAAAAAGGTAAGTATTGAACCAATAGATAGAATTAATTATTACATTGTAAATTAAGCCCGAAAGAAAAATGTCACAAGAAGAGTATAAAAAGGATTCTGGTTCCAGGTTTCCAGGACTGAACAGATCTTCAGGAAACGGGGACGAAAAATCCCAGCGTAAAGGTCCGAAGTTTAGTATTTATTGGATATATGCATTAGTTGCCCTTTTCCTGATTGGTTATCAGGTGCTGAAAGGTGTTACTCCCGACGCCACCAATATTACCGAGCTTAAGTTCAGGCAGGAAATGTTGTCAAGAAATCATGTAGAAAAAATTGAGCCTGTAAAAAATAAAGACGTAGTAAGAGTCTTTATCAACAAAGACAGTTTGAACGCTGCCGTTTATCGTCAATTGTTGGGCGACAAGTTTAAATACGTTTACGAGTCTAAAGGTCCTCATTTTCAATTCCGCTACTCTAAAGTGGAAGATTACCAGGAAGATCTGAATACATATTTTAAAGCAAATCCCCAGATTAAGCCTGTTCCGGTAGATCCTATCAATGACCCTGAATTTTTTGGCCCCATAATCAATTTCCTTTTCCCTTTACTGATGTTCGCGTTATTGTTTGTACTAATGATGCGTAAGGTTGGCGGACCGGGTGGTGGTGGTGGACCCGGCGGCATTTTTAATATTGGAAAATCAAAAGCACAGCTTTTTGATAAGGGTACCAAAGTGAATATAACTTTCGCTGATGTAGCTGGGCTCGATGAAGCCAAACAGGAAGTAATGGAAATAGTGGATTTTCTCAAGAATCCTAAAAAATATACAGCGCTGGGCGGAAAGATTCCTAAAGGTGCTTTATTGGTTGGCCCTCCGGGTACCGGTAAAACTTTGCTGGCTAAAGCAATGGCCGGGGAAGCACAAGTGCCGTTTTTTAGTATGTCCGGTTCTGATTTTGTCGAATTGTTTGTAGGTGTTGGTGCCAGCCGTGTAAGAGATTTATTCAAACAGGCGCGTGAAAAAGCGCCTTGTATCATCTTCATCGATGAAATTGACGCAATAGGTCGTGCCCGTGGAAAGAATATGATGGTGAGTAATGATGAAAGGGAAAACACCCTAAACCAGTTGCTCGTGGAAATGGATGGTTTTGGCGGAGATAGCGGGATAATCATTCTTGCTGCTACCAACAGACCTGATGTACTGGATAGTGCGCTGTTGAGACCCGGTAGGTTCGATAGGCAGATCAGTATTGACAAACCGGATATGAAAGGAAGGGAAGCCATTTTTTATGTGCATCTTAAAGCTATTAAAACCTCTGATAAGCTTAACATTCATAAACTGGCTGAACAAACTCCAGGTTTTGCAGGAGCCGATATCGCGAATGTATGTAATGAAGCAGCATTGATTGCAGCAAGGAAAGAGAAGACGCAGGTGGAAATGGATGATTTTCAGGATGCAATTGACAGGGTGATTGGCGGATTGGAAAAGAAAAACAAGATCATTTCTCCTGAAGAGAAAAAGATAATTGCTTATCATGAAGCAGGCCACGCAGTTTGCGGCTGGTACCTGGAACATGCGTATCCACTGCTCAAAGTAACTATCGTACCGAGAGGTGTTGCAGCATTAGGATATGCCCAGTACACGCCAAAAGAACAGTACCTCTATGATACAGAGCAGTTGATGGATCAGATGTGTATGACGTTGGGCGGACGTGCAAGTGAAGACATCTTTTTTGGTAAGATCAGTACAGGCGCGCAGAATGATTTGCAGCAGGTAACCAAGTTATCGTATGCGATGGTAACTGTGTATGGTATGAATGATAAAGTAGGCAACGTAAGTTTTTACGATCCTCAGCAGGAAACTGTATTCACCAAACCTTATAGTGAGGAAACCGGTAAGCTGATTGATAACGAAGTAAGAAAGCTGGTTGATCAGGCGTTTCAAAAAACCCGTGATTTGCTCATTTCTAAAAAGGTAGAAGTGGAAAGAATTGCGCTTGCTTTACTCGATCGTGAAGTTTTACATCAGCAGGATGTTGAAGATCTGATTGGTAAAAGGCCTTTTGAAGAAAAGAAAATATTTGCTGACGAACTGGAGGTTCCAACTCCACCTTCAAATGGAGAAATAACAACTCCAAATGAGCTGATTGATCCAAACCCTGTAATTCCAAAAACCAGCTAGTGGATTCATTATCATCCAAAGAAAATATACTCAGGAAAATTCGCAAGGCACTGCAACAAACAGTGCCTTTGCCTTTTCCTGCATCCGACGGCAACATCAATGCGTTTAAAGATCCCGGAGAAGATCTTTCCATTGTTTTTGCGGAACAGTTCACACGACTGTCGGGGAAATTTGCATATTGCCAGAATGAGTCGGATGCTGTCAGCCAGATATTGAGCCTTTGTAAAGAAAGACAATGGAAAGAATTGTATTGCGTGGAAGAAGGTGTTAGATCCATTTTTGAAAAGAATGGATTTAAAGCGTTCACGAACGTGCCGCTGGTTGATGCAGGTGTTTCGATAACATCCTGCGAATTGTTGGTAGCCCGAACAGGGACGATTGTGCTGAGCTCTGCGCTTAAAGAAGGACGAACGGCCAGCGTATATGCACCCATCCATATTTGCGTGGCAAAAACCAGTCAACTCTTTTTTGATATCAGGGATGGTTTACAACAACTGCAGAAGAAGTACGGCAATAACCTGCCTTCTCTTATCACTTTTGCTTCAGGGCCAAGCCGTACTGCCGATATTGAAAAGACTCTTGTTGTAGGCGTACATGGCCCGGCAGAAGTATTTTGTTTTTTGATTGAAAGCGAAGAATCATAACAGTTCAATATCCTCTCTGATTTCCCGTTTCAGCTGATCATTATATTTGCGTATGAAGATTCCTGTTGGTAAAAAGGTATATTTTCTTTCAGATTTTCACCTCGGTTTACCGGATCACGGTGCGAGCCTGGAAAGGGAAAAGAAAATAGTGCGCTTTTTAAACGATGCGCAGAAAGACGCCGCCGTGATTTTTATAGTGGGTGATCTTTTTGATTTTTGGTACGAATACAGGAAGGTGGTACCGAAAGGTTTTGTACGCATTCTTGGCAAGCTGGCAGAAATCACTGATGCAGGAATTCCAATCCATTTTTTTGTTGGAAATCATGATATGTGGATGAATGGATACTTTGAACAGGAGCTGAATATACCTGTATACTTTGAGCCCGTAGCATTTACTTTTAATGATAAGAAATTTTTGATTGGCCATGGCGACGGTTTAGGCCCTGGTGATAATGGATATAAAATGCTGAAAAAAATATTTCGCAACCCGGTTTGCAAGGCTCTTTTCGGTTTTCTACCACCAGTTATTGGAATGTCAATGGCTAACAGATCAAGTAAAAAAAGCAGAGCCGCCACGGGAGAATCTGATGCAAAGTTTCTGGGAGAGGACAATGAATGGCTGATCGTTTATTCAAAGGAAGTGCTTACGAAAGAATTTTATGACTATTTTGTTTTTGGTCACCGCCATTTGCCTATTGACTTTAAGCTTTCTGATAAGAGCAGGTATATCAACCTTGGCGACTGGATAAAATATTTCAGTTATGCCGTTTTCGACGGTACAAATATGAATTTGAAAAACTATACGAATTGAACAGGTTAATCGTAATCATATTTATTTTTTTCATACAACAGTCTTTTGCACAAAGCGACTCCGCCTATTATGTTGTAAGAGGCATAAATGGGGAGTTCAGTTCATTCACTGCAGACAATCTTGGCAACCTTTATATCATCAGTAAAAACAATCAGCTTAAAAAACTGAATCCCAAAGGAGACTCGATGGGCGTGTTTAATGATGTTAGAAAGTATGGAAAGCTCTCTTTCATTGATGCTACCAATCCATTGAAAACGATTCTTTTTTACAGGGATTTCAGAACGATTGTTGTACTTGACAGGCTAATGAATATCATAAATACTATTGACCTTAGAAAACAAAACGTTTTTCAGGTTCGCGCAGTTGCGCCCTCGTATGATAATAACGTGTGGGTATTTGATGAACAGGAAAGTAAGGTGAAAAAAATAGCTGAGGATGGAAAAGTGTTGAGTGAAACTGCCGATCTGCGGCTTGTATTAGATGAAGCACCGGTTCCGGTTTCAATGTTTGATCAAAATGGATTTGTATACTTATATGATCCAAACAAGGGGATGTATATTTTTGACTATTACGGAGCTCAAAAAAGCAAATTGCCTTTATTAAACTGGACAGATGTTCAGGTTGTTGGGAATACAATTCTTGGACGTAAAGATGGAAATCTTGTAGTTTATGAATCCGGATCACTTCAATTGAAAGAAGCGGTATTACCCGCATTTATACAGTCGGCAAAGAATATAAAATTAAGTCCCCAGGGAATTTATATAATGGAGCCCGGATATATCAGGCTGTATAAACAACGTTAATATTTCATCTCGACGATCTTGAGGTACAAATTAATCAGCCCTGTCGCGTGTATGAGGGCAACATACCTATAGCAGATCCGTTTTAATCGGAGGAAAAAAATTAATTTTGTTCCTGCTTTTCTTCAAACCATGGAAAACTTTTTTGATCAGATCATTTTGAGCAATAGTGTACGCGACTACTGTGTATCAGGTGGCGTAATCCTTCTTGCATTTATATTAAAAAAATTTGTTGGCCGTTATTTTTCTGGCATTTTTTATTTTACAATGCGCCAGTTCGGCCGCCAGATTGATAAAAAAGAGTTTACTCATTTAGTGCTGAAGCCGATTGAAATTTTCCTTTTTTTTACGATCACTTATATTACATTATCAAGCCTGACCTTCCCTGAAATTTTCTACTTTAAGTTTTTAAAAACAGATACAAGAAATCTTTTAGAAACAATCGGCATCATTATTCTGATTCTCACTTTTTTCAGAATGCTTTTACGCGGGGTCGATTATTTTGCATCAGTGCTTGAAAAGAAAGCTGACCTCACCTCAGAATTAGCCAATAATCAATTGGTACTTTTTTTTAAGGATTTGTTAAAAGCATTATTGATCATCCTCGGATTTTTGATGATGCTGCGTTTTGCTTTCGATCAGAATATAACCAAGATTCTGGCGGGATTAAGTATCGTGGGCGTTGCAGTAGCACTTGCTGCCAGGGAAAGCCTGGAGAACCTTATTGCATCATTTATTATTTTCTTCGATAAACCTTTCTCTTCAGGTGATTTGTTGAAAGTGAATAATATTACAGGTACGGTTGAAAAAATCGGATTGCGATCCACCCGTATCAGAACTACGGAGAAAACGTATGTTACAGTTCCTAATAAGCAGATGGTGGATTCGGTGGTCGACAACCTGAGTCAACGTACACAAAGAAGAGTGGAATTGAAACTGGAAATTGATTTAAATTCTTCGCCTGAACAAGTGCAGCAGGCTTTGAACGGAATTACACAAATTCTTGACAATCCTCAGATCATCAATAAAACTGTTCTGCTGAGTGATATTACTCCGGAAGCATTTTTAATTACTGTTGAATATTTTACATTGGCAGTTGCTATAGCCGAATTTAATAGTGTAAAACAGCAAACGAATCTGCAGATTATCAGTATGCTGCGTGAACTGGAAATTGAGATAGCGGGAGCAGGGAAAGACATTAAAATCGTCAAGGCCTGAAGCTATCAGAGGCCAGCTTTTAATTCCAACAGAAAAGATTTGATTGCCTTAAGTTTCTCAATCGCTTCAAAATGCTCGCGGGCTTTTTTCCCGTTTTTCAGGAATTCTTTTGCGCCTTCTATTGTATATTTTCTCTCTCTTAATAGATGATGGATAAGCAAAAGATTTTTTATGTCTTCAGGTCTGAAAAACCGATCTCCTTTGCCATTTTTTCTGGGTTTTAAAATATCAAATTCAGATTCCCAGTAACGCAGCAACGAAGTATTGACGGCAAACATTACAGCCACTTCTCCAATTCCATAATACTGTTTGCTGAAAAGAATATCATCTTTCGGCACATCAATCCGGCCGGCTTCAAGACTCATTTCTTTCTGCGACTTCCTGCCTCTTTTCTTTGAATTTTCTTCGTTGGTATTTTCAACAGTTTCCTGAAATTCAGTTGTGTCAATATTATTATTGAATTGCTCAGGGGCAGGGAAAGGTTGGATATCAACAACTACTTCAGCAGTATCTTCAGTCTGAATTTGTTCCTGATCAACTGGTTCTTTTTTTGCAATTAACTGCGGTGCCGGCACGTCCTGTTTTTCTTCAACTTCGATTATTGCGGGAGGAGTAAGCTTACGCTCGATGAGTGGTTTTATCGATGTCTTTATTTCCTCCTCCTGCGTAAATACAGCAAATAAATCAAGTTGTTCCAACATGGCCACGAATTTAGCATCATACAACAAAGATCAGGCTAAAAATTATGCACAACCGTGAACAACAAGGGTTAATGTATTTATCGACTACTTCAACAAAAAACATTAACACATAGATATTGAAATTGCGACGGAATAAATCACAATTAAATATTTAGTCGAAAGACTGATTTCCTGAAGCCGCGAGTTTAAGAATTTGCTGATACTGTTCCGGAGTAAGGTCGTTATAGAAAAAGTAGATGGGGTCAATAGGCCGGTTACCCTTGTGCACTTCATAATGAAGATGAGGCCCGGTTGACTTTCCTGTGCTGCCCACCCATCCAATGACTTCACCTCTTTTAACTGCCTGGCCTGTTCTTACTTTTACTCTTACCATATGACCATACAGCGTTTCATATCCAAAGCCATGGTTTAATTCAACATAATTGCCATAACCATTTCCCCTGTTACCTGATGTAATTACCCTGCCGTCGGCAGTGGCATAAATTGGCGTACCCTGAGGTGCACTGAAATCCAATCCCGAATGGAATTTGACAGTTTTATATACGGGATCAATCCGGTAGCCAAAACCCGAAGCCACTCTTTTCAAGTCTTTATTATTTACTGGCTGGATAGCAGGTGTGGATGCCAGCATTTTCTCTTTATCTTTTATCATACCCACAATTGCCGTATATGATTTCTCCTGGGCTGAAATGCGGTTACTGATCAGGTTAAGGGTATTGAATAAAGAATATGCCAGTTCATTTTCATCCATCCGCGAAACCAGGTTGATCTCTTCCTGTTTTGCAATTTGTTTTGCCCTGGCACTATCCGGAATCGGATTGGCTTCAAAAATTGTTCGGTATACCTCATTGTCTCTAACCTCAAGGCTTTTCATCCTGTTTTCCAATTCCCTGACTCTGCTATTGATGGTGATAAAATCCTGTTGTGATTGCTCATATTGCATCCTGAGCATCTTTTCCTTTGGCGAGTCCAGGAAACGAAATGCGAAGGCAACAATTAAAAAACCTGTTACAATTGTGGCGGCTATAAACCCTAATATACGCAGCAGTTTGACCCGGAGAGGGACAACCAGTTTTTCGTACCGGAGGGTATTGGTATTATAATAGTACTTGACTTTTTTCATGCCTTTCGAATCAGATATTCCCTTCTCAGGAACATCTGTCAAATAATGTACTTTTGTGCGCTTTAGCGGCTAAAGCTGACAAATATAACCGTTTGCATCAAAAATTAGCCCAATTTAAAAGATTAATGGAAATGACATCCACTGAGATCAGGCAGAAGTTTCTGGCTTTTTTTGCGATGAAAGGGCATCGTATCGTTCCCTCGGCGCCGATAGTGATTAAAAATGATCCCACCCTGCTGTTTACTAATGCAGGGATGAACCAGTTTAAAGAATTTTTCCTTGGTAATAAACAGTCGCCTTATAAACGTGTGGCTGACACTCAAAAATGTTTGCGTGTCAGTGGTAAACATAATGACCTTGAAGAAGTTGGTGTAGATACCTATCATCATACCATGTTCGAAATGTTGGGTAACTGGAGTTTTGGCGACTACTTCAAAACTGAGGCTATTGAATGGAGCTGGGAACTACTGACAAAAGTTTACAACCTTTCCCCTGACCGTTTATACGCCACCGTATTTGAAGGCGATGAAAAAGAAAATTTGCCGCGGTCGGTTGTGGCTTTAAAAAAATGGCAGGAATATCTTCCTGAAGAGCATATCGTTTACGGAAATAAAAAAGATAATTTCTGGGAGATGGGCGACACAGGTCCCTGCGGCCCCTGCTCAGAAATTCATGTAGATCTTCGTTCAGACGAAGAAAGGCAGGATGTTCCAGGCCACTTGCTGGTCAATAAAGATCATCCCCAGGTAATAGAAATCTGGAATAATGTATTTATCCAGTTCAATCGTTTAAAAGATGGTAGCCTCGAACAGTTAAAGTCCACTCACGTGGATACAGGGATGGGTTTTGAAAGACTGGTGAGAGTAATACAGCAGAAAAAGTCAAATTACGACACCGATATTTTCACCGGTACCATACACGCCACTGAAAAAATTTCCGGCAAAGTATATGAAAGCGGCGATGATAAAAAGGATGTCGCTTTTCGCGTGATTGCGGATCATATCAGGGCGATCGGGTTTACGATAGCCGACGGCCAGCTTCCTTCCAACACAGGCGCAGGCTACGTAATCCGAAGGATTTTAAGGAGGGCGGTTCGCTATTATTATTCTTATCTGGGATATAACGAGCCATTACTTTTTCAGCTGATACCCATCATTGCAGTACAGTTTAAAAACTCCTTTCCTGAACTGCATCAGCAATTGGAATTTGTAAGCAAGGTGGTGAAAGAAGAGGAAGAAGCTTTTCTGCGCACTTTGGGCAAAGGTTTGAAAAGGATAGAGGAGCAGTTCGCTAATGCTACTACTGGCACAGTAATGAGTGGTTCCGGCGCTTTTGAATTATATGATACTTATGGTTTTCCACTTGACCTTACAAGGTTAATCGCTCAGGAAAGAGGATTGACGATAGATGAAGACGGGTTTACGGCAGCGATGCAACAGCAGAAGGAACGTAGTCGTGCAGCAACGCAGTTAGATACAGAGGACTGGATATGGCTGGACACTAATAGTAAAGGAGGGCAGAACTTTATCGGATATCAGCAGTTGGAAAATGAAACTAAACTGATCCGGTATAGGAAAGTAAAGGCAAAAGGAAAAGAGTCGTACCAGATTGTTTTGGAATCCACTCCATTTTATGCAGAAAGTGGCGGACAGGTAGGAGATCGTGGCTGGTTAAGTTTTGAGAGCGAAAGAGTAACAGTTACCGATACAAAGAAAGAAAACGACCTGATTATTCATGTTGTAAACGAATTGCCTGCTGTTATTACGACTACAGTAAATGCCTGGGTTGACCCAGCTAAACGTAAGGCAACGTCGATTCATCATTCGGCTACTCATCTTTTGCATGCAGCATTAAGGAAAGTGTTGGGTACACATGTTGCTCAAAAGGGTTCATTGGTTAATGATGGTAATCTGCGTTTTGACTTCTCTCATTTTGCGAAAATGACGGCTGCAGAAGTTATTGAAGTGGAGTCACTGGTGAATGAAAAAATCAGGCAGAATATTCCTGTAGTGATCAGGGAATTGCCAAAAGAAGAAGCATTAGCACTAGGGGCTATGGCTTTGTTTGGAGAAAAATATGGTGATATGGTGAGGGTTGTGGTAATTGATCCTGAATATTCAGTTGAGTTGTGTGGTGGCACTCATGTTGGTTCAACAGGTGAACTTGGCTATTTCAAAATCTCTACCGAAACGGCAGTAGCCGCAGGCGTTAGGCGGGTGGAAGCGATTTCAGGAAAAGCATTTGAATCATATTTTAATAATCAGCAAGCAGTATTAGATGAAGTACGGGCGAAATTTAAAAACCCGGCTGACCTCCTGAAGTCAGTGGACAGTTTACAGGATGAAAACAGTTTACTAAAAAAGCAGGTTGAACATTTTGAAGCCAGAATGCTCGTTGGCATTCGTAATGAAATTTTGCAGAAGGATGAAATTATTGATGGAGTTACATTTATAGGTGAAAGCGTTACAGTATCTAATCCCGATGCATTAAAGAAAATTTGTACCGATCTTAAAAATAACCTGCACGATTACCTCGTGGTACTCACTGCAAATATCGGAGGCAAGCCGTTTGTTGCGGTTACCATTTCAGATACTGTAGTACAGGCAAAACAGCTGGATGCTGGTCAGATTATAAAAACAATTGTAGCACCACTGATTAAAGGTGGAGGCGGAGGGCAAAAGAATATGGCTACTGCAGGAGGACAGGATGCTTCCCAACTTGATACAATTATTGAAAAGATAAAGTCATTGCTTTAGGTATATCAAAAGACAGTAGACGGTAGACAGAAGAGAACAGCCGATTAACTAATAGGTGATGGCAGACAGTTGACAACCTCTCATATTTGGGCGGATCTCGGCTGTTCATTCACGATTCACGATTCAATGTCGTTGAAATAAGAATAATCAACCTTCTTAACGGTGCTTTTTTTGAACCACATAGACACAAAGAAGAATACAAGAGAAATCTCTATGTGCCCTCAATGCCTATGTGGCGGCTGTTACTTTGGGGACCATTCCCAAAAGCAGTAAGTCTTGAACAGATCCGTTCCTGTTTCATCGACAATGTTTCAAGATTCACGCAGTCGACGGCAGTTCACTTACTATTTCCCACTTCCCACCTCCCATTTCCCACTTCAAAAGACTCATTCATACATTCTCTCGACCACGTGCATTCACGTTTCACGATTCACGATTCACGCAGTCGACGGCTGTTCATTTCCCACTTCCCACCTCCCATTTCCCACTTCAAAAGATTCATTAACACATTCACTCGACCAGTTGCATTCACGTTTCACGATTCACGACTGACGCAGTCGCTGGCTGTTCACTTCCAACCCACTTCCCATTTCCCCCTTCAAAACGCCGTTCAACACAAAGTTTTTTTAACATTTCCGAAAAGCTTCGTATATCCGGATTTCCTCCTATATTTGATCTACTAAAGATTTCGTACAACAAAAATCAGCACTTATGAAGTACAGGATTATCGGAAAGATTGCATTGGCGACACTGCTAACAATCTCTTTTCAGCCGCTTAGCGCACAACAGAAAAGTTCACTGCCCAAAAAAGCAACAGGCGTTGAGAAAAAAGAAAGGTCAGAGAAAATGACAATTATTATTGATGGCGACAATGTTACAATCAATGGAAAGCCAGTCACCGAATATGATGGCGACAATATTGTCATCCGTAAAAAGAATCTGGAAAGGGCTATTGCTCCGTTTGCATACAGCTCACCAAGGGTGAGGGTGGCTCCGCATGGTTATCCAGCCCCCCATGCATTCAATTTTGAATTCCCGGAACCTAATATATCGGTATCTGTGAGACCCCGCACCCAGTTGGGAGTACTGACTGAAGCGCATGATAAAGGTGCTAAAATTACCGAGGTGGTGAAAGAGAGCGCCGCATCAAAAGCAGGATTGGTGGAAGGCGATATTATCACCGCTGTTGATGGAGATAAAGTTGAAGATCCGGATGATCTGGCGGAAATTATCCAGGATAAAAAACCAGGAGAAGAAACTGAAATTGCCTACTTGAGGGGCAAGAAAACACAGAAGGTTAAGGTCAAACTGGGCGAATCCAAAGAGGCGACCGCCCTAACAAGTTCGGGCCGGAACCGAAATCAGATTTATTTAAGTGAAGATATGGACATGTCGCCGCGTTCATTCAACAGGGTGGAAGGGTTTGGATTACAAAAAGGAGAGATGTTTTTTTCCCGCGCTCCAAGGCTGGGATTGAAAATAGAAGACACTGAAGAAAATAAGGGAGCCAGGGTTTTATATGTTGAAGAGGGATCTGCTGCTGAAAAGGCTGGCATCAAAAAAGATGATATCATCAGCAGCATCGACACATCTGCTGTTAAAGATACCGATGACGCAAGAAGGGCACTTTCGCTTTTAGGCGGAAAGCAAAACTTTTCCATCAATGTACAAAGGTCAGGTAGCCCAATCAAAATCGATGTCAAAATCCCTAAAGAACTTCGTAAAACTGATTTATAAATTTCTCACCTATAGTTTTCTCATGGATGTTTATGAATGCCCGGGTTGATTCTTCATTCCGGGCTTTCTTTTACGACTAAGTTAAATCCATTGCCATCTCGTAATTTCAGGAATTATCGGAGCTTTTTTAGGTAAATTTGCTGCCTTACTGAAAGTTAGCATATGGCTGAAATGCATCCGGATTACGAAATAGTTATTGGTTTGGAAGTTCATGCACAGTTGCTAACGGAAAGCAAACTATTCTGTGGCGACTCGGCATCTTTTGGCGCTGCAGCTAATACGCATGTAAGTCCAATTACGCTTGCTCATCCCGGTACACTGCCAAAGCTGAACAAAAAAGCAATTGAATACGCCATCCGAATGGGATTGGTTTGTCATTGTGAAATAGAACGGTACAACTACTTCGCCCGTAAAAATTATTTTTATCCTGATTTACCAAAAGGATATCAGGTGTCGCAACATACAACACCAATTTGCAAAGGGGGATATGTAACTGTCAACACCGGCGACGGTCCAAAAAAAATTCCATTAACCCGTATTCATCTTGAAGAAGATGCGGGAAAAAGTATTCATGATGTGGTTGATGAGTATACCTGCCTTGATTATAACCGCGCCGGAGTGCCATTGATTGAAATTGTTTCCGAACCTGATATGCGGAGTGCTGAAGAAGCTTTTGCATTCTTATCAGAGATTCGGAAACTGGTAAGATGGATTGGCGTATGTGATGGGAATATGGAAGAAGGCAGTTTAAGATGCGATGCAAACATTTCTGTGAGAGTTAAAGGAGATCAGAAGCTGGGAACAAAGGTTGAGGTGAAGAATCTGAACTCTATCCGCAATGTAAAGAAAGCCATTGAAGTTGAATCCGCAAGGCTTATTGGTATGATGCAGCTTGGCGAAACGATAATACAGGAAACAAGAAGTTTTAACGCGGATAACGATACAACATTTTCAATACGTACAAAAGAAGATGCAGACGACTACCGGTATTTTCCCGAACCTGATCTTACGCCTTTCAGCTTCACAGATACATTCATAGAAGAAATCAGTAAAGCTCTTCCCCAACTTCCGGAGTCATTATTTAAAAAATACAAAGACGATTTTGGTTTGTCGGCATATGACGCCGGAGTGTTGAGTGATAGCAAGGAACTATCTGGTTATTTCGAAAGAATTTGCGAAGTTACTGATCAATATAAGGCTGCAGCTAACTGGCTCCTGGGTCCGGTTAAATCATGGCTTAATGAAAATGGAAAGGACTGGGAAGATGTTAATATCAAACCTCAAACCTGGGTAACCCTGTTTACTATGGTGGAATCAGGTAGCCTGAGTTTCTCCCTTGCGGCACAAAAAATACTTCCGGTTTTACTTGAGGGATCAGGAAATAACGATCCATTGGCATTGGCACAACAAATGAATCTGTTACAGGATGCCGGCAAAACAGAAATTCAAAACTGGGTGGATGCGGTATTGGATAAAATGCCAGATAAGGTGCAGGAATACCGCAAAGGTAAAAAAGGATTAATTGGTCTTTTTGTCGGGGAAGTGAAAAAAATATCCCGCGGAAAAGCAGATCCTAAAATCACCAATGAACTCTTACTTGAAAAGTTGAATCAATCATAAAATGTTTATTATGCGTATCGGCATGTTTGTTTCGTTCTTCGTTATTTTATTTCTTGGCTGTAAAACAGCAACAGATAGTAAACTTAAAGTAAACGGAACACTAAAAAATAATCCGGAAAGTCAAACTGTATATCTGGAAGTGGTGGAATCTGACATTCCGGCGCCACGTACTTTAGATACAACTCAAGCAGAAAAAGGAACAGGAAAATTTTTACTTAAAGGGTTGGATGGCAATAGTGAAAACATGTACCGTTTGAAATTTGATAACGGAAGTATTTATGTTTTGCTCGTGTCAGATATAAATGATATTCAGTTTTATGGTGATTGGAATGATCTGAGAAATTTCTCAACGAATTCTCCTGCAACAAATTCGTTGCATGCATTGCTCACCGGATTTAATAATAAACTGCTATTGATTGATTCACTCCGCCAGCTTATTATGCTTTCGGAAAGACAGGGAAAAAATGATAGTGCCGCCGCTGCAAATGATTCTGCGTTTAAAGAACTTGTTACAAAAACCGAACAGTATCTCCTCAATTATGCTGATTCCGCAAAAAGTCAAACAGTAGCCCTTTATGCTATCGGCCTCGGAAAAAGCCAGCTCGAGCCAGCCCAATTGGAGCCCGTGATGACCAACCTGGCGCGTCGTTTTCCTGAATCGCCTGAAGTACTCAAAACAACAACCGAGTTTTTTAATTACATGAGAAGCGTGCAAAGTGACCTCAAAGGAAAACCCGCACCTGAAATCAGTCTACCTGATCCTGAGGGAAAAATAATCAGCCTCAGCTCATTTAAAGGTCAATATGTTCTGGTTGATTTCTGGGCAAGCTGGTGTATGCCATGCAGGAAAGAAAATCCCAATATTATAAATGTGTACAATGAGTTTAAGAATAAAAACTTTACGGTGCTGGGTGTTTCACTTGACAGGGATAAAGCAGCATGGGTGAAAGCAATTCAGGACGATCAACTCCCATGGGCGCAGGTAAGCGATCTCAAATACTGGAGCAGCGTTGTAGTTCCACCCTATTCTATTGAAGGAATTCCCTTTAATGTTTTAGTTGATCCGCAGGGAAACGTAATCGCTACAAATTTGCATGGGCCCGGCTTAAAACAAACGCTTCAGCAACTGATAAATTGATTTTTTTACATTAGATTTTCGTTGTTGACTTTTTAACCTAATTGCAGGTATTAAAAAGCTGTGTCAGATAAATTAAATCTTTTTCAGATTTAGTTTTATAATTAACAGTTGTGATCCATTCGATAAACCATGAATCGATTTTGTCAATTGAATTGATAATTATGGAGGCTTTATTATTTTATAACATTTGTTCGTACTTAATTAATGGTAATCGTTTTTAATATTAGCATAAGAGTAAACAAAGTTATAATTGCTTAAATCCTTAATTCACGAATTGACTCATTCACCCATTCACCCGGAGAAGTATTTTTCTATTGAAACGACACTGATTTGTGATTATTGATTTGCGGATGCCTGATGAGTGGCATTATAGATTTTAATAAGTTCAAGCAGATCCTTCTCGGATTTCCCTTTTACTTTTTGCTTTGCTATTTTTTCCTGAAATGAAGGATCAATTATGACAAGCTTATTGGCTAACTCGCCCGCAGTTTTAATTTTTGTACAATCCGAGCCTTTTACTACGAGATAAGACTGGTCCTTAAGAATATTTTGTTGTAGGGTCGCTGATCCATATGATTTGCTTTCCGTCATCACCCTTACTTCGCTCATGTATAATGATACAGCGCCGGTGTCAATCACACGATTCCAGGTTTTCCCCGAGCCATTGCACAAGTATTTTGAGTGTATAAACCGGTATGTTTTTTTATTCACAAGATCAGTAAGATGAACTTCTCTGATAGGAGCTGAGGCTTCGAGTTCCTCATTTTTTTCGTTCAGATAATTCACCGTCCCGTCCAGGAGATTCAACCGGATAGAAAAATTTTTGAGCAACTTTCCGTTTTCAAGAATCAAATCGCCTTTCATGAATTCCTCATTAAAAAAAGGGCTGCCATCTTCAAGGTTTGAAAATCTTTCTCTCGAAAAACTTTGTCCGCCGATTGAATAAAGCACTCCAGGCCCTGCCGCAATATCTGTCGCATTAACGTCAAAATTTTGTTGTCCACGAATGCTGCTGAAAGGCAATAAACATAATACCAGGAAAATGACTGCGATTGTTTTCATCAGTAGCTAATTTGAAAAGAAAAACCGGCTGGAATTTCACAACAATACTCCGTGCAATGTATCTCAATACAATTTAATTAAACTTATTGAGAAAATCACTGCTGTAAAGGCTGTGCATTAGTTTACTTAAGCAAAACATATTAGCTGACAGTGAATATGCTGTCATTATGTTGCGTGCGTAAATTCAAAAAACTATTGGATTATTTTTTTGCGTGTGTTTTATTAAAAGTGATCAGCAATACAGGAAGTAATACCAGGTTGGTTAACGTGGCAGATAAAAGTGTAAGGGAAGTTAGCCATCCTAATGCCTGGGTGCCGCCAAATCCACTAAATACAAAAATGATGAACCCGGCAATCAGAACTAATGAAGTATATATAATACTGATTCCGGTTTGCCGGATTGTATGTAGTACAGTTTCTTTTACATTATAATTATGATGGGGAAGCTCTTGTTTATAATTGACAAGAAAACGAATGGTGACATCAATAGCAATGCCCAGTGCGACACTGAACACCAACACAGTTGAAGGCTTAATATTAATTCCTGTCCATCCCATTACGCCCGCTGTTAATACAAGTGGAATCACATTTGGAATTAGCGAACAGAATAAAATCCTGAATGATCGGAATAAATAAAGCATACAGAGGGAAATCAATAGAAATGCCCACATGATACTATCTGTAAGGCCATCAATTATAAAACGGCTGCCCTCCAGGAAAGTCATTGATGTGCCTGTAAATTGCACTTTATATGCTGCTGTATCAAAATATTTAAGCGCTTCTTTTTCGAGCGTATCTACCAGTGCCGGCAATCTTTTACTGCCAACATCTGCCATATTAATACTTATACGCGTGGATTGACGGGTGCTGTCAATGAAGGTGGCAATGAGATTTTGAAAAGTGGAATTTTTGCTTGTAGAGTCTTTCTGAATTTTGAGATAATCAGAAACAAAGGCGCCATCAAATACATTAGGCATAACATAGTTGTTACTATCGCCCTCATAGAATCCCTGCTTCGCAAATTTTAGTCCTTCCGCAAGTGATAATGGCCTCGCCATCTCTGGAAAACGTGAAACAAACTGGCTGAATGAATCCACTTTACTAAATGTGTTGAGTGCCCTCATTCCACTTAATCCATTCCGCCTTTTGCTGTCTATTACAATTTCTAAAGGCATTACACCTTTAAAGTTCTTCTCAAAGAATTTGAGATCAGTGTATATTTTATCTGTCTTAGGTAAATCATCAACTATAAAGCCTTCCGCTTTTAATTTAAGGATACCAGTAACTGAAACGGCGAGAATGATAAAGGTTAGCGTGTAAACAGTTTTTGTATGACTGAAAACCCATAATTCTATTTTTGTAAGAATTGCAGAGAGCCATCTATTTTCAAGGTAATTCAAATGGCGGTTTTTTGGTGGGGGCAAATAACTTAAAGCTGCTGGCAATAATATAAGGGAAATGAAGAACAGAGCCATGATATTGATACCTGCAACAATCCCAAATTCTTTCAGAATAGCACTTTTAGTGAAGGCAAAAACAGCAAAACCGATAGCTGCACTGATGTTACAGAATAAAGTGACAATCCCCATCTTCCCTACCATCTCAATTAATGCAGCCTTCTTATCCGGATTTTTAATATAGGTTGTATGATATTTATTTAGAAAATAGATGCAGTTTGGTACGCCAATAACCACTACCAACGGAGGGATTAAAGCATTAAGCAGGGAGATTTTAAAGCCACATAAATAAATGGTAGCCATCGAGCAGATGACGCCGATAATTACTACTGATAATGATAAAATAGTAGTACTGGCTGATCTGAAAAAAAGTAAGAGGATAATAGCAGAAAAGAATATCGACCCTGCCAGAAACCATTTCATTTCACTGGCGATCCGCGTGGCCAGATTATTTCTGATTAAAGGAAGTCCGCTTAGCTTAATATCAATATTGTTTTTTGTCCCGAACTCATTGGCAAGTTTTTCAATACCACCAACAACCCCTGATCTCAGTTTTGAATTAATAACTTCTCTTTTTAATCTTACTCCTATAACATAGGAGTTGGTCTCAGGATTATACATCAAACCTTTATAAAAAGGCAAGCTGAGAAATACATTTTTTGCTGAGTCAAGTTCTTCCTGGGAAGCAACAGTTTCCGGAAATATGGCCTGTGGAACAAGTTTGCCCGTACTATCGTTTTTGACCAGGTTTACGGCCGAACTAACACTCAAGGCATCTTCAACTCCGGCAATTTTTTTAAAGTCATTATGAAGCGCTGAGGCTGCATTGAAAAAATCCTTTGTGAACATCTTGTCTGTCTCAAAACCCACAGCGACCAGATTGCCATCTTCTCCAAACTTTTCTTTAAAAGCCAGGTATGCCTGGTATTTCGGATTATCAATGGGAATAGCCCGGGTAAATTCGTAGCTCATTTCCACCTTTGAGGCATAATATCCCATAATCACAGTAATTGCAGCAAGAAATGCCAATAATGGGAGCCTGAATTTTAAAACCCATTCACCAAGTTGTTTCCACGTCATAGCTAAAACTTAAATTAATTTGCAAAGGAAAGGAATTTACAGTAACCGGAACTGCCTTAATAGTATTAGAAATTGTGATGTCGAAAACCAATGACAATTAGTGTAAAAGAGTATCCATCAATGTTATGCTATCATCTGGTACCCGCATTACTAAATGTTGTAAATCTAAAAAACCACCGAATTGATATTTCATATAGTGTAATATGTTACATAAAACAAAAGGAATAGTTATGCGATCGGTGAAATATGGCGAAACAAGCCTGATTGTTACCATATTTACCGAACTATTTGGCATTCAGAGTTATTTATTGAACGGCGTACGAACTTCAAAGCTTAAAAATTCATTCCAGCCTGGACAATTCCAGCCATCCGCAATCCTGGAACTTGTCGTTTATCATCAGGAGAAGAGAAATTTACAGCGTATTAAAGAGTGCAGATGGGCCATCCTTTACGAAAACATCTTCCAGGATATGTATAAAAATGCAGTTGCATTGTTTATGGTTGAAATGTTGCAAAAGTGTTTAAAACAACCGGATCCTCAGCCTGATCTTTTTTATTTTATGGAAGATGCTTTAAATGGACTTGATAAATCATCGCCCATGGTAAATGCCAATTTGCCCATATTTTTTGCCCTGCATCTGTCGCATTTTTTCGGCTTCAGAATGGAAGATGGATACAGTAATGAAAGTTATATCCTTGATCTGAAAGAAGGTGAATTTGTTAGTGTAACGCCAGATCACCAGCAATGGGTTGAAAATCCCGTCAGTGAAATTATCTCCAGTTTTCTGAAAGCACAACAACCGGCAGATACTGCGGAAATAAAATTAAATCAGGAAGTCAGAAGAACGGTACTTGATGCATGTCTCCGATATTATACTTTTCATACAACAGAATTTGGACAGCTCAAGTCATTGCCGGTACTGCAATCAATCTTTAATTAGTAAAGTACTTAAACAATTTTCAGCGCATTGAAATCACTATCTAACATAACAACACCAGGTTTTTTACCAATCGTAAAACTGCCGAATACGTCGTCTACTCTTAAAGCCTTTGCGCCGCCCAGTGTTGCCCACTGCAGTATTTCAGAAAGTTCAATAGCTGGAAAGTTGTGGAGTAAAGTTGCGATTTCTGCAGCTATGCTTAACTGTTGGTTGCTGCTGTAACTGTCTGTACCCAATATGATATTCAATTTCTTTTTTATCATAAGCGAAACATCCGGCAAATTATTCTCGATATACAAATTTGCGTTCGGACATAAGCAGAAGTAGATGTCAAGTTCATTTGCAACTGCGTACTCCATTATAAAATTAATGTCCTCTTCACTTGTATAGGTATTATGGACCAGAATAATTCGCTGACTTCGATTAAAATATGGAAGTACCGACTTTATTGAAGATTGACCTGTTGTATGAAGCGGCGAATCATTAAGGCCAAAAAACTGATAGAGTTTAAGAAATTCACCCCCGCCTGATATATATATATCATTTTCAGCCGCACATTCCTGGTTATGCATACTAATGGTTTTGCCGGCAGTAATGTTATTAATTAATTCGAATGTTTGTGCACTTACACTGTAAGGTGAGTGGGGGGATAGCGCTGTATTTGATAATGTTATGTCATTTTTAATCAAACGGAATGCGTCTGCAATGTCGGCATATTTTGATAACGCTTCAGATGACTTATCATCTTTGAGATTTAGGACCTCAACAAAATTATTCCAATGGATTGACGAAACAGATTTCACCTGCATACTGTCTTTGGTATTACATATATCTCCTGCTGCTACAATTCCATTTTTCCACATTTCATGATCAGCGGCAATCATAGCTTTTTTTATTTGGTCATCATCTGCCCGTCGGCCCTTCACTACTTCCAATAGAAAGTTGACTAGGCCAGTACCTTTCTTAATCACACCCTTCATATGGCTGAGTTCGACGTGAACGTGAGCATTTATAAATCCGGGACATAAAATACCTGGGAGTTTTTGGATGTCGTCACCACTTTCGGTGTCAGGTAGAATGTCAATCACCTTTTCATTTTCATCAATAATCAATACACTGCCCTGGGGTGCCCAGTGTGTTCCGGTGAATATCCTTTTCCCTGTGAATTTGCGATACATTATGGGCTCTTTTGATGTAACTTTGCCACCCGAAAATACATAATCTGATACCGCAGTTTCAAAGTGGTATTTTATAGTAAACATATGCTGGATAAACTGGAAGCAATTAAGGCGAAATTTGATGACATTGGTGTTGCGCTCACCAACCCTCAAATCGTAAATGATAATAAGCGCTTCAGCCAGCTTAGCAAGGAATACCGGAGTCTTGAAAAAATAGTTCAGGCATATAATGACTACAGAAGGCTGCTGGCCGATCTCGATTTTAACCGCGAAGCGCTGATGGGTGAAGATGAAGAGTTGAGAGACCTGGCGAAGATGGAAACTGCCGATCTTACTGAACGGAAAGAAGAAATGGAGAAAAGCATCAGAAACATGCTTATTCCCAAGGATCCTCAGGATGAAAAGAATGCGATCATTGAAATACGGGCGGGCACAGGGGGTGATGAAGCTTCGTTATTTGCCGGAGATCTTTTGAGAATGTACCTCAAGTTTTGTGAAAGAAAAGGATGGAAGACAGCTCTTCTCTCAGAAAGTGAGGGAACTGTGGGTGGATATAAAGAAGTTCAATTGGAGGTGGTTGGTGATGATGTGTATGGTACCATGAAGTTCGAAAGCGGTGTACATCGTGTTCAGAGAGTGCCGGACACAGAAGCGAGTGGAAGGGTGCATACAAGCGCAGCAACAGTTGCCGTAATGCCCGAAGCAGAAGAGGTAGATCTTGACCTGAGGGAAAGTGATGTGAAGATGGAAACGTCACGAAGCGGGGGCGCTGGCGGTCAGAACGTAAACAAAGTGGAAACCAAAGTAATGCTCACCCATATTCCCACAGGCACCGTTATTATTTGCCAAACAGAAAGAACTCAGTTGGGAAACAGGGAAAAAGCGATGCAGATGCTTCGTACAAAATTGTATGAAGAACAGGTGCGTAAGCAGGAAGATGAAATTTCAAGGCATCGAAAGAGTTTGGTGAGCACAGGAGACCGGTCAGCTAAAATCAGGACATACAATTTTCCACAGGGCAGGGTCACTGACCATCGCATCGGAATGACATTGTATAATATTCATGATGTACTTAATGGTGGTGTACATGAATTAATTGATGCTTTGCAGTTTGCTGAAAATGCAGGTAAACTGGCGCAGCAAAATTGATCGGAGCAGTTGTTCCTTTCTAGTTAGTCCCAAACAGTAATTTTCCAAAAATTAAGTCCGTGATATTTTCTTCATTTAACCATTTAAGGGATAACCAGATATGCATTAAATGCATAACTTACTGGTAGTATTTCATAACCAGCTAAACTTATTACGATGCTTGACCAGTTGCTAAAAATGATCACCAATCAGGGCGAAACTGATGTTGTTCAAAACCCAGCCATTCCAAATGAATTCAACAATAAGATAATCGGTGAGGCGGGCAGTTCGATATTTAATGGACTTCAATCGATGTTGGCCAATGGAGGTTTGACACAAATCCTTGGTTTACTGGGCGGGGCAGGTAGAAATAATAATGGGGGAAATGGAATTATGAATATGCTGAGCAATCCTGCGGTTCAAAACATTATTCAATCGTTTACCGGAAGACTAACCCAGCAGTATAACCTTAGCCCTGAAACAGCACAAAACGTTGGCAATTCTCTGATTCCCCATGTACTCAACAGTTTTGCTCAAAGAGTTGGCGACCCGTCAGATTCGAGTATCGACATGAATGCGGTAATACGTTCACTCACTGGCGGTCAGGCTGCGGGTGCTGACTTCAATCAGTTAGCTGGCCGAGTTTCTGCCTCCGGCGATATTGATGGTGATGGCGACGTTGATTTGCAGGATATTATTGCATCTGTTTCCGGCGCTGCAAAACAACAGCAGCAAACACCCGGAAACAGTGTTATGGACATGATAGGAAGCTTATTAAGATAAAAAAAGGAGATCGGTGATTGTACCGATCCCTTTTTTTACTAACTTAATTATGTTATCTACCGGAGTTGAAAAAATAGCCGAAACTTAACCCAAAGTATTTATTAGAGTATTTAACTCCTGGTAAATTTGATAGATCTGCAAGTCCGTGAGAATAAAAAGCTTTGAGGTACGAACCATAACCCAATTTATACCCTATCAAACCGTGAACACCATAATCAAATCGTTTGATATCATTTACCTCTGATCCAAATTTGATAATGGTTTCTTCAACTTCCGGACTCGGGTCAACCTGATATGTAATTTTATATTTTGCTTTTAATCCAAATCCGGCATAAGGGCCACCGCCAAAAAAGAAATGGCCATTACCTAACGGAAGATAATAAAGCAGGTTAAATGGTAACTCCACCCAATGGGTTGAATGGGTGCCTTTTACACTTGTAGGAATTGCAGAAGACTGATCTGTGCCAATAAATCTGACTCCCTTTGCAACATAATTTGCCTCCTGCATAATACTGAGGCGACTGTCACCAAGGTTTATACCGGCCATGACACCTATAATGGGACCGAGTCGATAATCTTGTGTTGTGAATTTAATGCTGCTGTTCGTTTGGGTCCTTGCCATCGCAAAGCCACCCTGAACACCAATTTTAAATTGAGCCATAGAAATCAGAGGCAACAGGATGAGTGTGAGGAAGTAAAACTTCTTTTTCATAGCTGATTGGATTTTAATAGGGCGTATACTGAGGGATATAACGTATAATTATTTAATCTATTGGAAAATGCTTTAGCTTTTCCTTAAGAAAGTTTATACAACGGTTTATCATCCAATCAACACTATATATGTAAATGTGTCGGGGAAAAATATAGTAAGGGAAAAATGAAATGAATTGTGAGTTTTGCGTTATGTGATGGTACCCTTTATCAATTCATTAACAGGAAAACGGTTAACCTTGGCACCTGATTTGCGTCTTAGATAGTATAAAACGATTATAACTTTTTCTCATAAGCAGTTAGTTTTGGTTACGGCCCCTATTTCTATAGGGGCTTATTTTTTTATCAAACGGAAAACCAAACCTCCCGCTACAGAACCTATGACATCTGCGATGATGTCGCCATTATCAAATTGACGGTCAGTGAAATACTTCTGAAAAAACTCCATTCCAATACCATAAAGGCATGAGATAGTAACAATTGTAATCACCCCACGAATTGTCGAACTTCCCCGGTTTTTGCCACGATACCAAAAACACCATAACCATACAAATACGCCAAATAAGACGGCGTGAACTATTTTATCGAAATCGGTGATATTAAAAATGTCATCGCCCGGAATATCCTCCTGGGGAATAATCAATAAAGTAAAGATCAGTATGGTCCACAGAAGCGAAGTCCATACTGACTCCTGTAATTTTCTTAACATTGGGATAATCAAACTCCTATAAATACTTTATAGGCTTCATCTGTCATAAGATTCTGAAAATCAGCCGGATCATCTAATGTGATTTTTATCATCCAGCCCTTTCCGTAAGGATCTTCATTCACCTGCTCAGGCACATTGTCCAGATCAGGATTCTTTTCAGTAATTGTTCCGGATAAGGGTAAGAAAAGGTCGCTGACTGTTTTTACAGCTTCTACGGAACCAAATACCGATTCTGCTGCTAGATGCTGACCGATGGTATCAATATCAACATATACAATGTCACCCAGCTCACTTTGTGCAAAAGCTGTAATACCAACTGTAGCGATATTACCCTCAAGCAATACCCATTCATGATCTTTCGTGTAACGTAAATTCGAAGGGAAATTCATCTCAGCTCTTTTTTGTTTTGCAAGAATAATACTTTCCTGTGTATTTGATATTTATTTGAAAAAGTCATTAGATTTTCAATTTGATTTCTTTCTTTTTACCAGGCTCGCTTTGATAATTCTCACATGTTCGAGAGGCCTGTCTCCACTCTCTCGTCCATTGGTAGGTACAGCAGCGATAGTATCAACTACCGAAAGCCCGGAAATGATTTCCCCAAACACCGTATAATTTTGATCAAGATGTGGAGTTCCCCCCACGGTTTTATAAACGGCTCTATGTTCCAAAGGCAGCTTTCTGCCTTTTAACCTGATATTTTCAACAGAATCTAACCCGGAATCGGTAAATACCTTACCCTGTACCAGGTAAAATTGACTTCCACTGCTCGCTTTTTGAGGGTTGACGTCGTCGCCGGTGCGCGCTGCAGCTATAACTCCTTTTTTATGAAATAAACCCGTTCTGAATTCTGCAGGAACAGTGTAACCTTGATCATTCTCACCCGGTTTCACGTCAGGGGTCATCCGTTTTGTTTTAGGATCTCCGGCTTGTATCATAAATTCATTAATCACCCTGTGGAAAATTATACTGTCATAAAAATGTGATTTAACGAGTCTTAGAAAATTATCTCGATGCAAAGGAGTGGAGTCACTTAACCTGATAATTATTTCGCCTTTTGAAGTGATCAGCGATACATTCCTTTTTCTGTCTTTTTTCCTGAGTTTCACCTTTGACTGCGCATTTACGCCAGTCGCAGCAATAAGAAACAGAAGCACAGAAAGCGTGGTAATAACCTTGTAAAGTTTTTGCCTCCACATATTAATCCAGAAATTGATTGTTCTGAAAATAAAGTAACACAAAATCTTTCATGAAATTTTCCTGTTCAAACACATCCATGACAGGTATCGCTTTTACCTGACGGAAATGCGGCCAGCCTTCAGCGTCTGTACCTTCCAGCTCATAGAACCCGCCCCCAGATAAGATTGTGCAAACAGCAATATGGATAAGGTCCTGCTTTTGTTCTTTGGTAAACTTTGTTTTTGCTGATCCTAATTCCTGCACACCAATCAGAAACAATATAGTTTCCATATCGGGCTTTTTAGAAAACCGTTGCAACAGCTTTTCTTCCAGTTTCCACCATCTCACCTGTAAATCGTCCTGAATTTGCATAACCGCAAATTTAAGTAAACTAAACACTATAACTACAGAGTGGAATTGAAGGCTCAGCAAATGATATATTTGCCAAAAAATCAGGATAATGCTTCAGGTACAGTTTATCAGGCAGAACAGGGATTTAGTAATCGAAAGACTGGAAGTTAGAAACTTTAAGGAATTACAGTTAGTGGATGAAGTGATCGAACTGGATGATCTGCGCAAAAAAATTCAGACCACTGTGGATGAACTGCTGGCGCAACGCAACCTTTTCTCTAAAGAAATTGGTGCATTGATGGGCAAAGGAATGAAGGATGAAGCCAAAGCCAAAAAAGATGCAGTTGCTGATTTGAAATCTAAAATAGAAAGCCTGGAGGCTCAGCTAAAAGAAAAAGAGTTATACCTCCAGGAGGCACTTGTACGCATTCCCAATATACCTTCTAAACAGGTACCCCGTGGTAAAACGCCTGAAGATAATGAAGTGGTTCGTGAAGGGGGGAGTATTCCAACTCTTAGTAAAGATGCATTACCACATTGGGATCTTACTACAAAATATAACCTAATAGATTTCGAATTGGGAAATAAGATAACAGGCAGTGGTTTTCCGGTGTATAAAAATAAAGGTGCAAAATTACAACGCTCATTAATTCAATATTTTCTCGATTATAATACCAATGCGGGGTACATAGAGTATCAGCCTCCATACATGGTAAACGAAGCTTCAGCATATGGCACCGGCCAGCTTCCTGATAAGGAAGGCCAGATGTATCACGCAACTGCTGATAATTTTTATCTCATTCCAACTGCCGAAGTTCCGGTTACCAATATTTACAGGGATGAGATTTTAAAAGAGTCAGAACTTCCGGTAAAAATGACTGCTTATACACCTTGTTTCAGAAGGGAAGCAGGTAGCTACGGAAAAGATGTAAGAGGGTTGAACAGATTGCATCAATTTGATAAAGTTGAGATCGTTCAATTGGTAAATCCCATAAACAGCTATGAAGTTTTGGAAGATATGGTGATTCATATTGAAAAACTTTTACAGCTGCTCGAACTTCCATACCGTATTCTTCGGTTATGCGGTGGCGATATGGGATTTACCTCCGCACTTACTTATGATTTTGAAGTTTATAGTGCGGCACAACAGAAATGGCTCGAAGTGAGCTCTGTCTCTAATTTTGAGTCATTTCAAACCAACAGGATGAAAATCCGGTATAAAGATGCAAATGGTAAAATTCAACTTGTCCATTCATTAAATGGCAGCTCACTGGCGCTTCCACGAATCATGGCGGCACTGCTGGAAAATCGTCAGGATGAAACTGGTATAAGTTTGCCTGCAGCATTGCATCCGTATTTTGGTGCCGGAAGAATCTGATTACCTTATGTGGGAGACAATTCGTTATCTACAGAAGTTTCAGTCCTGATCTTTCTGTTCATAACCTGAAACCATAGTGGTGGAAACAATGCGAGGATCATCATGCCTGGGTAACCTGTGGGCATCTGTGGTGCGTCGCTGTGGTGCCTTAATAACTGGTATTTTCTGCTGGCTATGTAATGGTGATCGCTATGGCGCGATAATTCAAAAAGCATTAGCCGACCGATCACCTGGTTACTGTTCCACGAATGCCATGGCATAGCTCTTTCATATAAACCGGAAGGGTTCATTTTTCTTTCCAATCCGTAATGTTCAATATAATTGACAGTTTCCAGCAAGAGGAAACCTATTACAGCTGCCGCAACAAAATGTAAAAAAATACTTCCTCCAAAAAGCAAATAGATCATTAAAAGAAAACTAATCTGCAATAACTGAAACTGCAGCATTTCATTTTTCCAATGGATTAAGGGTAACCCTTTTTTCTTGATCTCTTTATTCGCAATTGTCCATGCTGAAAAGTAAGTTGCGGGAACAGCACGCATAAAGTAACGATACAATGATTCTCCAAATCTTGCACTTCCGGGGTCATTGACTGTTGCTACATTTTTATGATGCCCTTTGTTGTGTTCAATATAAAAATGCATATACATCGACGTGAGTAAAAGCATTTTTGCAAAAATTTTCTCATGCTTTTTATTCCTGTGTCCCAATTCGTGGCCCACATTTATTCCAAAACTCCCGCAAAGCAATCCCATTACTGCAGTCCTTGCAAACATTTCCCATGTTTCCAGTTTGGGGTCCTGCAATGAGAAAAGAAATAACGTTAATGCGCAGTATTGTAATGGAACAATCAGGTAAAGCCATAAATCATAAACACGATCGTTCTTTGCTAATTCCTCTTCAACTGCATTCAGATTACTGTTGTTGGTTGGAATGAATAATTCACAGATTGGAATAAGTAAGAAAGCAAGTATTAAAGGAAGAAATATAGTCCATCCGTAATTAGTGAAAGAATACAGCGATGCTGCGTATATCACAAATGGTGTTGCATATTTTAATGATCTGAACTGCAATGTTGCGCTTTTATAGGTAAATGTAAAATAAATTACCGCGAAAGATCATGATATACGTTTCAAATTATTTAATGCTGTCGTTTAAACCGCAGAAGAAATCTTTAGTCTTAGGTACCGGAAAGAACAATTTATGGTGCAAAAACAAAAGCATTTGTTATGGCGTGCAGGTTTTGGGCCTGACTTTCGTTCAGGTGCCGATACATCAACACTGACGGTAAATGAGCTGGTTAAAAAGCTTTTTGAAGATTCAAACACGGTTCCTGTAAAGCTGAAAGGTGTGGATGTGGAGTTCGGAAGTTTGATGAATACTTCAGGGCCGGTAAATGAATTGTCGAAAGAAGCGAAAATGCAGATTCGAAATGTAAGCAGGGAAGGGTTCAAAAAGCTTAATATTTTATGGCTAAATGAAATGACCGATAGCAAAGCGCAATTGAGAGAGAAGATGGCGTTATTTTGGCACGGCCATTTTGCCTGTCGTATCAACAATACATTTTTTGCACAGGATTTGCTTCATATTGTGCGCCAGAATGCATTGGGTAAATTCGGCGATTTACTGAGGGCAGTTTCTAAATCTCCCGCCATGTTATCCTTCCTGAATAATCAGCAAAACAGAAAGCGGCATCCAAATGAAAACTTCTCCCGTGAGTTACTGGAACTTTTCACATTAGGCAGAGGGCAATATAACGAAACTGATATAAAAGAAGCTGCGCGTGCATTTACAGGTTGGGGGTTCGACAGGACAGGACAGTTTGTATTTCGTAAGGCAATGCATGACGAAGGAGAAAAAACCTTCCTTGGCAAAAGAGGAAATTTTGATGGTAACGATATACTTGAAATATTACTCGGGAATAAAAATACTGCCTTCTGGATCACCAATAAACTACTTCAATATTTATTGGGAACAACTATCGATAAACATCAAGTCGAAAAATTATCTGAGGATTTCTATCAATCTGGATTAGATATATCCTTTTTGCTGAAAAAGATTTTTACATCCAAATGGTTCTATCAGCCGGAATATTTGGGTGCAAAGATAAAATCACCGGTAGAGTGGATTGTTGGAATCAGGCGGACTTTGCCGGTTGGTAGTGAAAAAAATGAATGGCAACTTATAATGCAAAAGTTATTGGGACAGGTTTTGTTTTTCCCACCAAATGTAGCGGGTTGGCCAGGGGGAACAAATTGGATTGATAGTTCCACTTTGATGTATCGGCTGAGATGGCCTATGGCATTATTGAATAAGGATCACCTAAGTGTATCGCCAAAACAGGACGACGATATTGAAATGGGCGGAAGAAATGAAGCCTTACAACAACTGAATCGTATAATTGCAGAAGTGAATTGGAGTAGGTATCTCTCTTATTTTAAGTCAGTCCAAAATAATCTATGGTCCGATCATACTTTGCAAAATCTTCTCTATACGGACAATGTCAGGTTGGGTTTTTTGACAAACAGTTCCAAAGGTTTTTATTCAGATCAGGATTTAATTGCGTTTACTGTTCACATAATGAGTACTCCTGAATACCAGGTATGTTGATAAACTAATTAACGGTATTAAAAATATGAAGATGAATTCAAGAAGACGATTTATCAATCAGTCTGCATTATTCTCCGGTTCATTATTGATACCCGGTTTTTTAAAGGCCTGGGAGCACGAAACTCAAATTTTGCCTCAAGGAAAAGTTGTAGTCGTTATACAATTGTCTGGAGGAAATGATGGATTGAATACTGTTATACCTGTTAGAAATGATATCTACTATAGAGAACGACCGGTGTTGGGTATTAAAAAATCGAATAGCTTATTGCTGAATGAAGAAGCAGGATTACATCCCTCTTTACCTGGGTTTCAGTCTTTATACAACGAAGGTCATCTATCTGTCATCAATGGTGTTGGATATCCTAATCCTGACCGGTCGCATTTCAGGAGTATGGATATCTGGCAAACGGCGAGTGATGCTAACGAATATGTATACACGGGGTGGCTTGGCCGTTTTATTGATGCGAATTGCAGCGGATGTGATCATCCATCGCAGGTACTGGAAATGGATGATACATTGAGCCTCGCTTTAAAAGGTGAAGTACAGAAAGGAATCGCGTTAAAAGATCCTGTAAGGCTTTACAGGGCTGCAAAGGAAAAATTTTATACTGATCTTTCGGCTTCACATCAAT